>DATKOH010000083.1:0-9298 GCA_035524735.1 Gemmatimonadaceae bacterium
CGGCGCCCGCCCGGTGCGCAGCACCGGCGCCTCCGGCGGCGCCGCGGGCGCCACCACGGGATGCGCGCGTCCCCCCGCGAGCACCGCGCGCATCGCGTCCGCGTCCACGGCGATCGGCGGCGTGGCGCGCGGCCGGTAGACGAGCACGCCCGCGCGCTCGCCGCCGAGGTGGCGCCGCATCGCCGCGGTCACGAGGTCGCTCGTCGCCCCCTGCAGGCCGGCGTAGTACGCGGCGCCGAGCGTCCACGCGCCCAGCGCCTCCCACTCGGCGAGGTAGGTCGCCTGCCCCTCCATCGTCTCGAGGCGGCGCATCCACTGCGCCTCGATCATCCGGCGCGCGCGCTCGAGCTCTTCCGGGTGCACGCCCACGTCGCGCATCGCGGTGAGCTGCGCCCACGCCTCCGCCGCGGCGTCGGCCGCCGAGCTCGGCGGCCCCTCCGCGTGGATCGTGAGCACGCCGAGCTCCGTGGGGGTGTAGTTCCCGGCGCCGATAGACGCGACGAGGCGCCGTTCGCGCACGGCGCGGTAGAGGCGGCTGGCGCGGCCGCTGCCGAGCATCGTGGCGGCGAGGTCGAGCAGCACCGTGTCGGCGTCGAGCGTGCCCGGCGTGCGCCAGCCGATCGCGAGCTGCGTCTGCGCGATGTCGCCCGCGAGGTCGCGGTAGCGGAAGTCGTCGTGCGGCGGCTCCTCGGGGCCGGGGGTGCGCGCGGGCTCGCCGCCGGGGAGTCCGCCGTAGAGGCGCTCGATCTCGTGCGCGGCCCTCTGCACGTCGATGTCGCCGACCACCGAGAGGATCGTGTTCGCGGGGCGGTAGAAATTGCGGTAGAAGCCGAGGAGCTGGTCGCGGGTGAGGCGGCGGAGCCCGGTCTCGGTGCCGATGCGCCACCGGCGCATCCGGTGCGCGTCGTGGAGGAGGGCGTAGAGCGACTCCTGCGCGACGGCGCCGGGGTTGTCGGCCTTCCGCTTCGCCTCCTGGATGATCACCTCCAGCTCGCGCGCGAGCTCGCCGGCGTCGATCACCGAGTTGGCGTACGCGTCGTGCTGGATGGCGAGGCCGCGCGTGAAGCTCGCGGCGGGGAGCACGGTGTAGTAGCTGGTCTGGTCGTAGATCGTGCCCGCGTTGAGCCAGCCGCCGGCGGCCTTGGTCTCGCGCGAGATCTCCCCCACGCGGCGCGTGGGCGTGCCCTTGAAGTACATGTGCTCGAGCACGTGCGCGATGCCGGAGACGTCGTCCGTCTCGTCGAAGTAGCCGGCCTTCACGTGCGTGACGATGGCGACCACCGGCGCGCTCGTGTCGCGGCGGATGAGCGCGGTGAGCCCGTTGGGGAGGCGGACGCGGCGGACCGACTCGGGCGCCGGGAGCGGCGACGCGCCGCCCCCCGCGCTCACTGCACGATGCGCAGCAGCCCCGCGTCGGCGCTGCCGCGCAGGAAGCTCTCCGGGTCGCTCGTGGGGATCTTCACCCCGGTGAGCGAGAAGCCGCGCCGCGCCTCGGTGGCCATGAACTCCTGCACCGAGCGGCCGCGCATGAGCGCGTTCGACTCCTTCATCGCCCGCACGATGCGCTCCCAGCTCCCGCGGAACTCCACGCCGTCGTGGGTGAGCACGGAGTGCTCCACCGCCTCCTCCTCCCGGCGGCGCTCCGCGAGGTCGGCGAGCAGCGTGGTGAAGAGCTCCAGCTGCACGCGCTCCTTGCTCTCCGCCTCCTCGGCGGCGCGCGTCTCGATCTCGGCGAGCATGTCCTCGATGTCGTCCGTCTCGCCGGCCAGCTCGGCGAGGCGCGTGCGCCACTCCGCGAACTCCGGGTCGGCGTCGCCGGCGCGCTTCAGCTTCTTCGTGAGGTCGATGTAGCGCCAGATGCCGAGCTCGTCCCAGTGGTCCTCGGCGCTCGTGCGCTCCAGGTGGCGCAGCGACCGCTCGTACTCGCCGCGGTCGTAGAGGAGGTTCGCGAGGTAGATCCGCGCCTCGGTGTGCTCGTCGTCGATCTCCAGCGCGCGCTCGAGGTGCCCGATCGCCGCCTCGTCGTGGCCCAGCCGGTGCTGCACGTAGCCGAGGCACGCCTGCGCCTCCGCGAGTTCCGGGCTCTCGCGCACCGCCGCCTCGAAGAACTCGCGCGCCTCCTCCATCTGCTCGTCGCGGAAGAGCGCGCGCCCCACCTGCAGCACGAGATCGAGGTCGTCCTCGTAGCCGAGCTCCAGGATGTGGCGGAAATGCGTGAGCGCCAGCTCGCGCTGGCCGAGCTTGAGGAGCGTCTCGCCGAGTCCCGCGAGCGCGTCCTCGTGGTTCGCGTCCATCACGAGCCCCGTCTCGAAGCTCAGGCGCGCCCACGCGTACTCCTCGCGCGCGAGGCGCGCGTACCCCACTCCCACGTGCAGCTCCACCGACTGCGGGTAGAGCGCGAGCCCCTCGCGCAGCACGTCGAGCGCCTCCTCGTACCGTCCCTCGTTGTAGAGAGCGTGGGCGCGTTCGTCGTACTCTTCGGAACTCAGGAAGGGAGTCGACATCGGCTGGGAGCCCTCCGGCAGAGAGGTTCAGCCTAACCTAGCACGCGGCACCGGGAGAGTTCAACCATCCCGGCGGCCGTCCATCCGGCGGAGCGCGCGCGCGATCGCCGCGGCGAGCGCCGCGTTCGCTTCCAGCAGCGCCAGGTTGGCGGCGCGCGCGCGCCCCTTCGTCGCCTGGTCCACCGCCGCGAGCAGCCACGGCGTGAGCGCCGCGCCCGTCACGCGTTTCGCAGACGCCGCACGGCGCGCGCCCTGCACCGCGCGCGCCACCGCCGCCGCGCTCAGCGCGTGCGCCGCGTCGAGCGGACGCATCACGACCATCCCCTGCCGACGGCCGAGCGCGCGGTGCATCCGCCACGCGGCCGCCACCTCCGCCGCCGTGTCCGCGCGCGCCCCCAGGCGGATGCCGCTCGTACGCGACCAGAACGCGGGCATCTCGTCCGTGCCGAAGCCGATCACCGGCACGCCCAGCGTCTCGAGGCGCTCGGCGGTGGCGGCGAGGTCGAGGATCGCCTTCGCCCCCGCGCACACCACGAGCACCGGCGTGCGCGCGATCTCCACGAGGTCGGCGCTCTCGTCGTACGCCGGCGCGCGGTGCACGCCGCCGATGCCGCCGGTGGCCATCACGTCGATCCCCGCGCGGTGCGCGAGCATCACGGCCGCCGCCACGGTCGTCGCGCCATCGGCCCCCTGCGCCATCGCGAGCGGCACGTCGCGCGCGCTCACCTTGCGCACGCCGTCGCGCGCGAGGAAGCGTTCGAGCTCGTCCGGCTCGAGCCCCGCCGCGGCCACGCCGCGCACCACGGCGGTCACCGCCGGCACCGCGCCCTCCGCGCGCACCGCCGTCATCATCCGCTCCGCGGCCTCGCGATTGGCCGGGCGCGGCAGCCCCTGCGCGAGCACGCTGCTCTCGAGCGCGACCACCGGCGCGGCGCCGCCGAGCGCGGCCGCCACTTCCGCCGTGCACCGCACCACCGCGCCCGCGTTCACGCCGTCAGCCGGTCACTTCCCGGGCCCGCCGGTCGCGTCGCGCGCCGCCTTGAACTCCGCGGTCGCGTTCCACACGGGCACCACGGGCGAATCGCCGAGCGCGCGCCCGAAGGTGAGCACGAGCTGCGAGATCTGCACCGCGCCCGACAGGTCGAAGTCGGCGCGGTATTCGTCCGACGGCTGGTGGTAGCGGTGCGCGGTGTAGTCCGCCTGCTGCTGCTCCCCCCACCCCTTCGGCCGCCCGACGTAGTCGGTGCCGCCGCCGATCGAGATGCTCGGCACCCCCACCTTCGCGAAGGAGAAGTGGTCGGAGCGGTAGAAGTGCCCCGCCTCCGGATGCGGGTCGGGCGACAGGCGCAGCCCCTTCGTCTGCGCGAGGTGCGCGAGCATCTGTCCGAGCGTGCTCTTGTCGGCGCCGAGCACCGCGAGGTCCTTCACGCGCCCCTCGAGCGGCAGCACGTCCATGTTGAGGTCCGCCACGATCTGCTTCGCCGGCGCCGGCGGATGCCGCGCGAACCAGTCGGAGCCGAGCAGCCCCGACTCCTCGGCGGTGACGAACACGAAGAGCTGCGACCGCCGCGTGGGCTTCATCCGCACCGACGCGCGCGCGATCGCGAGCAGCCCCGCCGTGCCCGACGCGTTGTCCGCCGCGCCGTTGTAGATCGAGTCGCCGTTCACCGCCGGGCCGATGCCGAGATGGTCCCAGTGCGCGCTGTACACGACGTACTGGTCCTTCAGCTTCGCGTCGCTCCCGCGCACGAGCCCCACCACGTTCTCGCTCTGCAGGTGGGCCACCGTGTTCTTGAACGACATGTCCATCATGATGCCGGTGTGCACCGGCGCGAACGCGCGCGTGTCCGCCCGCGCGCGCAGCTCGGCCATGTTCAGTCCGGCCTGCGCGAGGAGCGCCGACGCGGCGCTGTCGGTGATCCAGCCGCGCACGCCGAGCGGCGCCGGCAGCGACGGATCGCGCGGCAGCATGCGCACCTCCTTCCCCCACGAACCGACCACCGTGTGCCAGGGATAGCTCGCGGCCTCCGTGGTGTGCACGATCAGCACGCCGGCCGCGCCGCGGCGCTCGGCCTCCTCGTACTTGTACGTCCAGCGGCCGTAGTAGGTCATCGCCTTGCCGCCGAAGAGCGTGGGCTCCGACGGCGGCGCGGGCGGATCGTTCACCAGCACGAGCAGGACCTTCCCCTTCAGGTCCTCGCCCTTGTAGTCGTCCCAGTGGTACTCGGGCGCGGCCGCGCCGTACCCGACGAAGACGAGCTCGCCGCGCGCGATGCCGGAATCGCTCGCGCTCCCCGGGCCGACCACCACCTGGTCGGGGAAGGAGAGCGCGGCGGTCGCCTTGCCGCTCGCGGTGACGCGGATCGACGCGGGGACGGCCGCCACCACGTCGATCGGCACGGTCTGGAAGTACGAGCCGTTCACGCCCGGGAGGACGCCGGCGCTGCGCAGCTGGGCCGCGAGGTACGCCGAGGTGAGCTGGCCGCCGCGCGTGGCCGGCGCGCGCCCCTCGAGGAGGTCGCTGGCGAGGAAGGCGAGGTCGCCGTCGATCTCGTTGGCGGTGATCTTCGCGGCGCAGGTGCAGGGCGCCGCCGCGGAGCCGGAGGCCGCCTGTGCACCGGCGGCCGCGGGGAGGAGGGAGGCGAGGATGATCGTCGTCCGGAAATGTCTCATCGGTTCCACCGCGGTTGGGTCCCGTGGCACGTCCCGCCGCCACGCGCTAAGTTCGCGTCCATGATCGACCAGCCCGATCCCGCCGCGCCCGCCGCACCCGAGGAGGACGCGCTCGTCGACACGAGCCCCGCCGCGCCCGACCGCACCGCGGTCACCTACGGGATCCTCCTCACGGTGCTCGCCGCCCTCGCGGCGTACTTCGTGGCGCGCGCCATCCGCTGACGCTCAGGGCGTCTCCACCTTCCCCGGCGGCACCGGGCCGAAGGTGCGCACGATCTCCGCGCCCATCCGCCCCATCAGCCGCTCGGGCTCGTTGTCGACGATCCACCGCTGGTCGGCGTTGTCCTTCGTGAGCACGCACGCCACGACGCGCGTCCGCAGATAGAAGAGCGCGCACTCCGTGCGGATCGCGTCGTCCGCGCCGCTCTTGTGCGCCACGCGCACGCCGGTGAGCCAGCGCGTGAGGAGCTCGTCCTCCTGGTTGGTCTCCAGCATCGCCAGCATCGCCGAGTCGGCGCGCGGGCTCACGGCGCGCCCCTGCGCCAGGAGCGCGAAGAGCTGCGCCATCTCGTTCGGCGTGGTCTTGCCGAGGCCGTACTTCTCGGAGCTGTCGCGCGCGATGCTCGTGAGCGCGCGGAACATGACGAGATGATGGATGCGCGTGTTCGCGAGGTGGAGCGAGTCGAGCTTCGCGTCCACGCGCGCGACGGTGAGTTTCTGGAGCAGGAGGTTGGTGGCCGTGTTGTCGCTCACCGAGATCATCAGCTGCGCCGCGTCGCGCACCTGCAGCACGAGCCCCGGGTGCAGCGTCGCCAGCACGCCGCTCCCCCCCGCCTTGTCGATGGCGAGCAGCGCGAGCGGGTCGTCGAGCGAGATCTGGCCGTGCTCCGCGACGTCGTAGAGCGTGACGAGCACGCCGACCTTGATCAGGCTCGCGGTGGGGAACACGGAGTCGCCGCGCAATGCGAGGCGCGCCCCGCCGTCGAGGTCGCGCACGGCGTAGCCCACCGTGCCGTGGTGCGCCGCGGCGAGCGAGTCGAGGGTGCGGTGCAGCCGCGCGGTGTCGGGCCGCTGGGCGAGCGCCGCCCCGGCCGCGAGCGTCGTGAGGAGGAGGCCGAGCGCCGGACGCCGAGCGCCCGCCGCCCGGCGGTCAGGCATCCGGGAAGGCGCCGGCGTTGCGCGTCTCGACCAGCTCCCGCTCCTTCGACGTGGGGTCGTACAGGGCCAGCACCTTGATGTGCTCGCCGCTGAAGCAGTCGAAGGTCTTCCCCTGCCCCTTGAGGATCTCGATCTCGTGTCCGTCCTCGAAGCGGAGGATCACGAGCGGGAAGGTGACGTTCTCGTACTTCTTGCGCAGCTTCTTCGGAGGCGTCGGCATGGATCCGGGGTGAGAGGTCCGTCCCGAAACTACCCCGCGCGCGCGGGCGCGACAAGGCGCGCGCTCAGGTGACCGTGCCGCGCGCGCCGGCGAAGCGGCGCCACTCCTCGCGCGCCAGGATCTCGTCGATCGCGCCGACGGCGGCCTCCAGCTCCTCGTCGCGCGTGTAGAAGTGCGGCGCCACGCGGATCCCCGCGTCGGGGCGGTAGTCCACCAGGATGTCGCGCGCGAGCAGCGCCTGGCTCACCTCGTAGCCGTGCGGCACGTCGAAGGCCACGGTGCCGCCGCGCCGCGCGGCGTCCCGCGGCGCGCGCACCGCGTAGCCGCGCGACTCGGCGAGCGCGATCAGCGCCGCCGTCTGGCGCACGCTCTTCGCGCGCACGTGCTCCACGCCGGCGCGGCGCACCACCTTGGGCCCTTCCGCCGCGGCGTAGAGCGCCGCGATCGGCGGCGTGCCGGTGAGCCACCGCCACGCGCCGCCCGCGTAGTCCATCGCGCCCTCGAAGGCGAAGGGGCGCGCGTGCGCCTGCCATCCGGTCAGCGCGGGCGCGAGCTGCTCCCGCCGCGCGGGCGCCGCGTAGAGGAACGCGCCCCCCGGCCCGCCGCACAGCCACTTCAGCACGCCCCCCGCGTAGAAGTCGACGCCGCTCGCGCGGACGTCCACGGGGATCACTCCCACCGCGTGGTACGCGTCGAGCATCGCCAGCGCGCCCGCGTCGTGCGCGCGCCGCACGACCGCCGCCGCATCCATGATGTACGCCGAGCGGAAGAGCACGTGCGACACCGCCACCAGCCGCGTGCGCTCGTCGATCGCCGCGAAGAGCCGCCCTTCGTCGATCCCGATGCCGTCGTCGCTCGGCACCGTCACCACCCGCGCGCCCAGCCGCGGCGCGAGGCGCTCCACCAAGTAACGCACGCTCGGGAAGTCGAGCGCCGTCATCACGATCGTGTCGCGCGGCGGCGTGAAGTCGAGCGCGCTCAGCACCGCCGCGTGCGCGAGCGTGACGTTCGGCACCATCGCCACCGTGCCCGGCGCCGCACCGATCAGCGGCGCCACCTCATCCCCCACCGTCACCGGCATCTCCCACCAGCCGTCCGCCCACGCGCGCACGCCGCGCTCGCTCCAGGCGCGCGCGTACGCGGCCAGCGCGTCCGCCGCCGCGCGCGGCATCGCGCCGAGCGAGTTCGACACCAGGTAGTTGGTCCGCCCGAGGATCGGGAACTCCGGGCGGAAGGCGAGCAGCGCGTCGATCATCCGGCCGTCGCGGCCGGGCGCGCCAGCGCGCGCGACGCGGCGTAGAGCGCGCTCGCCACGATGAGCGTCCCCCCGGTCCACAGCCATTCGCGCTCGCTCACCGTGGACAGCAGCCCCGCGATCACGACCGCCGCGCCCGCCGGCACCAGCGGGCCGCCGGGCACCACGAACGGCGCCCCCTCCGTGCGCACGCCGCGCGCGCGCAGCCGGAAGACGCCGAGCGACACCGTGCCGTACAGCAGGAGCACGGCCACGTTCGCGATCACGATGAGCGTGGCGAAGCTCCCCGTGGCCGCCAGCGTGAGCGCGAGCACGGCGTGGGTCAGGATCGCCACCCACGGCGTGCGGTAGCGCGGATGCACGCGCGCGAGCACCGATGGCAGGCGGCCGTCCTCCGCCATCGCGAGCAGCGCGCGCGGCGAGGTGAGCACGTCGCCGGTGAGGTACCCGAAGGTCGAGATCAGCGCGCCGACCAGGATCACCGTCGCGCCCACCGGGCCCACCAGCGTCTCCGCGGCCGCCGCGAGCGGCGCCGCCGTCTCCGTCGCCAGCCGCGCGCCGAGCACGGCCTGCGCCACGAACTGCAGCGTGAGGTAGAGCACCGTCACCACCACCAGCGCGAGCAGCACGCCGCGGGGCACGGTCCGGTGCGGGTCCTTCACCTCGCCGCTCGGGTTGAGCGAGTTCTCGAAGCCGAGGAAGGCGAAGATCAGCGTCACGCTCGCGCGCCCCAGCGCGCCCATCGGCGGCAGCGTGGGCAGCGGCACGTGCGTCGACCGGAGCGCGAAGAGCCCGAGCGCCGCCAGCGCCGCCAGCGGCACGAGCTTCGTGAAGGAGAAGACCTCCATCGTGCGCACCCCCGGCCGCGCGCCGCGCACGTTCACCCACGCCAGGCCGCCGTACACCAGCGCCATCACCGCCACGCGCGGCACCCCCGCGCCGAACGCCGGGGCGATCACCGCCAGCGTCCCGACGAACACGTTCATCACGCTCGCGCTCGCCAGCACGCCGGCGCCGGTGTAGAGCAGCGTCCCCGCGAGCATCCCCACGTAGGGGCCGAACGCGGCGGTGGCGTACGCGTAGCCGCCGCCGCTGCGCGACACGCGGCTCCCCGCCTCCGCGAAACAGAGCACGACGAGCGCCATCGCGAGGGCGCAGACGAGGTACGCCATGGGCGCGCCGGTGCCGATCGCCGCGGCCACCGTCGCCGGCAGCACGAAGATCCCGGAGCCCACCGTCATGTTCACCGCGCTCGCGGCGAGCGCGCGCACGCCCATCACGCGCTCGAGGGCGGCGGGCGCGACACCCTGGGGGGAGGTCATCCCTCCATTTACTGCGCCGCCGCGCGGCGCGCCAGATGCCGCCGCGCGTCGCCGAGCCTCAGCGCTCCTCGCGCCGCCGGCGCACCAGCTCCGGCTTGATCGCCGGCTCCCCCGTCACGGGCGTCAGCCCGCGCTCCCGCTCCACCGTCGGCGTCGCGCTCGTCGG
>DATKOH010000084.1:0-8590 GCA_035524735.1 Gemmatimonadaceae bacterium
CCGCGCTCGCCGAACTCGATGAGGGCGGCGTCGAGGATCTCGGTGGGGCGTTCCTCGGGGCGTCGGCGCCAGCGGGGGGCGGCAGCGGCCGTGGGGGCGGCGGGGGGGGCGGAGCGGGGCATGGCCGCGCAGTCTAACTAACCGACGGGTCAGTTAGCAAGAGCCGGGGGGACGGAGGACGGGCTGGGGGGGATGCGGCGCGGGGGAGCCGCGCGCCCTGCGCGCGCCCTACGCGCGCGCGCCGGTCACTTGTAGCGCGCGCTCGTCAGCATCACGATCGTGCCCAGCACCAGCGCCAGCGCGAGCACGCCCACCACCAGCCCCGTGAAGCCCGCCTTCTTGTCCTCCGGCAACGGTGCCGCCATGGATCCTCTCCTCCGCGTTGGGATGCGCGCTACGCGACGCGCACCGACTGCATCGTGTCGTTGGGCTTGATCTGCATCACCGCGTCCAGCCCCTTCGTCACCTTCCCGAACACCGTGTGCACGCCGTTCAGGTGGCGCGTGTTCGCCTCGCTCAGCACGATGAAGAACTGGCTCCCCCCGGTGTCCTTCCCCGCGTGCGCCATCGACAGCGCCCCCACCTCGTGCGTGCGCGGGTTCCCCGCCGTCTCGCACTTGATGTGCCAGCCGGGGCCGCCCGTGCCGATGCGCCGGTCGCCCGGCGGCAGGTCGCGCGACAGCGGGTCGCCCCCCTGCACCACGAAGTCCGCGATCACCCGGTGGAACTTCACCCCATCATAGAAGCCGCTGTTCGCCAGCTTCTCGAAGTTCGCCACGGTGCCCGGGGCGTCCTTCTCGTACAGCTCCGCGACGATCTGGCCGCGGTCGGTCTCGAAGGTGGCGGTCTTCACGTGTCGGGAATGGAAAGGGGGTCGGAGGGTGCGAGCGGACGAGAGTGGATAATAGTGACCGCGTGCCCCCGCCACCACCGCCGCTGCCGCCGCTCAGACCTCCGACGACGGGCAGAGCTCGGCCAGCACGCACGCGCCGCACTTCGGCCTCCGCGCGTCGCACACCTTGCGGCCGTGCTCGATCAGCAGATGCGACAGGAGCGTCCACCGCTCGCGCGGGAAGAGCGGCATCAGCGCGCGCTCGATCTTCACGGGATCGGTCTCCTTCGTGAGCCCCATCCGCTTCGCCAGACGCGCGACGTGCGTGTCCACCACGATCCCCTCGTTCACCCCCCACACGTTGCCCAGCACCACGTTCGCCGTCTTCCGCCCCACCCCGGGGAGCGCGGTCAGCTCCTCCATCGTGCGCGGCACGCGGCCGCCGTGCCGCTCCGTCACCGCGCGCGCCATTCCCTCGAGGCTCTTCGCCTTGTTGCGGAAGAAGCCCGTGCTCCTGATCATCGACTCGAGGTCGCCGCGGTCGGCGGCGGCGAGCGCCGCCGCGTCGGGATACCGCTGGAAGAGCGCCGGCGTCACCTGGTTCACGCGCACGTCCGTGCACTGCGCGCTCAGGATCGTGGCGACGAGCAGCTCGAAGGCATCGTGATGGTCGAGCGCGCAGCGTGCGTCGGGGTACGCCGCGTGGAGGCGGCGCCAGTACTCACCCGCCAGCTGATCGAGGTCCCGCTTCGCCGCCGGCTTCCGCCGCGGCGCCGGCTTCCGCTTCGCGGGCGCCCGCTTCCTCGCCTTCGTCACCGGGCCGCCCGCGCGCCGTCTATTGGACGGTGACCGTCCCGGACATCTTGCTCGAGCCCTGGATGGTGCAGTAGTACGAGTACGTCCCGCTCTGCCCCATGATGAGGGAGATGGTGCCGGTCACGTGCACGCCAAGGTCCGGCAGCCATCCGCCCGGCGGGAACGTCACGCTGTGCTGCCCGCTCCCCACCCAGTTCCACGTCACCGTGTCGCCGAGCTGCACCGTGACGGTGCTCGGGCTGTAGTAGTTGTCGCGCACCTGCACCGTCGTGCCGCCGCCACCGCCGCCCGTGGGACCGCCGCCGCTCGTGCACGAGGGCGTGCAGCCCGGCAGCCCGGCCGGGACCTCCGCCTGGCAGCCGGCGAGGCCGGCCGCGACGACCACCATCGAGAACATCCAGATAGAGCGCATACGACCCTCCGGGGCCGGCGAACACGTTCAAGGATACACCATCGACGACCGGAAGTGGGGGCGGCAACGGGACCCTATGGCACGAGTACGTGGGCGAACGCCGACGCGTTGGCGCCGCCGCCCCCCTCCGCGCGGCGCAGCGCCCGCGGATCGCGCTCGATCTCCCGCAGCGTGCGCAGCGCCAGCGCCTCGAGCTCGCTCGCGGTGGCCAGCGTGCGATATCCCATCCGCTCCCCCCCGGGGATCGCGTTCGCGAAGGGCTCGGCCCCCTCGCGCCACGGATGCCCGGCGCGCGCCCCTTCCTCCCCCTCCGCCACCGTCGCGCGGTGCGGGAGGAGCGAGACGCCGGGCCGGTCTTGCCGGAGGCCGAGCACCGCGAGGAGCGCCAGCTCGTGCGCGCGCGGGCCGAGCGCGCGCGCGGCCATGAACCAGCCATCCACCGGCTCGTAGGGCTCCTCCGCGGACACGCGCGCCCACAGGCGCTGGTAGGGCAGCTGCACGTAGCACGCCGGCGGCGCCGCGAAGCGCCAGTCCCCCATGTCGTACGCCGGACGCGTGACGCGCGCCGCGGCCTCCTCCGACAGCACGTACAGCCGCGCGCCGGTCTCGTGGAAGCGCCACCCCTGCCAGAGCAGCCCGGCGCACTGCTCGAGCGCGGCGGCGTCGGCGTCGTCGGGGAGCATCTCGCGGAGCGCCGCGCCCGCGTGGCCGAGCAGGAGGAAGGCGTCCCGGTCGGCGGGATCGGCGCCGCGCGCGGCGATCTCGCCGGCGAGGGCGGGGAAGGCGTGCGCGGCGAGCGGTCCGAGCAGCAGCTCGAAGGGGGTGACGCGCGCCGTCAGCGGCGGCCGTCCTCCAGCCCGGCCACGTCGCGCAGCCGCCGGATGAGCTCGTGCAGCTGGTGCTCGGTGACGTCGATCTCCTGCGCCGCGCCGTCGAGGTCGATCAGCCCGGCGCGCATCGAGATCGCGACCTGGTTCAGGTAGCGCACCTTGCGCAGGAACTCGTCCGTGACGGAGCGCAGTGCCAGGAAGCGGCGCTTGTTGGCGGCGGCGCGCTTGTAGCGCGCGACGAGGTCCTCGCCGGTGAGCCGCCGTGCCTGCGCGACGACCTCCTCGCGGCTCCGTCCGGAGAGCACGCCCCGGTCGGGGATCCCCGCATCCTCCCACTCCTCCTCGGCGAACCACAGCCGCCCCACGTACTCGATGCCGTCGTAGGAGATGAGCACCGACGCGGCGAAGCGCTGCCCGCCCACGGTGACCGTGGCGATGTGCGGCTGGACCGATTCTTCCGATGGACGCATGCGGGCTCAGCGGGAGGTGTCGTGCGCGGTCTCGGCGAGGAAGCGCCGCAGGGCGCCGAAGAGCGCTTCCCCGGCTTCAACGTAAGGCACGTGGCCGCTCCCGTCGAGAACCTCCAGGCGGGCGTTCGGCATGGCGTGCGCCGCCTCCCGGCTCGAGGGCAGGGGGATGGGGTCCTCGTTGCCGTGCACGATCAGCACCGGGCAGGCGATGCGGCCGAGTTCGGGGCGCAGGTCGAAGTCGCCGAGGCTCTCCCACACCGACTGCTGCACGCGGCCGGTGACGCGGAAGGGGGTGAGGTCGCGCGCGTGCTCGGGGACGGCGAAGTAGCCGGCGACGGAGATCTCGAAGAGGCGCTGCCGGTAGGCCGCGTGGTCGCGCTCGCGGAGCCCCGCGGCCACGACCTCGCCGCGCATCCGGTCGATCGCGGCGCCCGCCTGGCGCTCGTTGAGCTCGAGCTCGAAGTCGTCGCGGTAGTCGCGCGTGATGGGCGCCGGCGCGATGAGCGCCATTCGCCGCGGGCGTGGCGCACCCTCGCCGAGCGGCGGGTCGCCGCCGCCGAAGACGTCGATGGCGTAGAGCATCGCGAGGAGCCCGCCCCACGAGTAGCCGAGCAGGGTGAGCGGGCCGGGCGCGATCTCGCGCGCCACGAGCGCGAGGTCGGACACCTGCGTGCGCCAGGTGATGGGCGCGCGCCCGTCGTCCTTGCTGCGGCCGCCGCCGCGCTGGTCGTAGAAGACGAGCTCGAAGTCGTGGGCGAGCTCGAGCATCTGCGGCAGCATGTAGTCATGGTGCGCGCCGGGGCCGCCATGCAGCACGAGGAGCCGCGGTGCGCCCGCGCGCCCGTACGCGGCCCAGTAGAGGGGCGTCGGCGTGGTGGTGGTAAAGCCGGAGGCGCGCGGCGGGGGGATCTCGTGGGGCATCGGTGCTACGGCGAAGGGCGGGTCCCGGCGCTCGGCGTCCGGCGGCCGGCGAACTGCGCGGCGAGGCGAGTGGTCTGCAGGTGGACCGCTACGGTGCGCTCGATGTCACGGGCGTAGCCGCCGGCGATGGTGATCGCGGCCGGGAGCCCCACCTCGGCGCAGGCCTCGAGCACCATCGCGTCGCGGCGCGCGAGTCCCTCGTCGCTGAGGGCGAGGCGGCCGAGGGCGTCGCCCGCGAGCGGGTCGGCGCCGGCGAGATAGACGACGAGGTCGGCGCGCGCGGCGGCGAGCACGCGCGGGAGCGCGTCGGCGAGTCGCGCGAGGTACTCGTCGTCGCCGGTGCCGTCGGCGAGTTCGATGTCGAGGGAGCCGGGGACGCGCGTGAACGGGTAGTTGCGCGCGCCGTGCATGCTGAAGGTGAACACGGCGTCGTCGCCGGCGAAGATCGCGTGCGTGCCGTTCCCCTGGTGCACGTCGAGGTCGATGATGGCGGCGCGCGCGATCCGCCCCTCGCGCGCGAGCACGCGCAGCGCCACGGCGACGTCGTTGAAGACGCAGAACCCCTCCCCGTGGCCGGGGAAGGCGTGGTGCGTGCCGCCGGCGAGGTTCATCGCGACGCCGTGCTCGAGCGCGGCGCGCGCGGCGGCGATGGTGCCCCCCACCGCGCGGTGCGCGCGCTCCACCAGCGCCGGGCTCCACGGGAAGCCGATCCGGCGGATGGCGGCGGCGTCGAGCGCGCCGGCGGCGAACGCGTCCACGTACGCGGCGTCGTGCACGAGGCAGAGCTCGTCGCGCGCGGCGCGCGGCGGGTCGAGCACGCGCTCGCGCGGCAGCACCCCCTCGGCGAGGATGCGCTCGCGCAGCCGCGCGTACTTGGCGATGGGGAAGCGGTGGCCGGGGGGGAGGGGGACCGCGTAGGCCGCGGAGCTCCAGGCGTACAGCGGCATGCGGTCCCCCGCGCGGGCGCTACGGCGCGCCGGGCGCCTTGTAGACCACGCCCCCCTTCATCACGAACGACACGCGCTCCACGGCGGTGATGTCCGCGAGCGGGTCGCCGGGGACGGCGACGATGTCCGCCCACTTCCCCGCCGCGAGGGAGCCGACGTGCTTGTCCCAGCCGAGCAGCTTCGCGCCGTTCATCGTCCCGGCGACGATCGCCTCCATGGGCGTGAGGCCCCCCCACTGCACCATGAGCGTGAACTCGTGCGCGTTCTTCCCGTGCGGGTCCACGCCGGCGTCGGTGCCGAGCGCGATGGTGACGTGGTTGTCGTGCGCGATCCGCACCGCGTTCTTGAGGCCGGCGGCGGCCGCGTAGGCCTTCTGCGCGCGCAGTCCCTTGAGCACGCCGGCGTCGGCCGCGCGCGCCGCCGCCTCGCCCGCCATGAGCGTGGGCACGAGCACCGTGCCGTTGGCCGCCATGAGCTTGGCGCCCTCCACGTCGAGGAAGGAGCCGTGCTCGATGCTCGCGACGCCGGCGCGCGTGGCGAGCTTGATCCCCTCGGTGCCGTGCGCGTGCGCGGCCACCTTGCGGTCGAGCTTCCGCGCCTCGTCCACGATCGCCTTCATCTCGTCGTAGGTGAGCTGCGTCGCGCCGACGGCGTCCCCCTCGGAGAGGACGCCCCCCGTGGCGCAGATCTTGATCACGTCGGCGCCGTACTTGACCATGTAGCGCACGGCGGCCACGCCCTCCTCGGGGCCGGTGACCACCCCCTGCTTCCAGTCGAGGTCCTCGAGCCCGGGCGTGTAGCCGTCCACGTCGCAGTGGCCGCCGATGATGCCCAGCGGATGCCCGGATGCCTCGATCCGCGGGCCCGGGATGAAGCCCTGCGTGATCGCGTCGCGGAGCGCCATCTCGTCGAAGTGGCCCGCGCCGACGTTGCGCACGCTCGTGAAGCCGGCGAGCAGGGTGACGCGGGCGTGCTCCACGCCGAGGATCGCGCCGAACGCGGCGTAGTCGCGCACGGCCGAGTTGTCGCCGCGGGGATCGCCGAGCTGGCGGCCGGTGAGGTGCACGTGCGCGTCGATGAATCCGGGGAGGAGCGTCGCGTCGCCGAGGTCGATGACCTTCGCGCCATCGGGGACCTTCACGGTGGCGGCGGTGCCGACGGCGGCGATGCTGTCGCCCACCACGACCACCACCGCGTTCGCGACGGGCGCGGCGCCGGTGCCATCGATGAGGCGCGCGGCCTTGAGGACGGTGACGGGGGCGGCCGCCCTGGCGGGCGCGGCGGGCTGCTGCGCCGCCAGCGGCGCGGCGGCGATCGCCGCCGCGGCGAGGAGCGCGACCGCGGCCGCGCGGATGGGACGAGTGAGCATCGGGGGCTCCGGCGTGGGGGTCAGCTGCCGCGGCGGCCGAGCACGGCGGTGAGCGTCACGCGCTGTCCGTCGCGCATGACCACCACCTGCACCGTGTCGCCCGGCTTGTGCTTCTGCAGCGCGTTCGTGTAGTCGTAGATGTCCTTCACCGGATCGCCGCCGAACTCGACGATGATGTCCCCCTTCTGCACCCCCGCCTTCTCGGCGGGGGAGCCGGGGGAGACGCCGGAGAGGCGCACGCCGGTCACGTCCACCGCGCCCATGTCGGGCACGGAGCCGAACCAGGCGCCGCCGCCGCCCGGGCCCATCTTCTTCGGCGGCGGCTGCTTCACGAAGGTGAGGCGCGACGGCCGGTCGCCGAGCTCGCGCACCACCGCGGCGGCGAAGTCGATCACGCGCGCCTCGCCGGGGATGTTGATCTTCTCCGCGACGTCCGTGGCCCGGTGGTAGTCCTCGTGCACGTCGGTGAAGTAGAAGACCACGGGGACGCCGGCGGCGTAGAAGCTCGCGTGGTCCGACGGCCCGTAGCCGTCGGGGATGAGGCTCATCGTGAAGTGCCCCACCGAGGCGTTCAGGCTGTCGAGGATCGGCTTGAGCTCGGTGGCGGTGCCCGATCCCTGCACGATCAGCTTGTCGTCGCGCAGGCGGCCGACCATGTCGAGGTTGACCATCACCATCATGCTGTCCACCGGCACCGGCGCGTGCTGCACGAAGTACTCGGAGCCGAGCACGCCGAGCTCCTCGCCGGAGAAGTTCACGAGGACGATCGTGCGCCCCACCGGGCGGCCGGCGAAGATGCGCGCGAGCTCCATCACGGCGGCGCTGCCGGAGGCGTTGTCGTCGGCGCCGTGGCGGATCGCGTTGCCCGCCTCGGGGTCCTGCGCGTTGAAGGTGGAGCGGCCGAGGTGGTCGTAGTGGGCGCCGACCACCACGTACTGGTCCTTGAGGCGCTTGTCGGCGCCGGGGATGATCGCGACGACGTTCTGCGTGGCGAGGGAGCTCGGGAGCCCGGCGTGCGCGGCGGCGACGCTCTTCGCGAAGAAGCGCTGCATGTAGCGCGGCGCGCAGGCGAATCCCTCGGTGAACTCGGCCGGGCACGCCGCGCGCACGCTCTCCGGCGTCTTGACGTAGTCCAGCTTGAGCGCGGCGTAGAGGCGCGCGATGTAGGCGGCGGCGGTGTCGTTGCCCGGGGTGCCCGGCGCGCGCCCCTCGAGCGCGTCGCTCGCGAGGTACGTGATGTCGCGGCGGATCTGCGCGGTGTCCTCCATCGCGGAGCGCGGCGCGGGGGCGAGCTTCGAGGTCTGGCAGGCGGCCGCGGCGAGCGCGGCGGCGGCGAAGGCGGCGGCGCGGAGGGCGCGCGCGCGAAGGACTCGGGACATGACCGGTCGGGTTGGCGTGGTGGGGCGCTGCTCGGGAATGGTATGTTATGCGCAGGTGACACCCCCTGCCAGTCGGGACTTCCCGATCCCCACGCTCGCGCTCGCGCTGATCCCGCGCGCGGTCGCGCTGAACCTCGCCCTCGGCGGCGTGGTGCAGGCGCTCAAGCTGCCGCTGTACCTCGACTCGGTGGGCACGATCCTCACCGCCGCGCTCGCCGGCCCGCTCGCCGGCGCCGTGACGGGCGTGCTCTCGAACACCGTGCTCGGGCTGCTCTCGAACCCGGTGCTCTTCGCCTTCATCCCCGTGACCGTCGTGATCGGCGTGCTCGCCGGCGTGGCGGGGCGGCTGGGCGCCTTCCGCGCGGCGTGGAGCGCGCTCCTCGCGGGCGTGGTGATCGGCGTGGCGGCGGCGCTCGCGAGCGTGCCGATCGTGATCGGCCTCTACGGCGGGCTGTCGCCCACGGGCACGGGGCTCGTGACCGCGGCGCTGCGCGCCGGGTTCGGGCTGTCGATGGAGGACGCGGCGAAGGTGGCGAGCGTCGCCACGGACGTGATCGACAAGCCGGTGAGCTGCCTGCTCGTGGCGGTGATCCTCGCGCGGCTGCCGGCGCGCA
>DATKOH010000085.1:0-10133 GCA_035524735.1 Gemmatimonadaceae bacterium
ATGATGTACGTGGACGCGATGGCGATGGACCTCATCCGCGCGCCGGAGCAGTTCGAGGTGATCGTCACCGGCAACCTGTTCGGCGACATCCTCTCGGATCTTGCCTCCATGCTCGCCGGCGGGCTCGGCATCGCGCCGAGCGCGAACCGGCATCCGGGGCGCGTCGCGATGTTCGAGCCCGTGCACGGCAGCGCGCCGCCGATGGCGGGAAAGGATGTGGCGAACCCGATGGCGGCGGTCCTCACGCTGGCGATGATGCTCGACACCCTCGGCGCCGCCGAGGCCGCGAAGGTGGTAGAGGATGCGGTGCGCGCGGCGGTGCACGAGGGGATCGGGACGGCGGATGTGGGAGGAACGCTCGGGACGAGAGCAGTGGGAGACTGGCTGGCGAAGCGAGTGGGCGGCGGGTGAACCGCCGACGCCCGACGGACGACTCTCGATGAGGCATGACCACTGATGACCTTCCCCGTGCACCGTTCCATCGTTGTCATGCCATGTCGAGCGTCGATCATCGATCGTCGGCCCTTCCCCATCGCCCACCACATGACCAGATACCTACCGCTATTGCCGCTCTTCGCCGCCGCCTGCGCGAGCCCTTCCGCCGCACCGGCCGCGCCCGCTCCCGTGCCCGTTCCCGCCGTGAGCGAGGCCTGGGTGCGCACCACGCTCTCCGTGCTCGCCGATGACTCGATGCAGGGGCGCCGCACCGCGACGCCGGGCGCGGCCAAGGCATCGCGCTACATCGCCGCGCAGATGAAGGCGGTCGGCCTCGAGCCGCTCGGCGACAGCGGCTACTTCCAGCGCGTGCCGATCATCGTGCGCGCGAACGGCCGCCTCGCCCCGGCGCGGACCGCGGCCGACACCGTCGGCCAGCGCACCGTCACCGACGTGAACGTCGTCGGCTTCCTGCGCGGCGCCGATCCCGCCCTGCGCGGGGAGGTGATCCTCGTCGACGCGCACTTCGATCACCTGGGGATCGGCCCCGCCGTGAATGGCGACTCGATCTACAACGGCGCCGACGACGACGCGTCCGGCGTCACGACGGTGCTGGCCGTCGCCCGCGCGCTCGCCGCGGGCCCGCGCCCCAGGCGCAGCGTGCTCTTCGTCACCACCACCGGCGAGGAGCTCGGCCTCTTCGGCACGAACTGGCTGATCGGCCACTTCCCCGTGCCGATCGACAGCGTGAAGGCGAACCTCGAGACCGAGATGATCGGACGCCCGGACACGCTCATCGGCGCCGGCCACGCCTGGCTCACCGGCTGGGAGCGCACGACGATGGGCCCGATGTTCAAGGCCGCGGGGCTGCCGATCGTCGCCGACCCGCACCCGAGCGAGCAGTTCTTCATGCGCAGCGACAACATCGCCTTCGCGATGATCGGCATCCCCGCGCAGACGCTCTCGTCGTACGGGCTGCACGCCGACTACCACCAGCCCTCGGACGACCTGGCGCACGCCGACATCCCGCACATGACGAAGGTGATCGCCGCCGCCATCGACGCGGTGCGCCTGCTCGCCGATGGCGCGCCGGTGGAATGGATGCCGGGAGGAAGACCGACGCCACGGTGAACGGCAGGAGCCGACGGTCGGTGAACGGCAGGAGCCGACGGTCGATGTTCGACTATCGATAAGGCATGACCACGATGGAACGGAGCCGCCCCCAGGCCGCGGCGCCGCCGAGCGCCGAGGGCCGAGCGCCGAGCGCCGAGCCCCGAGCCCCGCGCGCCGAGCCCCGAGCCCCGAGCGCCGAGCGCCGAGACTACCATATCCCCCCCCCTC
Source organism: Gemmatimonadaceae bacterium (assembly GCA_035524735.1). Lineage (GTDB taxonomy): Bacteria > Gemmatimonadota > Gemmatimonadetes > Gemmatimonadales > Gemmatimonadaceae > DATKOH01. The sequence continues at coordinate 1,777 of DATKOH010000085.1, forward strand.
CCGGCATCTTTCCCATCCCTGCCATCCGGGATCCGCATGTCCACCGACATCGTCTTCCTCTCCGCCGTCCGGACGCCTTTCGGCACGTTCGGCGGGACCCTGAAGGACTTCTCCGCCATCGACCTCGCCGTCTTCGCCGCGAAGGAAGCGATGGCGCGCGCCAAGGTCGATCCCAAGGACATCGGCCACTCCGTGTTCGGCAACGTCATGCAGACGACGTCCGACACGATCTACTTCGCGCGCCACGTCGCGCTGAAGGCCGGCTGCCCCGTGGAAGTGCCCGCGCTCACCGTGAACCGCCTCTGCGGCTCGGGATTCCAGGCCGTCGTCTCCGGCGCCCTGGAGATCATGCACGGCGAGAGCGACGTCTGTCTCGTGGGCGGCGGCGAGAGCATGTCGCAGGCGCCGCACGTCGCGCGCGGCCTCCGCTGGGGGACGCCGCTCGGCAAGTCCCCCGTCCTCGAGGACTCGCTCTGGGAGGGGCTGCGCGACCCGGTGGCCGGCCTCGCGATGGCGGAGACGGCCGAGAAGCTCGCGGCGCAGTACAAGATCTCCCGCCAGACGGTGGATGAGTACGCGCTCCGCTCGCAGCAGAAGGCGAAGGAGGCGTGGGACGCGGGCTTCTTCGAGGATGAGGTCATCGGCGTGCCGGTGAAGGACCCGAAGACGCGGCAGATGGTGGAGTTCCGCCGCGACGAGCACATGCGCCCCGACACCACCGCCGAGGGGCTGGCGAAGCTCAAGCCGGTGTTCAAGGCCGACGGCGTGGTGACCGCGGGGAACGCGAGCGGCATCGGCGATGGCGGCGGCGCGATGGTGATCGCGAGCGCGGCGTGGGCGAAGCGGAAGGGGCTCAAGCCGCTCGCGCGGCTCGTGTCGTGGGGGGTGGCCGGCGTCGACCCGACGATCATGGGGATCGGCCCCGCCCCGGCGTCGCGCATCGCGCTCAAGAAGGCCGGCATGACGCTCGACCAGATGGACCTGATCGAGATCAACGAGGCCTTCGCGCCGCAGGTGTGCGCCTGCGAGATCGAACTCGGCATCGCGCGCGAGAAGTTCAACGTGCACGGCGGCGCGATCGCGCTCACGCACCCGCTCGCCGCCAGCGGCGCGCGCATCACCGCGCATCTCATCCACGCGCTCCGGAAGACCGGCAAGAAGTACGGACTCGGCTCCGCGTGCATCGGCGGCGGCCAGGGGATCGCGCTCATCCTCGAGTCGCTCGGGTGACGCTCGCGCGGCGTCTCCTCCCGCTCGGGCTCGCGGCGCTCGCCGCGGCCTGCGCGGGGAGCCAGCCGGAGACCCGGCAGCCGGCCCCCGCCCCGCAGCAGCGCGGCGAGGGACCGGGGCAGCCGCGCCAGTCGGCGTCGCCCGGCTACGGCGACCCGGACAATCCCTGGCCGGTGAAGACGCGCTACGTCGTGGACCTCTGGCTGCACGGCTTCGCGCTCCTCACGGACGACACGAGCCGGGTCCCCCTCTTCCGCCGCGGCTACCGCGACGAGATGGTGGTGGAGAAGAACAAGCGCCAGATCACCACGCTCCTCGACGACGCGCACGATTCGCTCGCGCGCTACGCGGCGGCGCACCCGTACATCGCCAACGCGCAGTTCGCCGTGCTCACCTACCACAACTGGGACGCGATGTACGCCGACATCCAGGTGTTCCTGGCGAGCGGCGGCGACCCGCGGAAGGTGAAGGCGTCGGACCAGGCGGCGATCGTGAAGGCGTGGTACCAGCTCTTCCCGGGGATCGCCGACCGGAAGTGGCTCAAGCTCTACGCCGACGCGCTCAACGACGAGAGCCGGAAGTTCTACCAGGCCTTCTGGGACCGCGTGGAACTCGCGCGGCGCCCGGTGCTCGCGGCGGCGGATTCGGCGTGGTCGAAGGTCGCGCTCAAGCGCTTCCGCCGCTTCCAGGAGGGCGCGGACCTCCAGTACGGCGACATCTACCTCTCCCTCCCGCTCGGCGCGGAGGGGCGCACGCTGCTCGAGGGGAAGCGGCAGAACGTGATCGCCGTGATCTTCCCCGACTCGGTGGCGCACGCGGAGGAGGCGGTGTTCGTGATCGCGCACGAGGCGGTGGGGGGCGTCGCGGGGCGCGCGGTGTCGGACAACACGACGCCGAACGAGAAGAAGTCGGGGCTGGCCGACACGTACCTCACCGCGGCGACGGTGCGCGGCGGGGCGCTGATCATCGAGCGCGTGCTGCCGGCGCAGGCCACGGCGTACGAGACGTTCTACCTGCGCGCGGCGGGGGTGCCCTTCGCGCCGGGGGAGGAGCAGGCGACCTTCCTGCGCACCTGGCCGCTCCCCGAGGCGATCGTCGCGCAGATGAAGCAGGCCCTCCAGGACGCCACGAGCGGGATCTAGCCCGATGAGCGGCGGCGGTGTCCCGGCGAAGCTGACGCGGCTCGACCGCCAGGCGCTCGAGCGCGTGCTCGCGCGCGCCGCGGAGCTGCAGGCCGCCGAGGGGGACGTGGAGGATCCCGGGCTCACCGATGCGCAGCTGCTCGACATCGCGCGCGAGGTGGGGCTCTCGCAGTCGAGCCTCCGCCAGGCGCTGGCGGAAGAGCGCTCGCGCGTGGAGGCGCCGGAGGCGCGCGGACTCGTGGACCGGCTGTTCGGCGCCGCGGTGGCGCGCGCGTCGCGCACGCTCGCGGGGGAGGCCGGGCGCGTGATGGGCGCGCTCGACGCCTTCATGCAGCAGGAGGAAGGGCTGCGCGTGAAGCGGCAGCTCCCCGACCGCGTGCTCTGGGAGCGCGCGCACGGGCTCACCGCGCACCTCAAGCGCACGTTCGACGTGTCGGGGCGCGGCTATCACCTCACGCGCACCGAGGAGGTGAGCGCGACGGTGGTGCCGGTGGATGCGCAGCGCACGCTCGTGCGGCTCGAGGCGTCGCTGCTGCAGCGGCGCAGCGCCGGCATCGCCGGCGGCGCGACGGTGGTCGCGCTCGGCGCCGTCGCGGGGGGCGTGCTGCTCGTGCTGCCCGTCTTCCCCCTGCTCGCGATCCTGCCGGCCGGCGCCGGCCTCGCCGCCGGATGGGCCGCGTCGCGCGCGCACCGCGGCGCCGTGCTGCGCGCGCAGCTCGCGCTGGAGCAGGTGCTCGACCGCGTGGAGCGCAACGAGCGCCCGCGCCCGTCGTTGCTCGACGCCTTCGGTCCCGAGCCGCGGGTCGGCCTGCCCGGCCTCCGGGACCGCTAACACTCAACACCAGGGATCCATGTCCGAGATCAAGAACGTCGGCGTGCTGGGCGGCGGCCTCATGGGCGCCGGCATCGCGCAGGTGGCCGCCGCGAGCGGCTTCACCACCCGCGTCCGCGAGGTGTCCGATTCCCTCTGCCAGAAGTCGAAGGCGGGGATCGAGAAGCGCCTCGCCGGCGCGGTCGAGAAGGGGAAGCTCAGCGCCGCGCAGAAGGACGCGACGCTCGCGAAGCTCTCCTACACCACCGCCGTCAGCGACCTCAAGGACTGCGACATCGTCATCGAGGCCGTGGTGGAGGACCTCGAGGTGAAGAACGCGATGTGGAAGGAGCTCGACGCCCTCTGCCCGGCGGGCACGATCTTCGCGTCGAACACGTCGAGCCTCACGATCGCCGCGATGGCCGCCGCCACCACGCGCGGCGACCGGATGGTCGGGCTGCACTTCTTCAACCCGGTGCCGGTGATGAAGCTCGTGGAGGTCGTGAAGACCGTCACCACGAGCGACGCGACCTTCACGCGCGCCTTCGACTTCGCGAAGCGCCTCGGCAAGGAACCGATCGCCGCGAAGGACAATTCGGGCTTCGTCGTGAACCTGCTGCTCGTCCCCTATCTCATCGACGCGATCAACGCGCTGGAGCACGGCGTGGCGAGCGTGGAGGACATCGACAAGGGGATGATGCTCGGCACCGGCTACCCGATGGGTCCCTTCACCCTGCTCGACTTCGTCGGCCTCGACACGACCTACAAGATCGCCGAGATCATGTTCGACGAGTACCGCGAGAAGCGCTACGCGCCGCCGCCGCTGCTCAAGCGGATGGTGATGGCCGGGATGTTCGGCCGGAAGAGCGGGAAGGGATTCTACGACTACTCGGTGGACCCGCCGCGGGTGAATCAGCTGGGGTTGTGAGACCCCCGGTTCGCGGCGCCCGGTCCGCGGTGTCCGATGGGCGGTGTGCGGTGTCCGGTGCGCGGCTGGCGCCGACGCATCGGACTCCGGGCACCCGCCGGGCGCCGCGAACCGGATACCGCGCACCGGCCCCACCTCACAGCACCCTCCTGATCGCGTACGCCATCCACCGCGTGAAGTCGCTCTGCGGCGGGACGAGGGTGTCCATCGCTTCCACCGTCGATGGCCAGGCGCACCAGCCGAGCATCATGAAGTAGTCGGGCCAGGTCCACAGCGCCTCGGGGCCCGCGAGGAGCACGTAGACCTCGCCGTCGAGGTACACGCCGCGGGCATCCTTGTTGATGGAGCCCACCGCGCTGTAGAGCACGCTGCGGGCGCGCACGCCGGCGGGGAGCTCGTCGTACGCGCGCAGCAGCGGGCGCACGAGGGCGCGCTCCGGGCGGCGCCAGGGCGGCGTGCGGTCCTCGTGCACGGTGCGCGGCGTCACGGCGTCCACGATGAAGCGCCGGAAGACCTCGGCGATCACGGTGTCGCGCGCGATCGAGTCGAGCGTCTCGCGCGTCGCGAAGAACTGCGTCTTGCGGTGGAGCAGCGGGTCGCGCTTCGTCACGTCGCCGACGAGCTGCTGCCCCGCGAGCTTCCGCGCGTCGAGCGTGTCCGCCGCCGCGTCGAGGAAACCGTACACCGACGCCGGATACGGGAACTCCCGCCGCAGGAAGGGCTGCGCGCGGTACGCCGCCGCCACCCGCCGCAGGTTCGCGGCGACGTTGGCGAGGTCCACGTCGCGGTCGAAGATGCCGACGTGCAGCGCGCCCCCCGCGGCCGCGATCTCGGGGGCGAGCAGCTCCGACGTGAGGATCAGGCGCGCGAAGATCTCCGACTGCCGCGAGAGGAGGTACTTGCTCGCCGCCGACGCGTTCTTCGCCGACGGGCCGATCACGTACACGTGGCACCCGCGCAGCGCGGCCGACGCGAGCTGCGACGCCCAGAGCGCCGACGCCCAGATCGAGCTGGGCACGATGATCACGCTCCCCGCCGGCATCAGGTTGTACAGCGCCATCTGCACGATGGACGCGTCCTTGCGCGCCCACCCCACGCGGTTCTCGGCGTCCATCGCGCGTCCCGTCGCCCCCGCCGCCACGAGACTGTCCACGCGCGCGGCGTAGTCCGCCGGCACGGGGTCGGCGCGGAGCACCGCGGGGATCTGCCAGGGGGCGAAGCCGTTCATGCGCAGCGTCTCGCGCGCCTCCCCCTTGAGCTCCGCCAGCGCGGGCCCGCCGAGGAGGAGCGCGCGGTCCTCCCACGTCGCGCTCGCGTAGTGCTGCCCCACCCCCACGCCGCCGTAGATCGCCTCGCCCGCCGACGGGTCCCCTTCCGAGACGTCGCGGAAGGCGATCTTCCGGTGGTCGCGGATGAGGTTGTCGCTCATGAACATCACGCCGAGCAGGTGGCTGGTGCGGAAGGTGAGATCGGAGGGGCCGGTGAGGTTCACGTACACGCGCACGCGCTCTTCGAGCCAGGCTGCGCCGCCATGCGCGGCGGCGTCGGCCTGCAGCCGCTTCGACGCGGCGACGGCGGCGCGCAGGCTGTCGAGCGCGGCAGCGACGGCGCGCTGCATCGGCGCGTACGCGGCGGGGAGCGTCACCGTGCGCGCGAGCGGCCGCTCGAGCAGGTCGAGCCAGAGCGCCCCCTTGTTCGTGCCGGTGAAGTAGGCGTCGGCCATGATGATGTAGACCGGCAGCCGCCCCGTGCTGTCGTAGGCGCGCACGTGCTCGGTGAGCGCGCGCAGGTACACCATCGTCTGCGCCCAGCCGATCGAGTCGGGCTCCCCCTTCGCGTTCACCCCCGCGTAGTCGTGGATCCAGAGCACGTGATAGCGCTCGGTGGCGAGGATCATCCGCGCCAGCTCGAACTGGAACTCCTTGGCATCCAGATAGACCGCCGCCGAGCCGCGCGCGAAGTCGCGGCGCACGAGCGCCTCCACCGCCGCGTCGATCTTCGGCTGCGTGTCGTAGTCCTCGCCGCGCATCACCAGCTGCAGCGGGAGCCAGATCAGCCGCGGGTCGTCGCTGGACTGCGCGTCGATCGCCGCCCGGATCCCCTCGATCGCCGCGAGCCACTGGTCGTACACGCGGAGCGATGCGGCAGCGCGCGCCGCGCCGGCGCGCACGGTGTCGGCCAGCCACGCGGCGAAGTGTGCGCGCCCCAGCGCGCCGAAGCCGAGCAGCGTCTCCGGCTTCTTGTACTGGCCGAAGTTCCGGTCGTACGCGAACACCACCTCGTCGCGCATGATCGCGTACGCCGCGCGCCGCACCGCGCTGTCGGGGGACGCCGCCGCGAACGCGCGCGCGAGCGCGCCGTGGTAGAGCGCCATCTCGCCGGCGAAGGTGTGGCCGAGCGGGTGGAGCGCGTCCGGCCGCCGCATCTCCTCGGCGAAGGCGCCGATCTCCTGTCGCGCGATCGCGATCCCCTTGCGGTAGGAGGAGCCCTCCTCGTTCCAGTAGAGATAGCTGAGGCGCGCGAGCCAGCGCGCGCCGGTGCGCATGTCGTCGAGCGCGCTGTCCACCGCGAGCGCGGTGGCCGTGGGGAGCGCGGCGGGCGCGGGGGACGAGCGCGGCGGGCGCGGCTGCGCGACGTGCAGATCGTAGGGCCGCGTGCGCCCCACCCACGGCTGGAAGAGGGGGAACTGGACGCCCACCTCGAAGGTCTGCCCGCGCGTGGGGAGCCAGTCGATGCGCACCTGGCCGCCGCGATGGCCGAACCCGCCGCGGTTCACGGGGAAGACCAGCGAGAGGATGAAGTCCGCGCGGTCGCTCGTGAAGGAGTAGTCCACCCCGCCCTGCACGAAGAGCACCGGCACGGCGGCGAAGAGCCGCGCCCCCGCGTCGAACGCGCCGTTCTGCCCGCCCGCGTACGCCTCCCCCGCGATGCCGAGCGCGCCGTACATCGGATTGAGGAGGTCGCGGTAGACGCCCCCGGTGGCGAGTCCGCCGAGCTCGGCGCCGCTGCTCGTGTTCGCGAACACCGCTGCGCCGGCCGCGTACGGCTTCCAGACCGGCGGCAGCCCCATCGAGACCACGGCCGAATCCTGCGCCCGCGCGGCGCCGGCGAGCACGATCCCGAGGAGCCACCCGCGCCCCGCCCGGACGAGCGCGGCTCCCCAGCTCACCGCCCGCCGCCGTTCATCCGCGCCCGCCCGCCCTCGTGGCCGCGAAGCGCCGCGCGCTCACGCCGGCACTTCGGGCTGCGGCAGCGTCACCACCCCCTGCACCGGGCTCGACGGGCTCGCGTGCGCGCGCACGGGCATCCGCCCCGCGAGATACGCCTCGCGCCCCGCCTCCACCGCCTTCCGGAAGGCACCCGCCATCTGCACCGGCGACTCCGCTTCGGCGATCGCGGTGTTCACGAGCACCGCCTGCGCGCCCATCTCCATCACCGCGGCGGCCTCGCTCGGCACGCCGAGCCCCGCGTCCACCACCACCGGCACCGCCGCCTCCTCGATGATGATCTCGAGACTCGCGCGCGTGAGCACGCCGCGTCCCGAGCCGATCGGCGACGCGAGCGGCATCACCGTGGCGCATCCGGCGGCCGCGAGCTGCCGCGCGAGCACCGGGTCGGCGTGCATGTAGGGGAGCACCGTGAACCCCTCGCCGACGAGGATCTTCGCGGCCTCGAGCGTGCCCACGGGATCCGGGAGGAGGTACTTCGCGTCGGGGATCACCTCGAGCTTCACCCAGTTCGTGCCGCTCATCGCGCGCGCGAGCTTCGCCACGCGCACCGCCTCCTCCGCGGTCTTGCAGCCCGCGGTGTTCGGCAGGAGCTGGTACTTCCCCTTCGCGAGCACGTCCAGGAGCCCCGTGTGCCCCGGCGCGCCGAGCTCCACGCGGCGGATGCTGACCGTGACGATCTCCACCGCGGCCGCCTCGAAGGCATCGCGCATGACGCCGAAGTCGCGGTACTTCCCGGTGCCGAGCATGAGGCGCGAACGGAAGGGCGAACCGGCGATGGTGAGCGTGTCCTGCATCTCAGCCTCCCTGCATCATGCTGACGATCTCGATGACATCGCTCTCCTTGAGCGCGATGTCGGGGATGTGGCCCGGGCGGTAGATCTCCTCCCCGACCATGACCGCGGCCGCGCGGTCGTCCACCTTCAGCTCCGCGAGCAGCGCGCGGAGCCGGAGGTCGGGGCGATGGGTGCGTGGTTCACCGTTGACGATCATGGGCTCTCCTGGGACGAGCGCACCGC
>DATKOH010000086.1:0-2793 GCA_035524735.1 Gemmatimonadaceae bacterium
GGCCGTGAGGTCGAACATGTTGCGCGCCGCCGTGTCGAAGGTGCGCACGCCGCGCTCGCAGAGGATCACGTTCGGGTTCCCCGCGGCGAGCACGTACTCCGCGCTCAGCAGCAGCTCCTGGATCGTGGCGGCCATCCCGCGCTTCAGGAGCACCGGCTTCCCCAGCGCCCCCACGAACTTGAGCAGCGAGTAGTTCTGCATGTTGCGCGCGCCGATCTGGATGCAGTCCCCGTACTCGGCCACCAGCTCCGCCCCCTCCTCGTCCATCGCCTCGGTGACGATGGCGAGCCCCGTCTCGCGGCGCGCGATCGCGAGCAGCTCCAGCCCCTTCTTCCCCAGCCCCTGGAAGGAGTACGGCGAGCTGCGCGGCTTGAAGGCGCCACCGCGCAGGCAGCAGGCGCCGCTCGCGCGCACCTGCCGCGCCGCGGTCACGATCTGCTCCTCGCTCTCCACGGAGCAGGGGCCCGCGATCACCACCACCTCGCTCCCCCCCACCTGCACGCCGGGGGCGATGGTGACGATGGTGTTCTCCGGCTTCCACTCGCGCGACACCTGCTTGTACGGCTGCGTGACGTGGATGACCTGCGCCACGCCGGCCAGCGCCTCGATGCGCGACGAGTCCACGCGCCCATCGTTGCCCACGAGCCCCACGGCCGTGCGCTGCGCCCCCGGCATGGGGCGCGCCTCGTAGCCCATCTCCTCGATCACGCGGACCACGGCGTCGACCTCCGACGGCTTCGCGCCCGCCTTCATCACGACCAGCATTACGTGTCCTCGATCTCGGTGGTCCAGCCGTCGAACGTCAACGTCACGGGTCCCGCGTACCGCGGCTCGATGATGCCGCGGATGTCCTCCCGCTCCACCACCGTGTAGAAGTGCGTGAGCGCCAGGTGCCGGGGCGCCGCGCGCTCCGCGAGCGCCGCACAGCGCGCCGGGGTGAGGTGCAGGGGGATCGCCATCGCGTCCGGGAGCGAGCACTCCGCCAGCAGCACGTCGCAGCCCTTCGCCCAGTCGCCGAGGGAATCGCTCTCGCCGGTGTCGCCCGTGAGGACGATCCGCCGCGCGCCCCGCGACATGGAATATGCCACGCTCTCCGCCGTATGGGGAACCTTCAGACTCTCTATCCGCAGCCCCCCGCCGAGTTCCATGCCGCCGCCGAAGGGGAGTTCCACCACCTCCTGCGGCCAAGGGGGCGTGGTGAGCGTCTCCCCGTAGAGGGCGGCGAAGGCGGCGAAGAGGGCGGCGGTGCCCGGGGGGCCGATCACCTGGAGCGGCGCCGAGCGCACCGGCAGGGTCCCGTAGCGCCAGGCGTACCAGAGGGTGGTGAGGTCGAGGGTGTGGTCGGGGTGGAAGTGCGTGAGCGCGACGTGGGTGATGCCCAGCCAGTCGGCGCCGATCGCGGCCATCCGGTGCACCACCCCCGAGCCGCAGTCGACGAGGCAGCGCACGTCGCCCGCTTCCACGAGGTGCCCCGCGTTCACCCGCGCCGCGGAGGGGGTGGCGGTGCCGGTGCCGATGGTGGTGAGCCGCACGGGGATCGCGCCGCGCGCGCGGTTACGCGCGCGCCTCCGCCTCGGGCGTGAAGGGCGGGCGGGGGCGCGGCGGGGGCACGGGCGCGGCCGCGTCCGCCTCCACCGCCTCGTCCACCGGCGTGCCGCCCATGCGCACGCTCACGAAGCTGGACACGCCGGGCTCCTGCATCGTCACGCCGTACACCGCGTCCGCCGCCTCGGTGGTGGTGCGCGGGTTGTGCGTGATGACGATGAACTGCGTCTTCGGCTTGAACTGGTTGAGCATCTTCACGAAGCGTCCCACGTTCGCGTCGTCGAGCGGCGCGTCCACCTCGTCCATCAGGCAGAAGGGGCTGGGCTTCGTGAGGAAGATCCCGAAGAGCAGCGAGAGCGCGACGAGCGCGCGCTCGCCGCTCGAGAGCAGGTGGATGCGCTGCGTGCGCTTGCCGCGCGGGCTGGCGTGGATCTCGATGTCGCAGTCGAGCGGCTCCTCGGGGTTCTCGAGGCGCAGGTCGCAGTCGCCGCCGCCGAAGAGGGTGAGGAAGATCTGCCGGAAGTTCGCCTGCACCTGCGCGAAGGTCTCGAGGAAGAGGGCGCGCGCGGTGGCGTCGATCTCGCGGATCGCCTGGTGGAGCTGGTTCTTCGCGCTCACGAGGTCGGCGCGCTGCGTGGTGAGGAAGTCCAGCCGCCGCGTCTCCTCGTCGTGCTCCTCCACGGCCAGCGCGTTCACGGGGCCGATCGACTCCAGCTCGGCGCGCAGGCGCGCGACCTCGGCGCGGAGGGTCTCATCGTCGAGGTCCACGGGCTGGAGCTGGGCGAACATCTCGTCGAGCGGGCGGCGCCACTCGCTCTCGAGGCGCTCGGTGATGGCGGTGCGGCGGCCGGAGAGCTCGGTGAAGCGCAGCTCGTGCTGGTGCAGCTCCTCGGCGAGCGCGGTGGCGCGGTGGCGCGCGGCGTCCAGCGCGTGCTCGGCGTCCTGGAGCGCGCGGTCGGCGGCGCGCACGGCCTCCTCCGCGCCGGCGAGCTCCCCCTCGTGGCCGGCGAGCGCGCGGCGCCGCTCGGCCACCTGCGCGTGCCACTCGGCCATGTGCTCGGCGAGCTCGCGGTCGGCGCGCTCGAGGTCGCCCAGCTCCGCGGCGAGCGACTGGATGCGCCGCCCCGCGTTCGCCGCCTCCTCCGCGATCCGCTTCTCGCGCTCGGCGGCGAGCTGCAGCTGCGCCTCCGCCTGCGCCAGCTCCACCTGCCGGCGCGTGCGCTCCTCGCGCGCGGCCTCCTGCCGGCG
>DATKOH010000087.1:0-5507 GCA_035524735.1 Gemmatimonadaceae bacterium
CCTGCGAGATGATCCCGCTTGGCGACGATCTGCCGACGCTGCGTCGCCCGGTGATGACGTGGACCATCCTCGGCATCACGTGGGGCGTGTTCGTGTTCGTGCAGGGGGCGGGGCTCGACCTCGCGCGGCTGGCGGCGAGCGTGTGCAACTATGGGCTCATCCCAGGGGAGCTCACGCACCTGGCGCCGCTCGGCACATCGGTGCCCCTGGGCGACGGGATGATGTGCGTGGTGGACAACGATCCGATCAACGCGTTCACGCCGCTCACGTCGATGTTCCTGCACGGCGGCTGGATGCACATCCTCGGCAACTCGCTCTTCCTCTGGGTGTTCGGCAACAACGTGGAGGACAGCATGGGGCGGCTGCGCTTCCTGCTCTTCTACCTCGTGTGCGGCCTCGCCGCGGCGGCGACGCAGGTGCTCGTGCATCCGGCGGACGCGGTGCCGATGGTGGGCGCGTCGGGGGCGATCTCGGGGGTGATGGGCGCGTACCTGATGCTCTATCCGCGCGCGCGCGTGCGGATGCTCTTCATCTTCGTGGTGATCTTCAAGGTGTTCCGGATCCCGGCGTGGATGGTGCTCCTCTGGTGGTTCGCGCTGCAGCTCCTGTCGGGGCTGCCGGACCTCATGCGGCTCCGCCCCGACATCGCGAGCGGCGTGGCGGTGTGGGCGCACGTGGGAGGGTTCCTGGCCGGCGTGCTGCTGATCCGCCTGTTCGAGGACCCGTCGATGGTCGCCGAGCACCGCCGGGCGCTGGGGTACCTGTACCGGTGAGCGGCGCGCGGGATCCCGTGCCACCGAGGAGGTGGCGTCCGAAACGATCCCGTCACGTTTGCACCCCCCTCCCGCGCGCGGTAGCTTCTGCCCGGTCCCCGTTCCCTCTGACTCCGGCACCCGGGTCCCATGCGCCTCATCCCGCGCGACGAAGCCTTCTACGACCTCTTCGGCCAGCTCGCCCGCCGGCTCTCCACGGCGGCGCGCCTCCTGAAGCAGCTCTTCGCCGATCCGGCCAACCTCGAGCAGCACGCGGCGGCGCTCAAGGCGGTGGAGCACGAGGCCGATGAGATCACGCACGGGATCATCCTCCGGATCGACCGGACCTTCGTGACGCCGATCGACCGGGAGGACATCCACACGCTGGCGTCGGAACTGGACGACGTGGTGGACCTGATCGACGGGACGGCGCGGCGCGCGGAGATGTTCCACATCCGCGAGGTGCGGCAGCCGGCGCTCACGCTCTGCGACGTGCTGATCCGCGCGGTGGACCACATCGAGGCGGCGGTGGCGCACATGAAGGATTCGCGCGTGGTGGTGGCGCGCGGGCGCGACATCAAGCTGCGCGAGGAGGAGGGGGACCAGGTCTACCACCAGGCGATCGGCGACCTCTTCGCCGGCCGGCCGGACGCGATCGAGGTCATCAAGTGGAAGGAGCTGTTCGACACCCTCGAGCGCGCGCTGGACCAGTGCGAGGACGTGGCGAACGTGCTGGAGAGCATCGCGCTCAAGCACAACTAGCGCATGGTCGCCTACATCGTCGCGATCATCCTGGTCGCGTTCATCTTCGACTTCAGCAACGGCTTCCACGACTCGGCGAACTCCATCGCCACCGTCGTCGGCACGCGGGTGCTCAAGCCGCTGCCGGCCGTGATCTGGGCGGCGTCGTTCAACTTCCTCGCGGCGTTCACGGTGGGCACCGCGGTGGCGAAGACGATGGGGAAGGGGATGATCGACCTCTCGATCGTCGACCCGAACGTGATCCTCGGCGCGCTCGTGGGCGCGATCGCGTGGAACGTGATCACCTGGTACTTCGGGCTCCCCTCGAGCTCGTCGCATGCGCTGATCGGGGGCTACGGCGGCGCGGCGGTGGCGAAGGCCGGCTTCCGCGCGATCATCTTCTCCGGCTGGACGAAGACGCTGCTCTTCATCGTGCTGTCGCCGCTCATCGGGATGGCGCTGGGCTTCGCGCTCATGGTCCTGGTGATGTGGCTCTTCCACCGCGTCTCGCCCTACCGCGTGGACCGCTTCTTCCGCGCCGCGCAGCTCGCGAGCTCGGCCTTCTTCTCCCTCTCGCACGGCGCGAACGACGCGCAGAAGACGATGGGCATCATCGTCGGCCTGCTCGTCTCCTCGCAGGCGCTCTTCGCGCACGCCGGCGGGGCGATGGGGCACCTCTACGTGACGAACGCGGACCACATCCCCTACTGGGTGGAGATCTGCGCCTACAGCGCGATCGCCCTCGGCACCCTCTTCGGCGGGTGGCGCATCGTGTACACCATGGGCTCGCGGATCACCAAGCTCCGCCCGGTGGGCGGATTCTGCGCCGAGACGGCGGGAGCGCTCAGCATCTTCCTCGCCACCGGCTTCGGCATCCCCGTGAGCACCACGCACACCATCACCGGCGCCATCATGGGCGTGGGGGCGACGCAGCGTCTCTCGGCGGTGCGCTGGGGGATCGCGCAACGCATCGTGTGGGCGTGGGTGCTCACCATCCCGATGGCCGCGCTGATGTCGGCCGGCGTCTGGTGGCTGCTGTCGCACAGCGTGGCGGTGGGGAACCTCCCGTGAACAAGGGGGACGTCACCTTCGACGGCGGGATCCCGGAGCGCTACGACCGGCACCTCGGCCCGGCGCTCTTCGATCCCTACGCCGCGGACCTCGCCGCGCGGGTGCCGGCGTCGGCGGTGCGCGTGCTCGAGGTGGCGTGCGGCACGGGGATCGTGACGCGCCGGCTGCGCGAGCGCCTCGGCGCCGCGGCGCGCATCACGGCGACCGACCTGAGCCCCGACATGGTGCGATTCGCCGCGTCGCGCGTCGCGGGGGACTCCGTCGCCGGGGGCGCGGTGGAGTTCCGCCCCGCCGACGCGTGCAGTCTCCCCTTCCCGGACGCGACGTTCGACGCGCTCGTCTGCCAGTTCGGGGTGATGTTCGTCCCCGACAAGCTGGCGGCCTTCCGCGAGGCGCGGCGCGTGCTGGCGCCGGGGGGCATGCTGCTCTTCAACGTGTGGGACGCGCTCGCCGCGAACGCCGTGACGCTGGTGGCCGACGGCGCGATCCGCGGGCTCTTCGCGGCCGATCCGCCGCGCTTCTACGAGATCCCCTTCGGCTTCCACGACGACGGGGTGATCCGTCCGTTGCTGCGCGAGGCGGGCTTCCGCACCGTGACGCGCAGCGAGGTGCCGATGACCACGCGGAGCCCCTCGGCCGAGGACCTGGCCACCGGGCTCGTGCAGGGGACGCCCATGGCCACGGCGATCCGGGAGCGGAACGCGGTGCCGGTGGAGGCGGTGACGCGGGCGGTGGCCGGCGCGCTGGCCGCGGCCTTCGGCGCCGGGCCGCTCGCGGCGCCGATGCGTGCGGTCGTATACTCCGCGGTGTGATCAAGCACTGGTTCGACATCTCCGGCGGGTGGTGGGTGGCGTTCGTGGTGGTGGAGTGGTCGCTCCGCCTCTTCGCGCTGGTCATCATCCCTTTCCGCCGCTCGGCGGACACGGCGAAGGCGTGGCTCGCGCTGATCTTCTTCGAGCCGATCCTGGGCGGCGTGCTCTACCTGATGTTCGGGCGCGCGCGCATCCCGCCCGTCCGCGCGGAGCGGGCGGAGCGGTTCCGCACGCTGGGCGCGCCCGTGCGCGCACGGCTCCTCGCGCACCCCGAGGTCTTCCATCCGGCGCAGCTGCCCGCGATCGAGCCGGCGGTGCGCCTCGCCGAGCAGCTGGGCGACATGCCGATCCTGGGCGGGAACTCGGTGGAGGTGCTCAGCGACTACGAGGGGATCATCGACCGGCTGGCCGCGGACATCGACGCGGCCGCGTCGAGCGTGCATCTGCTCTTCTACATCATCGCCGACGATCCGGTGGCGTGGCGCGTGCTCGCGGCGGTGGAGCGCGCGGCCGCGCGCGGCGTGCGCTGCCGCGTGCTCGGGGATGAGATCGGATCGCGCTCGCTCGGCTACGAGCGCGTGATCCCGCGGCTGCGTGCGGCGGGGGTGGAGGCGGAGCTCACCATGCGCGTGCGACTCCTCCGGCGGAGGAGCGCGCGGATCGACCTCAGGAACCACCGCAAGATCGCCGTGATCGACGGGCGCACGGCCTACACCGGCTCGCTCAACCTCGTGGACCCGAGCTTCAAGCCCGGGCTCACGTACGAGGAGTTGATGGTGCGCGTGACCGGGCCGGTGGTGGCGGAGCTGCAGGCGGTGTTCGCGCAGGACTGGTTCCAGGAGACCGGGCGGCCGGTGGACATCGCGGCGGATTTCCCGGACCCGCGGAGCACGGGGGCGGTGGCGGCGCAGGTGCTGCCGTCGAGCCCGATGTACCCGCGGCAGAACAGCCAGCGGCTGATCGTGGCGCTCCTCGGCATGGCGCGCGAGCGCGCGGTGATCACCACGCCCTACTTCATCCCCGACGACGTGCTGCGGCAGGCGCTCACCACGGCCGTGCTGCGCGGGGTGGACGTGCGCCTGGTGGTGCCGGCGCAGGACGACCAGCTGCTCGTGTCGAACGCGCAGAAATCATACTATCTGGAGCTGCTCACGGCGGGGGTGCGGATCTGCCGCTACGGGCGGCGCTTCCTGCACGCGAAGCACGTCACGATCGACGACGACATCGCGTGGATCGGGAGTTCGAACATGGACATCCGGTCGTTCGCGCTGAACGCCGAGGTGGTACTGCTGGCGTACTCGCGGGACGTGTGCGCGCAGCTGCGCGCGGCGCAGGAGCGCTATTTCGCGGACGGGGAGTGGCTGGAGGCCGCGACGTGGGGGGCGCAGCCGCTCTGGCGGCAGGTGGGGTGGAACGTGGCGCGGCTGTTCGGCTCGCTGCTCTAGGAGGGGAGATGCGCAAGCTCATTCGCGGCATCATGGAGTTCCGCCGGACGCGGCGCGCGGACTACGCCGAGACCTTCGCACAGCTGGCGCTGGGACAGCGCCCCGACGTGCTGCTGATCGCGTGCTCGGACAGCCGCGTGGCGGTGAACGTCTTCGGCTCCACGGACCCGGGCGACGCGTTCGTGGTGCGCAACGTGGGGAACCTGGTGCCGCCGAGCGATGAGTCGGGGCGCTCGACGGCGGACGAGTCGGAGGCGTCGGCGCTGGAGTACGCGACGCTCGTGCTCGGGGTGAAGCACATCGTGGTGTGCGGGCACTCGGACTGCGGGGCGATGAAGGCACTCGCGGCGGGGCGCCAGGATTTCCCGGCCCCGAACCTGCGGTCATGGCTTCGGCACGCCGAGCCGGTGCTCAGGCGCCTCGCGGCGCAGGGGGCGGGGTCGGGGGCGGTGGACCCGAACGAGCTGTCGCGGCGGAACGTGCTGCACCAGCTGGAGCACGTGGCGGGCTACCCGTCGGTGAAGGAGCGGCTGGCGCGAGGGGAGATGACGCTCCACGGGCTCTGGTTCGACATCCGGCATACGGACGTGTACTACTACGACGCCGAGGCGCAGACCTTCAAGGTGATCGACGACGTCGAGGGTGCGCGAATCCTGTCGAAGCTGCCGGAAGACGGCTGATTAGGT
>DATKOH010000088.1:0-4245 GCA_035524735.1 Gemmatimonadaceae bacterium
GGCCGCCTCTCCACCGAGGAGCAGTTCGGCAACGTGATCGTGCGCACCAACCCCGACGGGTCGCAGATCCACCTGAAGGACGTGGCGCGCCTGGAGCTCGGGAGCCAGAACTACAACTCGATCGGCCGCCTGAGCGGGAACTCGGCGGCGGTGCTGGCCATCTACCAGATCCCCGGCTCCAACGCGCTGCAGGTGGCCGGCCAGATCAAGCGGACGATGGACGAGCTCAAGCTCCGCTTCCCCGACGACGTGGCGTACGAGGTGTCGCTCGACACGACGCTGCCCGTGTCGGAGGGGATCACCGAGATCGTGCACACGCTCTTCGAGGCGATGGTGCTCGTGATCCTCGTGGTGTTCATCTTCCTCCAGGACTGGCGCGCCACGCTCATCCCGCTGCTCACGGTGCCGGTGTCGCTCATCGGGACCTTCGCGGTGTTCCCGCTGCTGGGGTTCTCGGTGAACGTGCTCTCGCTGCTCGGGCTGGTGCTCGCGATCGGCATCGTGGTGGATGACGCCATCGTGGTGGTGGAGGCGGTGGTGCACCACATCGAGCACGGGCTCACCCCCAAGGACGCCGCCTTCAAGGCGATGGAGGAGGTGTCGGGGCCGGTGATCGCGATCGCGCTCATCCTCACGGCGGTGTTCGTGCCGGTGGCCTTCATCGGCGGCATCACGGGGCGCCTCTACCATCAGTTCGCGATCACGATCGCGATCTCGGTGCTCTTCTCGGCGCTCGGGGCGCTCACGCTCTCGCCGGCGCTCTCGGCGATGCTCCTCCGCAAGTCGGACCCGAACCGGAAGGGGCCGCTCGGCGCCTTCTTCCGGTGGTTCAACCGGATGTTCGACAAGTTCACGGGCGGCTACGTGGGGGTGACGGGGATGCTCACCCGCAAGGTGGCGCGGAGCCTCCTGCTCATCGGCGTGCTCGTGGTGGGGATCGTGCTGCTGGGGTGGCGCATCCCCGGCGGCTTCGTGCCCGAGGAGGACCAGGGCTACGTGCTCGCGAACGTGCAGCTGCCCGACGCCGCGTCGCTCGAGCGCACGGACGACATGGCGAAGCGCGTGGAGCAGATCCTGCTGCGCACCCCCGGCGTGGCGAGCGTGACGACGGTCACCGGCTACAGCCTGGTGACGCAGTCGTACGCGTCGAACACGGCCTTCCTCTTCGTGACGCTCAAGCCGTGGGAGGAGCGGAAGAGCGAGGCGGAGCACGCGCGCGGCGTGGTGCGGGTGGCGAACGCCACCTTCCAGCGCGACATCCCGGAGGCGGTGGTCTTCGCCTTCGGCCCGCCGGCGATCCCGGGGCTCGGCACGGGCGCGGGCTACTCGATCTTCCTGCAGGACCGCGCCGGCGAGACGCCGGCCTTCCTCGCCGAGAAGACGCAGGCGTTCATCCAGGCGGCGCGCCAGCGGCCGGAGATCGGCAGCGCGGTCACGCTCTACCGCGCGTCGGTGCCGCAGGTGTTCGCCGACATCAACCGCGACAAGGTGCAGACGCTCGGCGTGGACCTCGGCGACCTCAACACGACGCTGGGCGCCTTCCTCGGCGGGCAGTACATCAACGACTTCAACCGCTTCGGCCGCCTGTACAAGGTGTACGTGCAGGCCGAGCCGCAGTACCGCGCGAACACCGACCAGGTGCAGTTCTTCTACGTGCGGAACAAGCAGGGGGCGATGGTGCCGCTCTCCACGCTGGTGAACATGGCGAAGACGAACGGCCCGGAGTACACGAACCGCTTCAACCTCTACCGCGCGGCGGAAGTGACGGGGGTGCCCGCGCCGGGGTACAGCTCCGCGCAGGCGCTGGACGCGCTGGAGAGCGTGGCGAAGGGCACGCTGCCGCAGGGGATGGGCTACGCGTGGAACGCGATGTCCTTCCAGGAGAAGGCGGCGGCCGGGAAGGGCGCGGTGGTGTTCGGGATGGCGCTGGTGTTCGTCTTCCTGATCCTCGCGGCGCAGTACGAGAGCTGGTCGCTCCCCTTCTCGGTGCTGCTGGGGACGCCCTTCGCGGTGTTCGGCGCCTTCCTCGGGCTCTGGCTGGCGCGGCTGGCGAGCCCGAGCTACGAGAACAACGTCTTCGCGCAGATCGGGCTCGTGATGCTGATCGGGCTCGCGGCGAAGAACGCGATCCTGATCGTGGAGTTCGCGCGCGCGAAGACGCACGAGGGGATGGACTTCGTGGACGCGGCGCTGGAGGCCGCGAAGCTGCGCTTCCGGCCGATCCTGATGACCGCGTTCGCGTTCATCCTGGGCGTGGTGCCGCTGCTGATCGCGAGCGGCGCCGGCGCGGAGGCGCGCAAGGTGATGGGGATGGCGGTGTTCAGCGGGATGCTCGTGGCGACGATCCTCGGCGTGCTGCTGGTGCCGGTGCTCTTCGTGATCGTCGAGCGGATCGGCGCCCGCGGGACGAAGACGGCGCCGCCGGCGGCGCCGCCGGCGACGGGAGGACACTAGGATGGCGATGATGCGTACGGCGGCCGCCGCGCTGGCGGCCCTCGCGCTCGCGGGCTGCATGGTGGGCCCGAAGTACGAGCGCCCCACGGTGCCCACCCCCGCGGGCTTCCGCGGCGCGGACTCCGCCCACATCGCGGATTCCGCGAAGTCGATCGCCGACGTGGCGTGGTTCGACTACTTCCGCGACACGACGCTGCAGCGGCTGGTGCACGAGGCGCTCGCGGGGAACTTCGACCTCACGATCGCCACGTCGCGCGTGGCGCAGGCGCAGGCGCAATACGGCATCGCGCGGTCGCCGCTCTATCCGCAGGTGGGGCTCGGCGCGGCCGCGTCGGCGAACCAGCTCTCGACGGCGGCGAACCAAGTGCCGGCGGGCGGGAACCGGTATCCACAGTCGTACCAGGCGAACCTCGGGCTGAGCTGGGAGCTGGACCTCTGGGGGCGCGTGCGCAGCCTGAGCGCGAGCGCGCAGGCGCAGTACCTCGCCACGGAGGAGGCGCGACGCGGCGTGCTGGTGTCGCTCGTGGCCGAGGTGAGCCAGGCGTACTTCGACCTGCGGGAGCTGGACCTCGAGCTCGCGATCGCGTACGGCACGCTCAAGACGCGGCAGGGGACGCTGCAGCTCTTCCAGCAGCGGTTCGAGGGCGGGGTGGCGTCGGGGCTCGAGGTGTCGCAGGCGCAGGGGGACGTGGCGTTCACGCAGACGACGATCCCCGCGCTGCAGCGCCAGATCGCGCAGCAGGAGAACTTCATCAACTTCCTGCTCGGCCGGGGACCGGGCCCCGTGGCGCGGCCCACGGCGATGGACACGACGTTCGCGCTGCCGGCGATCCCGGTGGGGCTGCCGTCGCAATTGCTCGAGCGCCGGCCGGACGTGATGGCCGCCGAGGACCAGCTGATCTCGGCGAACGCGGACGTGGGCGTGGCGAAGGCGAACTTCTTCCCGCAGATCTCGCTCACGGGGCTCTTCGGCGTGGCGAGCGCGACGCTGGGCGACCTGGGGTCGACGAACGCGCTGATCGCGAGCGCGGGGGGCACGCTGCTGCAACCGATCTTCACCGGCGGGCGGATCAAGCAGAGCTACGCGCTGGCGCTGGCGCGCCGCGACGAGGCGGTGGCGCAGTACCTGAAGGCGGCGCAGAACGCCTTCCGCGAATCGTCGGACGCGCTGATCGGGGTGCAGCGCGCCGGGGAAGTGCGCTTCTTCGCGGAGCAGCAGGCGGCGGCGCTGAAGGAGGGAGCGCGGCTGGCGCGCGTGCGCTACGACGGCGGGCTGTCGAATTACCTGGAAGTGCTCGACGCGGACCGGCGCTACTACCAGGCACAGAACGAACTGGCGCGGGCGATGGGCACGCAGGCGGATGCGTACGTGGAGCTGTACCGGGCGTTGGGGGGGGGATGGAATGCGGATTCCGTGAAGAACTGAAAACGGCGCGACTGGCGACTCGCGTCGTAGCGAGGGGCGAGTCGAAGGTCGGAGGGGCGCATGCTGGAAAGTGGCGAGTCGCGACGACGCCAATCGCGAGCCCCTCCTCGCGCCCCTCCGAGCCTCCACTCGCCACTGTCCACGACGCGAGTCGCGAGTCGCGTCATCACGGCATGAACGGCGCGACTGGCGACTAGCGTCGTCACGGCTTGAACGGCGCGACTCGCGACTAGCGTCGTCACGGCTTGAACGGCGCGACTCGCGACTGGCGTCGTAGCGAGAGGCGAGTCAACATTGGGAGGGGCGCATGCTGGAAAGTGGCGAGTCGCGACGACGCCAATCGCGAGCCCCTCCTCGCGCCCCTC
>DATKOH010000089.1:0-3486 GCA_035524735.1 Gemmatimonadaceae bacterium
TGCACGTGCACGAGCACGCGCCGCAGCCGCTCCTCCACGCTCAGCGTCTCGAGCAGCCCCTGCCGCTCGGCCACGGGCACGTCGAGGTGGCCGGCCACGAGGTCGGCGAGCTTCCCCGGCTCCGACACCGACTCGAGCACCTGCAGCACGACCTCTTCCGTGAGGCCGCGCTTCTCCGCCAGCTCCGCGGCGCGCTCGCGCGTCTCCTTGTGGAGCGCCTCGAAGGCCGGATCGTGCTCGTTCAGGGGCGCCATCTCATCCACCGGCATCACCGTCGCGCTCAGGTAGCCGTCGGTGGTGGTGTACTGGAGCGCCGTGGCGCGCTGCTCCCCCTGGAGCAGCAGCTGGATGCCGCCGAAGCCGCGCTGCACCTGCCCGATGCGCGCGATCACGCCCATCGAGTAGAGGATCTCGGGGGTCGGCTCGTCCGCGTTGTCGCGCTGCGCGACCGCGAACACCAGCCGCTCCCCCTTCATCGCCGCGTCCACCGCGCGCAGCGTCCCCGGCCGCCCCGCCGCGATCGGCGCGCTGAGGCCCGGGAAGATCACCTGTCCGCGGAGCGGAAGGACCGGAAGAGTCTGACGCAATGCCATGGATGCACCTGGTCGAAGCACGGACGGATGACGCGTCCCCTGATGAGCTAACCGGCGGCCAAGCCGGAGGTTCCGCGCCCCCGCCCGCTGGGGGTGAGTTACGCCTTTCGGGCAGGCTTTGCAACTTCCACCCGCCGTCATGACGTAGGGTCCTGCCGTGACGGCCGGTTCTCCTTTTCAGACCGGCCGTCGGGTGGTACACTAAGCATCTTCCATACCGCAGCGGACGGTCGTGCCCGATCCCATCGCGCTTTCCTCTGACGCAGAGCTGCGCGCGCTCGCCGAGCGCGCGCTGAACGCGCAGTACGAGCTCGATCGCGAGATCGGGCGCGGCGGCATGGGCGTGGTCTACCGCGCGCGCGACCGCCGGCTCAAGCGCATGGTCGCGATCAAGGTGCTCCCCCCGGAGCTGGCCTTCCGCGGCGAGATCCGCCAGCGCTTCCTGCGCGAGGCCGAGACGGCGGCGCAGCTCTCGCACCCGAACATCGTCCCGATCTACTCGGTGGACGAGCGCGACGGGCTCGTCTTCTTCGTCATGGCGTGCATCGAGGGGCCCACGCTCGCCAGGCGGCTGCACGACGAGGGGCGGATCCCGGTGGACGACGCACGGCGCATCCTGGCCGAGGTGGCGGAGGCGCTGGCGTACGCGCACGCGCGCGGCGTGGTGCACCGCGACATCAAGCCCGACAACATCCTCCTCGACAAGGACGACGGCCGCGCGATGGTCACCGACTTCGGGATCGCGCGCGCGGTGCAGGAGGGGGCGGACTCGCGGCTCACCGCGACGGGGGTCGCGATCGGCACCCCCGCGTACATGAGCCCCGAGCAGGCCGCCGGCGACCGGGAGATCGACGGGCGCAGCGACCTCTACGCGCTCGGCGTGGTGGGCTACCAGATGCTCGCGGGACGGCTCCCCTTCCAGGCGTCGAGCACGCCGACGATGCTGATGAAGCACATCAGCGAGCGGCCGCAGCCGGTGCAGTCGCTGCGCGCGGAGACGCCCCCCGACCTGGCGCGCGCGGTGATGACGCTGCTCGAGAAGGAGCCCGCGCACCGCTTCCCGAACGCCGGCGCCCTCTCGCAGGCGCTGCACGGCGACGCGAGCGCGATGCCCGCGCCGGCGCCGCCGTCGGAGATCGCCTACCGCTCGCCGCTCGGCACGCCGGTGCCCTACGGCCTCACGCCGCCGCCGGGGGCGGGGCAGTACACCACGCCCACCGCCGACGAGGTCGCGCGCTGGTCGGCGCCGGAGGTACAGAAGTTCCGGGGGCAGGTGGCGCCGTACGCGTTCGTGAGCACCGTGTGCGTCGTCGCGTCGGTGGTGCGGGGCGGCGACTGGTTGCTCATCCCGATCTTCTGGAGCGTCGTGATGGCGTTCCGCTATTCGAAGCTCTGGACCGCGGGCTATGACTGGCGCGACGTCTTCCGCCAGCCGCGCGACCGGCAGCTGATCGACGTCACGCAGGAGGCGGTGGAGGAGTTCCAGTCGCTCTTCAACAAGGAGAAGCGGCAGGCGCTGAAGGCGCGGAACGCCGAGGCGATGCGGCAGCAGCGCGCGGTCGGGGCGGGGCCGGCGCCGGTGGCGGGCGCGTACGGCCGCTTCGAGGGGGCCGTGCGCCAGGCGGCGCAGGACCGCGAGGAGATCACGCGGCTCGTGCTCTCCCTCCCGCGCGGCGACCAGAACCTCGTGGACGGGGTGATCCCCGCGGCGGACGGGCTCTTCAAGCGCCTGCAGTCGCTGGCGATCGCCGCGGCCGGCTACGAGGCGGGGATCGCGCCGAGCGCGAGCGCGGACCTCGAGCGCGAGATCGAGCGGCTGGAGGCGGCCGCGAACCCGCTCGACCACGCGGCGAGCGAGGATCGCGTGCGCCGCCTGGCGCTGCTCAAGCGGCAGCGCCGGAAGCTCGCCGACGACGCGAAGCGCCGCGACGACGCGAGCGCGAAGCTGGAGAGCTGCCGCCTGCAGCTGCAGAACATGCGGCTCGACGTGCTGCGGCTGCGCGCCGGCGGCGTGGCGGAGGCGGCGGGGCAGATCACGCTGCTCACCAACCGCGCCCGCGCGCTCGCGGAGGACGTGGACGCCGCGATCCTCGGCGTGGATGAGGCACGGCTCTCGGCGGCCGGCAAGCCGCCGCGCCGGGAGCGCGGCGGCGGGTCGTGACCGATCCCCTCCGCGACCGCGTCATCGCCGCGGTCGGCGACCAGTACGACGTCCAGGGCGAGGTCGGCCGCGGGGGGATGGCGGTGGTCTACCGCGCCACCGACCTCCGGCTCCGCCGCCCCGTGGCGATCAAGGTGCTGCCCCCCGAGTTCGCCTTCCGCGACGAGGTGCGCCGCCGCTTCCTCCGCGAGGCGGAGATGGCCGCGCGCCTCTCGCACCCCAACATCGTTCCCATCTACTCGGTGGACGAGCGCGGCGGACTCGTGTACTTCGTGATGGCGCTCGTCGAAGGGGAGAGCCTCGCCGCGCTCCTCGCCCGCCCGGCGCGCATCACGGTGCCGCAGGCCCGGCGCGTGCTGCACGACGTGGCCGACGCGCTCGAGTACGCGCACGCGCACGGCGTGGTGCACCGCGACATCAAGCCCGACAACATCCTCCTCGACCGCGAGAGCGGCCGCCCGATGGTCACCGACTTCGGCATCGCGCGCGCGGCGGAGGCCGACGGGCACCTCACCGTGACGGGCGTCGCCGTGGGCACGCCGGCGTACATGAGCCCCGAGCAGTCGATGGGGGAGCGCGAGCTCGACGGGCGCAGCGACGTCTATTCGTTGGGCGTCGTGGGCTACCAGATGCTCGCGGGAGAGCTCCCCTTCAAGGCGTCGAGCACGCCCGCGATGATGATGAAGCACGTGAGCACGATCCCGCTGCCGGTGCGCGAGCGGCGCCCCGACA
>DATKOH010000090.1:0-2642 GCA_035524735.1 Gemmatimonadaceae bacterium
CGGTCGAGCGGATCGTGACGGCCAGCTACGGCGGGCGCGCGATCGACGTGGTGTTCGAGTCCTTCGAGCGCGCGCCGGTGGCCGCCGCGTCGCTCGGCCAGGTGCACCGCGCGCGCTGGCGCGGCCAGACGGTGGCCGTGAAGGTGCTGCGCCCCGGCGTGGAGCGCGCGGTGGCCGCCGACCTCACCGCGGCACGCCGCATCCACGGGTGGGTGGCCCGCTGGTGGACGCACCCGCACGTCGCGCGCGTGAAGGCGGTGCTCGATGAGTTCGAGCTCCGCATCGGCGAGGAGATGGACTTCCGCCTCGAGGCCGAGCACGGGATGGAGATCGGCGCGAACTTCGCGGGGAACCCGAAGGTGATCGTGCCGCGGGTGCACTACGAGATGACGCGCCAGCGCGTGCTGGTCATGGAGTTCGTGGAGGGGACGCGCATCGACCGCCTCGACCCGGCGCGCGTGGACGTGCCGCGCGTCGTCGCGACGCTCGTGGAGCTCTACGTGCAGATGATGCTCGTGGACGGGCTCTTCCACGCCGACCCGCACCCGGGGAACCTGATGCTCGCCGCCGACGGCCGCCTCGTGCTCGTGGACTTCGGCATGGTCGTGCGCGTGCCCGTGGCCACGCGGCGCGCGCTCACGCGCACGTCCATCGCGGCCATCCGCAAGGACGTCGAGGGCACCGCGCGCGGCTTCGAGGAGCTGGGGCTCATCCTCCCGGGCACCGACGCCGCCACGGTGCGCTGGCTCGCCGAGCTGCTGATCACGAACGCGTACTCGCGCACCACCACGCGCGAGCGCATCGACGCCCTCCTCGCCGACCGCGTCATGCGCACCCTCTTCGATTTCCCGATCGTGATGCCGCAGCACCTCGTCTACTTCGGGCGCACGGCCGCGCTCATCGAGGGGATCGGCACGCGCTACGATCCCTACTTCCAGGCGATCCCGGTGGCGAGCCCCGTCATCCTCCGGATGCGCTCGCGCATCCTGCGTTCGCTCGGCGAGCCGGCGGCGCCGAGCGTGCCGGAGATCGTGACGCTCGTGGGCGACGCCCTCGGGAGACTGGCGGGATGGCTGGCCGCGGCCGTATCGTCCACGGGCAACGGACACCCACCACCCGAGAGGAAGACCGTCGAGATGAGCCCCCTCCCAGCCTCACGCACCATTCCCGCCGCGCTCGCCCTCGCCGCGGCGCTGGCGTTCGGCGCGCACGCGCAAGGCGCGCCCGCCGCGCCGGCGGCGCCGCTCCCCACCGTCGAGCAGCAGATCGCCGCGTCGGTGCTGCCGCTCCCCAAGCCGCTCCGCGACAGCGCGACGGTCATGGGCTACCGCACCGCCGCCAAGCTCGAGGTCCTGCGCAAGGGATCGAACGGGATGATCTGCCTCGCGCTCTTCGCGGTGCAGAAGGACTTCCACGTCGCCTGCTACCAGGACGGGATGGAGCCCTTCATGGCGCGCGGCCGCGAGCTGCGCGCGCAGGGGGTCGCGAACGACAGGGTCGACAGCATCCGCTTCAAGGAAGTGAAGAGCGGGAAGATCAAGATGCCGAAGCAGGCGATGATGTATCAGCTCTTCGGCGGCCCCAAGAGCTGGGACCCGGCGACGGGGCAGCTGAGCGACGTGCAGGAACTGCTCGTGCTCTATCTCCCCTTTGCGACGCCGGCGACCTCCGGGCTCACGACGGTGCCGAGCAAGGACGGCCCCTGGCTCATGTACGCCGGCACGCCCAAGGCGCACATGATGCTCAGCGGGAAGATGCCGTAGGCGGCGCGCGGCGCGGGCGGGGAGGGCGCCGCGGAGCGCCGCGCTAGGGCGCGTCCACGCAGCCGTGCACCCGGTTCGAGTACTCCAGCTGGAGCAGGTACGAGTGCGCGCCGAGGTGCTCGGCGCTCTCGAAGGCCTGGCAGAGGTCGCCCATCTCGAACTGGGTGAGATCGTTCCACCACGCGTCGAGGTCCGGGTCGGAGATCGTCTCGAAGAACTCGTGCGACAGCGTGTTGGCCGTCGCGTCGAACACCGGCAGCTCCGGATGCGCCGTGCATCCGGGGACGTACTGGTAGGGCTCCACCGAGAAGAGCACGTGCGCGCCGGCGCCGAAGTCCACGCTGCCGTGGAAGGCGCAGAAATAGAACGTGTTCCAGTTGTCCGGCGAGTAGCAGATGCTGTCCGCCTGGCACATGTCGATGCCCTGCGGCAGGAAGACGTGATAGATGTTGGTGTATCCGCCGGCGGACCCGTTGCGCTGGTACGCGGCGTACACGATGCCGAGCACGTCGTCCATCGTCGCGGTGTTCGCCGCGAAGGCCGCGGTGGTCGTCATCTCGCCCACCGTGAAGGGGGCGCGCCGGGTCTCGGCGAAGTATCCGGTGCGCGACGGGTAGAGGTACTGGTCGGCGAGGTGGATCATCCGGCTCCCGGCGAGGTCCGCGAGGAATTCCGCGGGACCCACGGCGTCGCTCCCCCAGCATCCGGGGCCGTCGCTGCAATTCACGTACACGTTCCACGACTTCGCGGCGCCGACGACCAGGCCGCCGTGGTTCGAGAGGTCGAGGGGGGAACGCACGAGCGCGGCGCTCACCCCCACCCGGTCGCCCGAGGGGCCGCTGCGACGCGCGATGATCGGCAGCGAGCGAATCAGCCGCC
>DATKOH010000091.1:0-2188 GCA_035524735.1 Gemmatimonadaceae bacterium
GGATCCCGGTGGCGACGGTCGCGATCGGCGCCGGCCGCAACGCGGGGCTGCTCGCCGTGCAGATCCTCGCCGCCTCCGATCCCGCGCTCCTGCGGCGCGTCGCCGCCTTCCGCGCACGCCTGCGGGCGGAATCCCGCGCCAAGGACCGCAAGCTCCGGCGCGCGCTCGGCCCCGGCGCGAACGACGCGCGCTGAGCGCGTCGGGCGCGCTCTCCTACTTCCGCCCCCGCTTCGCGCGCACGTCGATCACCGGCGCGCCGAGCACCTTCATCTTCGGGCGCACGCCGAGCCCCGGCTCCCGCGACGCCGCGAGGCGCCCCTTCTTCCGCTGCGGCGCGCCGTCCGCGAAGGACACGGTCACGTACGAGTTGAAGTCGGTGGCCGAGAAGAGGAAACGCTGCGGCGTGCTGTGCGCCAGGTGCGCGATGGCCGCGGTGATGATGTCGCCTCCCCAGGTATCCTCGATCGTCATGGCGATCCCGAGCGACACGCAGAGGTCGCGGATCTGCCGCGCGCGCGTGAGCCCGCCCACCTTGGAGATCTTGAGGTTGATCACGTCCATCGCGTGATCGGCGGCGCCGCGCACCACCATGTCGATCCCGTCCACCACTTCGTCGAGCACGAACGGCCGGTCGGTGTGGCGGCGCACGGCAAGGCACTGCTCGTAGGTGAGGCACGGCTGCTCGATGTACACATCCACGTCGCGCACCGCGTGCGCCACGCGGATCGCCGCGTGCTGCGTCCATCCGGTGTTGGCGTCGGCGATCAGCACGTCGCCGCGCGACAGCTCGGCCGCCGCGGCGCGGATGCGGTCGATGTCGGTGTCCGGATCGCCCCCCACCTTGAGCTGGAACTTGTGATAGCCCTCGCGCCGGTAGCCGCCGATCTTCTTCGCCATCTCAGCGGGCGACTCCTGCGAGATCGCGCGATAGAGCGCGAAGTCCGCGCCCACGTGCCCGCCCATGAGCGTCGCCACCGGCAGGCCGCTCGCCTTGCCGAGCAGGTCCCAGCAGGCCATGTCGATCGCGGACTTCACGTACGGATGCCCGCGCATGGCGCGGTCCATCAGTTCGTTCAGTTCGCCGAGCGCGAGCGGATCGGCGCCGAGCAGCTGCGGCGCGAGTTCGGCGATGCCCGCGCGCGCGCCGCGCGCGTACGCCGGCAGGTACGCCGGGCCGAGCGGGCAGACCTCCCCCCAGCCGGTGAGCCCGTCGTCGGTCTCGACGGCGACCACGGTGGAGTCGAACACCGACACGGCGTTCCCCCCCGACCACTTGTAGCTCCCCTCGTGCAGCGGGAGGTCGACTTGATAGGCGCGGATGGCGGTGATCCTCATGGCGTGGCTCCGGCGGCGGTCGAGTCGCGATGCAGGAACTGCGGTGGTTCCGTCAGCGCCGACGTGCCGGCATCGAGGACCACGTCACGCGGCGCGCGCACGGCGTTGCGGTCGCGACGCGCGGAGTATGGCGCGGCGTGCCGCCCCGCGCCATAGGGCGCGGACGGCCGCTCGGACCTCGCCTGACTCGCGGCGACGGCCGGCCGGCCACATGATTGTGCCGGTCGCCAGCGCGTCCGTTCCCCCACCTCTTCCCTCGTGACGCCATGACATCGATGCGGTCCATCGGCGCGATCGCCGCGCTCGCGCTGGCCTCCTGCGCTCTATCATCCCGGCCCGCGCCGAGCGACGGAGGGCGTGCCCTCCTCGAGGCCTACGTCCAGGCCTGGGACCGCCATGACACGCTCGCCATCGACACCCTGCTCACGGCGAACGGCGTGCACGAGGACATCGCGCAGGGCGTCCGCGCAGTGGGAGGCGCGCAGGTGAACGCGTTCGTGCGGGACGTCATCGCCGCCGAGCCCGACTTCGACTGGAAGCTCACCAGCGTGATGGTCGATGGCCCGCGTGTCGCCGCGGAGTGGACGTGGACCGCGACCTACACCGGGCCGAGCCCCTCCGGACCGGTCACGAAATTGCGCGTCTCCGCGCGCGGCGCGTCGGTGATCGAAGTGGAGAACGGGAAGATCGCGCGCTTCACCGACTACTACGACTACGCGAGCTTCTTCCCGCCGCCGCCCAAGGAACCCGCGCGGATGTGACGGCGGCCGGCCGCCGCGCCGCGAGCGCTCACTCGGCGAACGCGAGGCGGTAGCGCCCCCCCGCCTCCGCAACGAATGCGACGCGGTCCGCC
>DATKOH010000092.1:0-7707 GCA_035524735.1 Gemmatimonadaceae bacterium
GTTGCGCAGGTCCGACTTCATCGACGCGACGTAGGCCTTCTCCTTCGTGTTCGCGAACTTCGGGATCGCGATCGCGGCGAGAATGCCGATGATGACCACGACGATCAGGAGCTCGATCAGCGTGAAGCCCTTCTTGTTCGTGCGCATGGTGCCTTCCTCCTGGAACCGGGTGTGGACCGCCGGACACCAGCGCCGACGGCTAGGGAAAGAGGTGGTGCGACTGCTCGGCACCTCATATAGCAGGACCGGTGCCAGAAGGCGGGAACAGAGTAACTCCTTCAATGACAATGACTTAGCTAGATTAGCAGATTAGAGACGGCTCATGCCGGGCCGCGCTTTGCCAGAGGGTATGCCATTTGCAAGCAGCCGGACCCCCCTCCCGGGCCTCCCCGGCTATCGCCCGGGGCCCCTCGCGCGTCTTTCTACCTCCAATGGTCGCGCGCAAACCCGAACCCGGTCCCGAGCTCCCCGCCGCGGACGCGCTGCAGGCGCTCGACGAGCCCTACCTCGTCGTCGGCGCGGACTGGCGGATCCGCTTCGCCAACCGCGCCTTCGCGCGCCTGCAGGGCGACGAATCGCTCGACGTCACGGGGCGCGACCTCTTCCAGGTGCTTCCCCCGCTCGCCCGCGACTACGAGGCGGCGCTCGTTCGCGCCACCGCGGCCGACCAGCT
Organism: Gemmatimonadaceae bacterium; assembly: GCA_035524735.1. GTDB lineage: Bacteria > Gemmatimonadota > Gemmatimonadetes > Gemmatimonadales > Gemmatimonadaceae > DATKOH01. Next base: position 674 of record DATKOH010000092.1, read on the forward strand.
CCGCCGCGCGTTCCGCATCGGCGGCCACGGCGGCGAGGCGCACGGCGCTCTCGAGGTCACGGTCACCGGACTCGCCGGCGGCGGCGTCTGCGTGCGCATCGCGGCCGTGAGCGCGGCGAGCTGGGCCGAGCGCGCGCTCGCCGAGCGCAGCGAGGAGAACGCGTCGCTGAGCGAGGTCGCGCGGCTCCTCGCCCAGGAGACGGACGTCGGCACCCTCCTCCAGGTGCTCTGCGCGCGCGCGATGGTCATCTGCGACGCGGCAGGCGCCAACGTCGGCGAGATCGAGGACGGCATGGTGCACATCGTCGCCGGCGCAGGGCTCGGCGACGCGCTCCGCGGCGCGCGCTTCCCCCTCGAAGGATCGCTCACGGGGCACGTGGTGGCCGCGCGCGCCCTCGTGCGCACCGACGACTACCGCGGCGAGTTCGGCGACATCTTCCCCGGCCGCCCCGGCTTCGAGCCCGCCGTGGCCCTCGGCGCGCCGCTCATCGCGCACGGCGAAGTGCTCGGCGTCCTCCTCATCCAGCGGCTCTCGCACTCGGCGGCCTTCACCGAGCGCGAGGAACGGCGCCTCCGCGCCATCGCCGACCACGCCGCGATCGCCCTCTGGAAGACGCAGCTCCTCGCGCAGGTGCAGGAGGCGAACCGGAGCAAGAGCGAGTTCATGGCTGTCATCTCGCACGAGCTGCGTACGCCGCTCACCGCGCTCACCGGCTACGAGGAGCTCCTCGCCGACGAGGCCTTCGGCCCGCTCACCGAGCAGCAGCACGCCGCGATCGAGCGCATGCGCACCTCCACCGAGCTGCTCACCCTGCTCATCGACGAGGTGCTCACCGTGGCGCGCCTCGAAGCGGGGCGCGAGGTGGTGCGCACCGGCACGGGATCCGTGCGCGACGTCGTGAACGCCGCGGTGGCGGTGCTCGAACCGCTCGCGCTCGACAAGGGGCTCGCGCTGCGGCTCCTCGAGCCTTCGGACCCCGTTCCCCTCGCCACCGACGGCGAGATGGTGCGGCGCATCCTCGTCAACTTGGGCGCGAACGCGATCAAGTTCACCGACGCGGGCCACGTGGAGATCGAGGCCGCCGCCGAGGGGGATGAGGTGCGCTTCGTGGTGCGCGACACCGGCATCGGGATCGCGCCGGCCGACCTGCCGCGGCTCTTCCGCCCATTCACCCAACTCGACTCGGGCGTCACGCGCCGCTACGGCGGCACGGGGCTGGGGCTCTACATCTCCCAGCGGCTCGCCGGCCTGCTCGGCGGGAGGCTCACGGTGGAGTCGACGGTGGGCGAGGGGAGCGCCTTCACGCTGCGCATCCCCGCCAAGTTCCCGGAGGCCGCGCCCGGAACGTCCTGACCGCCCGCGTCTTCATCCGGAGTTCCCTCGCGGGTTAGATTCTGGTCATGCCTCCGGCCCCCATCACGTCGGTGTTCAACGACGCGTACGTCACGGAGTTGTACGAGCGCTTCCTCCGCGACCCGGCGTCCGTGGACGATCCCTGGCGCCAGTACTTCGCGATGGCGCAGCGCCTCGTGGGCGCGCCCGCCGAGGGAGGCGCCGTGGCCGCGCCGCCCACCGACACCGCCTACCTGCGCAAGGTGGCCGGCGCCGCGATGCTCGTGCGCGCGGTGCGCCAGTACGGGCACCTCGCCGTGCCCGTGGACCCGCTCGGCACGCCCCCCACGGGCGCGGCGGAACTGACGCCCGAGTTCTACGGCATCACGGAACAGGACCTCGGCCTCATCCCCGGCGCGGCGCTCGGCTTCGCGAACCATCGCACCGCGGCGAGCGCGATCGCCTTCCTGCGCGCGCTCTACGCGTCGCGCATCGGTTACGAGTTCCATCACCTCGAGGATGAGCACGAGCGCGCCTGGTTCCGCGAGCGCATCGAGGGGGGCGCCATGCAGCGCTCCCTCGCCCCCGAGGAGAAGATCGCCCTCCTGCGCCGCCTCACCGAGGTGGATGGCTTCGAGCGATTCCTCGGCCGCGCGTACCAGGGCTACAAGCGCTTCTCCATCGAGGGGACCGACGCGCTCGTCCCGATGCTGGACGCCGTGGTGGAAGGGGCGGCGAAGGCCGGCGCGCGCGAGGTCGTGATCGGCATGGCGCACCGCGGGCGCATCTCCGTGCTCACGCACGTGCTCGAGAAGCCGGCGGCGGCGGTGTTCGCCGAATTCGAGGGGAAGCACGGCGCCAACGCGGCGAGCGACACCGGCGACGTGAAGTACCACCTCGGCGCGCACGCGGTGCGCACCTTCGAGGGGGGCGCGCGGGTGGCGGTGGCGGTGGTGCCGAACCCCAGTCATCTCGAGTTCGTGAACCCCGTGCTCGAGGGGACGGCGCGCGCGCTGCAGCGCACCCCCACCGGGCAGGACGAGGCGGCGGTGATCCCGGTGCTCGTGCACGGCGACGCGGCCTTCCCCGGCGAGGGGGTGGTCGCGGAGACCTTCAACCTCTCGAACCTCCGCGGGTACCGCACCGGCGGCACGCTGCACATCATCGTCAACAACCAGGTGGGCTTCACCACCGACCCGCGCGACGGGCGCAGCACGTACTACGCGAGCGACCTCGCGAAGGGCTTCGAGGTGCCGGTGGTGCACGTGAACGGCGACGATGCGGAGGGCTGCCTCGCGGCCATCCGCCTCGGGCTCGAGTACCGGGAGCGCTTCAAGAAGGACTTCCTCGTGGACCTCGTCGGCTACCGCCGCTGGGGGCACAACGAGGCGGACGAGCCCGCGTACACGCAGCCGCAGATGTACGCGGTGATCAAGGCGCATCCCACGCCGCGCGAGGCGTGGGGGGCGCATCTCGTGAACGAAGGCGTGATCGACGCGGACGCCGTGGCGGCGCTCGACCGCGAGGTGCAGGAGCGCTACGAGCGGCTGCACGAGGCGGCGAAGCGGTCGGCCGAGCCGGCGGATGCGGAGCAGGAGCCGTCGAAGCCCGCGGCGCCGATCGACACGACGGTGAAGAGCGAGCAGCTGATCGCGCTCAACGAGCGGATGCTCACCTGGCCGAGCGATTTCAGTCCCGTGCCCAAGCTCGCGAAGCAGCTCGAGCGGCGCCGCGTCGCGCTGGGCGGCGGCGCCGAGATCGACTGGGGGCACGCGGAGGCGCTCGCCTTCGCGAGCCTGCTCGCGGAGGGGGTGAACGTGCGCCTCACCGGGCAGGACGTGGAGCGCGGCACCTTCTCGCACCGGCAGGCGGTGCTGCACGACGTGCAGGACGGGCGCACGTACGCGCCGCTCCAGCACATCACCGGCGCGCCGGGCAGGTTCGAGATCTTCAACTCGCCGCTGTCGGAGGTCGCGGTGCTCGGCTTCGAGTACGGCTACTCCGTGGCGGCGCCCGACGCGGTGGTGATCTGGGAGGCGCAGTTCGGCGACTTCGCGAACGTCGCGCAGCCGGTCATCGACCAGTTCATCGCGAGCGATCGCGCGAAGTGGGGGCAGGATTCGGGGATCGTGCTCAACCTCCCGCACGGCTACGAGGGGCAGGGGCCCGAGCACTCGAGCGCGCGTCTCGAGCGGTTCCTGCAGCTCTGCGCCGAGCACAACATGCACGTGGCGTATCCGTCGACCCCGGCGCAGTACTTCCATATCCTGCGGCGGCAGGCGCGGCTCGCGCCGCGGCGCCCGCTGGTGCTCATGCAGCCGAAGAGCCTGCTGCGGCTGCCGGCCGCGGCGTCGAAGCTCGCGGATCTCACCGGCGGGAGCTTCCGCCCGGTGATCGATGACGCGTCGGCGGCGGCCGCGCGCGCCGAGGTGAAGCGCCTCGTCCTCTGTGCGGGGAAGATCTACTACGACCTCGCGGCCGCGGAGCGCGCGCCCGGGGTGGCGATCGTGCGGATCGAGGAACTGTACCCGTGGCCGCACGAAGCGCTCGCGGCGGTGCTCGACGGCTATCCGAACGTGGAGGAGGTCGTGTGGGCGCAGGAGGAACCGAAGAACATGGGCGCGTGGAGCTTCGTCTCCCCGCGGCTGCGCGGCGCGGTGGGGAACGCGACGCCCATCCGCTACGTGGGCCGTCCGGATCGCGCGAGTCCGGCCGAGGGCTATCAGTCGGCGCACATGGCCGCGCAGGCGGCGATCGTGGCGGAGGCGGTGACGCTCGGCGCTCGGCGCTCGGCGCTCGGCGTGCGATGACCCACTCGCTACTTGGCGCCCGTCGGCGCCCGCCGAGCGCCGCGCAGTTCCCGCCGAGCGCCGCGCGCCGAGCGCCGAGCGCCCGCTGTTTGATGCTTGCCGCCCTGCTCCTCGCTCCCCTCGCCGCATCCAGCCAGGAGCGCGGAACCAGCGCCCTCGCCGACCAGATCGCCGGTCTCGGCACCACGATGCGCGTGCTCGTGATCGCCGCGCATCCCGATGATGAGGACACGCGCCTCATCACCTGGCTCACGAAGGGGCACCGCGCCGAGGTCGCCTATCTCTCGCTCACGCGCGGCGACGGCGGGCAGAACCTCATCGGCAACGAGCTCGGCGAGGCGCTCGGCGCCATCCGCACCGAGGAGCTGCTCACCGCACGCCGGCTCGACGGTGCCCACCAGTACTTCACGCGCGCGTACGACTTCGGCTTCAGCAAGAGCGCGGAGGAGACGTACAAGCACTGGCCGCACGATTCGCTGCTGAAGGACGTCGTGACGATCGTGCGGGCCTTCCGCCCGAACGTGATCGTGTCGGTGTTCAGCGGCACGCCGCGCGACGGCCACGGGCAGCACCAGGTCTCGGCGATCCTCGCGCGCGAGGCGTACGACGCGGCCGGCGACAGCGTGCGCTTCCCGGCGAAGAGCACGCAGGGGCTCGCGCCGTGGACGGTGAGCAAGTTCTACCGCGACCGCACGTACTGGGGGCCGCCCTTCTCCTACCAGTTCGACGCCGGCGACTACGACCCGGTGATCGGGCTCAGCTACGCCGAGCTCGCCGTGATCAGCCGCTCGCAGCACCGCAGCCAGGGCACCGGCGCGCTCCCGCGGAAGGGACCGGCGCCGGGCTACCTGATGCGCGAAGCCACGCGCGTCAATGCGGGGACGGACAGCACGAAGGAGACGTCGATCTTCGACGGGATCGCCGGCGCGTCGCTCGCGTACGACTCGGCATCGCGAAAGCTCACCGCGCAGCCGCTGCCGATGCTCGTCGCGACGCTTCGCTCGAAGTTCGATCCCTGGGACCCGGAAGCGACGAGCGCGGACGTCCTCTGCCGGATCGGCGCGCAGGGCGATGCGCGCGCCGCGTCGCGCGCGCTCCTGCTCACGCGCGGCGTCGCGGTGGAGGCCACGGTGGACCGCGACCTGCTGGCGATCGGCGACTCCATCCCGGTGGCGATCGCCGTCTACGACCGCGGGCGGAAGCCGCTCGTGCGCCGGCGCGATCCCGCCCCCACGGTACGCGGCGACGCGGTCTCGGCGGTGCGCGGCCCGAAGCCCGCGCCGGCGGACACGATCGCCGCGGGGCGCGCGGCCGTCGACACGGTCTGGATCGTGGGCCGCCAGCCGTCGCGTCCATGGTGGCTCGAGAGGCCGCGCACCGGCGACATCTACGCGGTGCCCGCGGAGACGGTGGCGGAGGACCTGCGCGATCCCTTCGCCTTCGCCGTCGCGCACGTCGCGGCCGATGGCTGCTCCGCCGCGGTGGAGGTCCCCGTGGTCCACCGTTTCGCCGATCCGGTGAAAGGCGGCATGGAGCACCCGCTCATGGTCGCCCCCGCCGTCACGCTCACGCTCGACACGCAGGTCGAGTACGTGCCGGCGAACGCGCGGATCGACCGCACCGTGCACGTGCGCCTCCGCTCGGCGGCCACCGCCGCGCGCGCGGTGAAGGTCTCGCTCACCCTGCCGAAGGGGCTCGCCGCCGACAGCGCGGCGCGCACGGTGCAGCTCCCCGCGCTCGGCACCGCCACCGCCGAGTTCCACGTGCGCGGCTCGCTCGCCGCGGGGTCGTACGCGATGAGCGCGGCCGCCGAGAGCGGCGGGCAGACCTTCACCACCGGCTACCAGCTCATCGACTACGACCACATCCGCCCGCAGACGCTCTATCGCGACGCCACGGTCACGCTGCAGGCCGTGGACGTCGTCATCCCGCCGGGCGCGAACGTCGCGTACATCCCCGGGACGAACGACAACAGCATCCCCGCGCTCCAGCAGCTCGGCATCCCGCTCACCGTGCTCGATCCCGCGACGCTCGCCGGCGCGGACCTCAGGCCGTACACCACGATCGTCATCGGCCCGCGCGCGTACGAGACGAGCCCGCAGCTCGTCGCCAACAACGCGCGGCTCCTCGATTGGGTGAAGGGGGGCGGCACGCTCGTCGTGCAGTACGGCCAGTACGAGATGACGCAGCCGGGGATGATGCCCTACCCGGTCACCCTCACGCGCCCCGCGGCGCGCGTCACCGAAGAGGACGCGGCCGTCACCGTGCTCGCGCCGAACGATCCGCTGCTCAACGCGCCGAACCGCATCGGCGCCGCCGACTGGAAGGGCTGGGTGCAGGACTTCGCGCTCTACATGCCCACCACGTGGGACCCGGCATACACGGCGCTCGTCTCCATGCACGACGCCGGCGAGCCGCCGGTGAACAGCGGGATCCTCGTCGCGCCGTACGGCCGCGGCACGTACGTGTACACCACGCTCGCCTTCTTCCGCCAGCTCCCGGCGGGCGTTCCCGGCGCCGCGCGCCTGTTCGTGAACCTGCTCGGCGCGCGCCAGGCCGGCGCACCGCGCACCACGCCGTAGTGCGCAGTCGCGCGCTCGCCGTCGCGGCGCTCCTCGCCGTCGCCGCGTGCGGCGGCGGCGACAAGCGCACGGTGCTCACCGTCTACAGTCCGCACGCGAAGGACCTGCTCCAGTACTACGAGCGGGCCTTCGAGCAGGCGCACCCCGACATCGACGTCCAGTGGGTGGACATGGGCTCGCAGGACGTGATCGACCGCCTGCGCAGCGAGAAGGCGAACCCGCAGGCCGACGTCTGGTTCGGCGCGCCCGCCGACATCTTCGACCGCGCCGCCGCCGAGAGTCTGCTCGCGGCGTACCGGCCGACGTGGG
>DATKOH010000093.1:0-4801 GCA_035524735.1 Gemmatimonadaceae bacterium
GGCGTCAGCTCGCTCGGGTGGTTGAAGTGCGTGTTCATGTAGATGGGGTGGTACTTCTGCACCATCTCGCAGAACTCGGGGGTGATCCGCTCGGGCAGGTGCGCGGTGATCCGGCTCCCGAGCCGGATGATCTCCACGTGCGGGATCGCGCGCAGGTTCTGCAGGATGAACTCCAGCCGGCGGTCGGAGAGCATCATGGGATCGCCCCCCGACAGGATCACGTCGCGCACCTCGGGGTGCTGCCGGATGTACTCGAAGGCGCTCTCGTACTGGTTGAGCGGGATCTTCTCGGGGTCGCCCACCTTCCGCCGCCGCGTGCAGAAGCGGCAGTAGCTCGCGCACACGGGGCTCACCAGGAAGAGCACGCGGTCCGGATAGCGGTGCGTGATGTTCGGCACGGGGCTGTCGCCGTCCTCGTCCAGCGAGTCGATCATCCCGTCGGTGACCTGCAGCTCCTCCACCGTGGGGATGTACTGGCGCCAGATCGCGTCGCCCGGCTCCTGGATGAGGTCGATGACCTCCGGCGTGATCCGCATCTGGAAGTTGTCGAATGCCGGCCGGAGCGCCTCGACGTCGATCTGCTCGGGGCCGAACTTCTCGGCGAGCTTCTCGAGAGAGGCGATGCTCTGGTCGCGGAGGAGCTTCTGCCAGTCACTCATCGCGTCGTTCCTTGGTCCGGTGTGCGGGGCGGGGCGGGGATCAGCGGAGGGTCTTGGTGAGCATCAAGCGGTCGTCATCGGGCGCGTAGAAGCCGCGGATGCGCGCGCGCTCGGCGTAGCCGCGCGCCGCGTAGAAGCGGCGCGTGCGTTCGTAGTCGTCACGGGAACTGGTCTCGATGAGCAGGAGCCGCGCGCCGAGCGCGGCGACGCGCGCCTCCACGGCATCGAGCAGCGCGCGGCCGGCGCCGAGTCCCTGCGCCTCCGCCGCCACGGCGATCCAGTACAGGTCCCAGGTGCCGCGCGTCTGCGGCGTGGGGCCGAAGGTGACGAATCCGACCAGCGCCCCGCGCGCATCGAAGGCGCCGAGGAAGTGGTAGTCGGGGTCGTGGGGCACGCCGTGCAGCGAGAAGGCGGCGTCGAAGAGTTCCAGCGCGACGTCCACCTCGGCGTCGCGGAAGCGCGCGGTGCTCCGCAGGATGCGCTCCACCGACGCCCGGTGCGCGGGCGCGAGGCTCGCGATCCGCGTCACGGGGCGTGACGCGGCCGTGGTCATCCCTGGGCGACGAAGAGGTCGAGCGCGGCGTAGTCGGCGGCGGTGGCCGGCACGCCGGAGAGCGTGCGCGCGGCGAGCCACTGCTCGTCCGCCGAGCGGCGGCTGCGCTTGAGCGCCGAGGCGCACACGCGGTGGATCATCTCCGCGTAGTCGTAGCCGGCCACGCGCGCCATGCGCGCGAGCCCGGCGTCGGGAGCGATGTCGGGATTCGAGTTCACCTCGAGGATCCACGGCTTCCCGTGGCGGTCGATGCGCATGTCGACGCGACCGTAGCCCTCGCCCCCCGACACGCGCCACGCGCGCAGCGCGATGCGCTTGCACTCCTCGGTGAGCTCCTTGCCGAGCTTCGCCGGGCAGTGCGGCACCGAGCCGATGTCCTCGTCGCAGCCGGTCTCCCACTTGCTGCGGTAGGACACGATGCGCCACATGCCGCGCGGCATCCCGCCGAAGTCGATCTCCGCCACGGGCAGCGCCTCGTTGCCGAGGATGCCGACGTTCACCTCGCGGCCGTCGACGTACTTCTGCACGATCACCTCGTCCCAGCGCTCGTGCATCGCGACGACGCGCTCGGCGAGCTGGCGCGCGGTGCGCACCACGGAGCGCTGCTCCACGCCGATCGACGCATCCTCGGCGGCGGGCTTCACGATCGCGGGATAGCCGACGTGCGGCATCGGCTCGCCGGGGTGCACCACGGCGAAGCGCGGGATCGGGAGGCCCGCGCGGTCGAGCACGGAGTTGATCACGTGCTTGCGCAGGCAGAGCGAGGTGGTCCAGCTCGAGCTGCCGGTGTAGGGGAGCCCGATCACCTCGATCGCGCTGATGACGGAGGGCTCCAGCTCGGCCACGCCGTCGATCCCCTCGCAGAGGTTGAAGATCAGCTCGAACTTCCCGCGGCGCACGCGCTCCACCCAGCGGCCGTCGGGGTTCACGGGGATGCGCACCGCCTCGTTGCCGTCGGGGACGAGCGCGCGTTCCACCGCCTCGACGGTGTCGAGGATCGCGAGGTCCGCGCCCTTGCCGAGCGCGGCCGGTCCATCGAAGAGGACGGCGATCTTCACGGGGGCCTCCTGGCTCAGCCGAGCGCCGCGGTGCGCCGGGTGCGGCGCACGGTCTTCCCGGCGAGGCGCACGTTCAGCCGTTCGGCGGCGTGACGCAGGCTCGCCTGGATGAGCTCGTCGTACGTCATCCCCGCCGCGCGGGCCGCCTTCGGGAAGCAGGAGTTGTCGGCGGGGTTCGGGAGGATGCCGGGGAGCGGGTTGACCTCGACGACGTTCGGCACGCCGTCGGCGTCGAGCCGGACGTCGATGCGCGACCAGTCGCGGCAGCCGAGGACGTAGTAGGCGGCGAGGGTGACCTGCTCGATGCGGCTCTGCAGCGCGCTGTCGATGCGCGCGGGGCACTCGAAGATCTGCAGCGGGTCCTCGGGGCGGTCCCAGAGCCACTTCGCCTCGAAGCCGTAGACGGGGATGGCGCCGTCGGGGAGCGCGTCGAAGCGCATGCCGACGATGGGGAGCACGCGCGCGCCGGCGCCGTTGCCGAGCACCGCGCAGGTGAACTCGGCGCCCGGGAGGTATTCCTCGACGAGCACGGGCTGGCGGTAGTGCTCGAGGAGGAAGAGCGTCTGTTCGGCGAGCTCGGCGGGGGTGCGGCAGAAGTTGCGCTCGGTGATCCCCTTGGAGGATCCCTCGTGCACCGGCTTGACGAAGAGCGGGAGGCGGAGGCGGCCGTTCACGCCGCGGAGGCGGCGCGTGGTGACGCGCTCCATGAGCGACGACACCTCGTGCTCGGAGCGCACGAGGACGAAGGGCGCGGTGGGGACGCGGTTGTACGCGAGGAACTCCTTGGTGCGCGCCTTGTCGAGGCAGAGCGAGAGCGTCCAGGGATCGGAGCCGGAGTAGGGGAAGCCGTAGAACTCGCAGATCGCGGGGACGTGCGCCTCGCGGTTCGCGCCGTTCATCCCCTCGGCGATGTTGTAGACGATGTCGGGGCGCGCGACGCGGAGGCGCTCGGGGAAATCACCGACGGCCTCGAGGCGCACGACTTCGCCGAGCTGCTCGAGCGCGTGCTCCACCGCGTCGATGGTCTCGGCCGAATCCCACTCGGCGTACTCATCGTTGACGGTGGTGAGGTGCGCGGGATGCGCGGAGAGATTCGCTCCGGTGTCCGGCGCGGCGGGCGCCGGCGGATTCGCGGCGCTCTCGGCGTTCGCGCGACGCGTCCACTTGCGGCGTCGACTGGAGGGCTCCTGCTCGGCGCTCGGCGATGCGGCGTCGGCGGAGAGATGAAGGGAAGCGGGTTCGGGCTTTTGGTTGTAAGCGAATCCTATTCGCGTCATCTGCTCCTGCGCATCGAGCGAGGGAGGTGAAGCAACGACAACAAGTTAGGGTGAAATGGTTTTTCGCGCAATGATTTTTTACGACAGTCGACGACGGTCAACTACGGTCGACGACAGTCGACGACAGTCGACGACAGTCGAAGACAGTCAGCAACAGTCGACGGCAGGTGACGGTGGGGAGCGGGTGTGGTGCGATGGGGTGGGTGGATGGGGAGTAGGGTGATGATGGAGAGTGGGGAGTGGGAGCGCATCTTCGGTTCAACCTGGAGGTGCGCATGTCGGTGCGAACGCATCGCGATCTGATCGTGTGGCAGCGGGCGATGGACCTCGTCGTCGAGGTGCGGCGGATCAGCGCGAGTCTCCCGCCGACGGAGCGTTACGTGATGAAGGAGCAGCTGCAGCGCGCGGCGACGTCGGTGGCGGCGAACATCGCCGAGGGCGCGGGCCGGATCGAGCGCGGCGACTATCGCCGCTTCCTCTCGATCGCGCGCGGCTCTCTCATGGAGGTGGAGACCTACCTTGAACTCTGCGTGCGCACTGGCTACTGCACCGCCGCCGAACTCACCCGCGCCCGCTCCCTGAGCGCCGAAGTGCTCAACATGCTCACCGCCATGACCAAGACCCTCCGCCGCCGCCTCCCCACCACCTAACGCCTACTATCCCCTGTCGTCGACTGTCGTCGACTGTCGTCGACTGTCGTCGACTGTCGTTGACTGTCGTCGACTGTCGTCAAACCTTGTGATAAAGGATTCTCCCCGCGGGAGTCCTGTCCTCCCCATCGTAAATCTCGAAATCCGAGAAGAACCCCGGCGCCTCCCGCATCATCACCCGCAGCACAGCCACCGCACACCGCCTGATCTCCTGCTCGGCACCTTCCCCCGCGCGCAGCTCCAACATCGTCCTCCAAGCCCGAACATTCGCCGTCACCACGATCTTCGTCTCCGTGGCATTCGGCAGCACCGCCCTCGCCGCCTCCCGCGCCATCTTCCGGCGGTGCACCTTGTCCGCCACCCACGAATACCTCGCCATCAGCGCATCCACCATCGCGATGTACGACGCCAGCGCCGCCTCCATCTGCGTGCGCCACGCCGCTTCCAGCGCCGCGTCGCCGATCATCGCCGGCGGCACCACGAAGGCCGCGTCGGTCTCATCCACGTACCGCTGCGACAGCTGCGAATACGCGAACCCCGCGCGATGCCGCACGAGCTCGTGCGTGAGCGACCGGCTCACCCCTTCGAAGAGCAGGGTGTAATT
>DATKOH010000094.1:0-14690 GCA_035524735.1 Gemmatimonadaceae bacterium
GGATGAGGCCGCGGGTGAGCGAGGTCTCGCGGTGCACGAGGGTGGGCGCCTTCTGGAAGTGCATCTTCCGCTGGATCTTCTTCCACTGGTTCTGCAGCGACTGGAGGTCGCGGCGGAAGGTGTCCTCGGTGACGTCCTCGCCGACGGTGCGCACGATCACCCCGCCGGAATCCTCGGGGAGCACCTTCTGGACGAGCTCGCGGAGCCGCTTGCGCTCCTCGCGCTCGCCGATCTTGCGGCTCACCCCCACACGGCTCGCGCTCGGGATGTAGACGAGGAAGCGGCCGGCGAGGGAGACCTGCGCGGTGACGCGCGGCCCCTTGGTGGAGATCGGCTCCTTGGACACCTGCACCAGGATCTCCTGCCCGCGCTTGAGCATGTCCTGGATCGGGGGGGCCTTGGCGCGGCGGTCGCGCCGGCGCCCGCCCCCTCCGCCGCCGTTCTCGGCGGCCGGCTCCTCCTCCTCCGCGGCGTCGCCCGAGGGCGCGTCGACATCATCGTCGTCGTCCTCGTCCTCCTTCGCCTCCTCGTCGGGGAAGACGAGGTCGGAGGCATGGAGGAAGGCGGACTTCTCGGTGCCGATGTCGACGAAGGCGGCCTGGATGCCGGGGAGGACGGCGTCGACCCGGCCGAGGTAGATGTCCCCGACCATGCGGCGATTGTCGGGGCGGTCGACCATGAGCTCGACCAGCTGGTCATCTTCCAGCATCGCGACGCGCGTCTCGCGCGCGCCGGCGTTGATGAGGATCTCTCGTTTCATCACGGCCCGTCCCGCCGGATGCACCGCGGCTCGGTGCGCCCAGTGGGCGGCCTGCGTCTACGTCGTGGCGCGACCCTTCTCCGTGCGGCCGGCGGCGCGCGGTGCGCCCCCTGCGATCGTGCCCGCTCCATCCGCCTCGCGCGCTCGCAAGAAGACGTGAGCGGGAGGTACGATCGGACGATCGGGCGATCTAGACCACGGTGGATCCGGGACCGCGTCGGGGACCGAGGTCCCCGGTGGTTCCTGCGTGCGGTCGCCGCGAGCCGCGCGGCGGGGCACGCCTGCATTCGAGGGGGGAAACTAGTGGGGACCGGGGGGCGGGGGCAACGGGGGCGCGGCGGGATCCCGGGCGCTAGTGCGCGCCCCCCAGCCGCCGCAGCACGTGCCGCGCGATGATGATCCGCTGCACCTCGGAGGTCCCCTCGCCGATCTCGCAGATCTTCGCGTCGCGCATCATGCGCTCCACGGGGTAGTCCCGCGTGTAGCCGTAACCGCCGTGCACCTGCACCGCGCGATGCGTCGCACGCGTGGCCAGCTCCGAGCAGAAGAGCTTCGCCATCGAGGCCTGCACCGAGAAGTCGCGGCCCTGCTGCGCGAGCCAGGCCGCGTGGTAGGTGAGGTGACGCCCCGCCTCGATCTGCGTGGCGAGGTCGGCGAGCTGGAACTGGATCGCCTGGAAGTCGCCGATCGGCTTCCCGAACTGCTTCCGCTCGGTCGCGTAGCGCACGGCGAGCTCGTAGGCCCCCTCGGCGAGCCCGAGCGAGAGCGCGGCGACGCCGATGCGCCCGGAATCGAGCGTCTTCATGAAGTTCGTGAAGCCGGCCCCCTCCGCGCCCAGCCGGTTCTCCACCGGCACCTCGACGTCCTGGAGGATCAGTTCGCTCGTGTCCGACGCGCGCCAGCCGAGCTTGTCCTCCTTCCGGCCGGCGGTGAACCCCTTCATCGCGGGGAGCGACGGCTCGTGCCCGACGCCGATCTCCCGCGCGCGCTCGATGTCGCGCGTGTGCTTCGTCACGATGAAGGAGGAGATCCCGTGCGTCCCCTTCCCCGGCTCCGTGACGGCGGTGACGACGAAGATCTCCCCCACCCCGCCGTGCGTGATGAAGCGCTTGGAGCCGTTCAGGATGTAGCGGTCCCCCTTCCGCACGGCGACGGTGCGCGTGCCGCCGGCGTCGCTGCCCGCCGATTCCTCGGTGAGCCCGAAGCCGCCGAGCACCCGGCCGCTCGCGAGCAGGGGCACGTAGCGCCGCCGCTGCGCGTCGGTGCCGAAGTTGACGATGGGCGAGGTGCCGAGCGTGGTGTGCGCCGAGATCGTGATCGCGTGCGACGCGTCCACCTTCGCCATCTCGTGGATGGTGAGGATGTAGCTGAGGTAGTCGAGCCCGGCGCCGCCGAGTTCCTCGGGCCAGGGGACGCCGAGGAAGCCGAGCGCTCCCATGCGCTTGACGGTCTCCCAGGGGAATCGCGACTCGGCGTCGAGCGCGGCGGCGACGGGCAGGACCTCCTCGCGCGCGAAGTCGCGCACGGCGTCGCGGACGGCGAGGTGATGGTCGCTGAGGTAGGGCGCGTCGGTCATCAGGGGGGTGGCGCCTCGGTTCCTGCGTCGCCGGCGAGCACCTCGAGCAGGCGCTCGCCGTATTTCTCCAGCCGGGCGGGGCCCACGCCGTGCACGGCGCCGAGGTCGTCCAGCGTGCGCGGGCGGCGCACGGCAAGCTCGGCGAGGGTCCGGTCGGGGAAGATAACATACGCGGGCACCTTCTCCTCCTTTGCCAGCTTGCCGCGGAGGGTGCGGAGCGCGCCGACGACGGCGGGGTCGGCCGCGGTGACGTCGACCTCGCTGTCGGGACGGCTCGGCGCCCGGTGCTCGGCGCTCCGCTTGCGGGGGGCTGACTCGTGCTGGAAGGGACGGTTCGAGTCGGACTCGGCCTCCTTCACGTGGGTGCCGAGGCAGATGTCGCATCCTTCGCACCGGTCCGACGCGGCGGGATCGCCGAAATAGCGGAGGAGGAAGCCACGGCGGCACTTCTCGGTGTAGGCGTAGCGCTGCACGGCGTCGAGCTTCGCGGTCTCGGCCTTGCGCCGGCGCGCGATCGCATCCCAGTCGATGCGGAAGCGATCGATGGCGGCGTTCCGGTCGGCGAGGCGGAGCCCGGTGCCGGTGCGCTCCCAGGTGAGGAACTGGCGCGATTGCAGGGCGTCGAGCAGCGGCGGGACGCCGATCGCGCCGCCGAAGCCGGGGGGGAGCCCGTCGGGATCGATCACGGCGCCGCTCTCGAGACGGGCGCCGACGGCGCGCCAGAGCGCGCGCAGCAGCTCGAGTTCCTGCTCGTGGCCGGGGCCGAGCTCGGCGCGAATGCGCTCGGGGGCGGCGAGGAGGCGCACGCGCAGGCGCTGCACGCTCCCCTGCTCCACGCTCACCGCGCCGGCGGTGGCGAGGATGCGGAGCGCGGACTCGGCCTCGCGCTCCTTCACCTTGCCGTGCGACCGGGCGGAGACCGACTCGGGGGTGAGCGCGGCGAGGCCGCCGTCGTCGGCCGCGCGGCGGAGCTCCGCGTACACGCGCTCGACGACGGCGCGCTCCGGGTAGCCGCTCTTGATGAAGAACTCGTGCGTGAAGCGGTCGCGGAAGGCGTGCAGGAGCACGCAGGCGGAGGGCTCTCCGTCGCGGCCGGCGCGCCCGGCTTCCTGGTAGTACGCCTCGAGCGAGCCCGGCATCGCGTGATGTACGACGAGGCGGACGTTGGCCTTGTCGATGCCCATGCCGAAGGCGTTCGTGGCGACGATCGCGCGCACCTCCTCGTTCATGAAGGCATCCTGCACGGCGTGGCGGTGATCGTCGTCGAGGCCGGCGTGGTAGGCGAGCGCGGGGATCTTCGCGCGGTCGAGCACGCCGGCGATGCGCTCCACGGCGCGGCGCGTCGCGGCGTAGACGATCGCCTGCCCCGGGAAGCGCTTGAGGGTGCGGACGAGCGCGCCGTCCTTGTCGGCCTCGGTGCGCGTGCGCACCACGTGGTACGAGAGGTTCGCGCGGTCGAAGCCGGTGACGATGATCTCGGGCTGCGCCAGGCCGAGCTGCTTGATGATGTCGCGGCGCACCTCGGGCGTGGCGGTGGCGGTGAGCGCGATGGTCGGCGGGAGGCCGAGCCGCTCGCGCACCTGCCGCACGCGCAGGTAGCTGGGGCGGAAGTCGTGCCCCCACTCGGAGATGCAGTGCGCCTCGTCCACGGCGAGGAGGGAGACGCCGATGCCCGCGATGCGCTCGAGGGTGCGCCCCATGTCGAAGCGCTCGGGAGCCACGTAGAGCAGCTTCAGCTCGCCGCGCTCGGCGCGCGCGAGGCGGTCGGCGATCTCGTTCGGCGTGAGCGTGGAGTTGAGGAAGGCGGCGGGGAGGTTCCGCGCGGTGAGCGCGTCCACCTGGTCCTTCATCAGGGAGATGAGCGGCGACACGACCACGGTGAGCCGCGGCAGCAGGAGCGCGGGCACCTGGTAGCAGAGCGACTTCCCGCCGCCGGTGGGGAGGACGACGAGGGTGTCGCGCCCCGCGAGCACGGACTCGATGGCGCGCTCCTGCCCCGGGCGGAAGCCCGAGAAGCCGAGGCGCTCCCGGAGGAGCGCGCGGGCGCCGTCGAGGGTGGCGGGGGCCGTCATGCTCTCAATCTGCCACGGTGCACCGACGGACGCCGCATCGCGCGGCGGCGCGCGGGGGCATCAGACGGCGCGGGCGAAGTGGCCGCGGGTGAACTCGCCGCCGACGAGCGCGCGGATCGCGGCGAGGTCGGGGTCGCGGCCGGCGGCGAACGCGTCGAGCGCGGTGCGCCAGCGGCGCACGACATCGCCCACCGGGTCGCCGGGCACGTTGAAGAGCAAGGCGTAGCCGCGGAGCCCGGCGCGCCAGAGCCGCGGGAGGAATTCCGACGCCTCGATCGGCCGCGAGTGGAGCAGCCGGTTGCGGCAGGCGGCGTCGGTGGCCACCGGGAAGGTGTAGCCGGCGGGATCGGTGAGCTCGACGTTCGGGTGCTTCTGCACGCAGAGATCGCGGCAGGTGGTGACCTCGCGGTCGAAGGCGGCGGAGAGGACGCAGTGCTCGATGGTCATCCCCTCGGGGCGGCCGTAGACGAGCGCGTCGAAGCCGGCGCCGCCCCAGGGCGCGACGACCGCCTCGATCTCGCTCTCGGTGAGCTCCACCGAGAGCACGATGCGGCGCGCGCCGAGGTTGAAGAACTCCGCGGCGCTGAACTGGTTGAAGACGTTGGTCGCGTAATCCGCGACGACGTCGCGCCCGGCGGCGGCGCATTCGGCGACGAGGCCGGCGTGCCCGGAGAGGAGCGGCGTGCCGAGGTCGAGCCACTTGTCGATGGCGCCGCGTTCCTCGGGGCGGACGATGGTCGGCGTGCGGAGACGGAAGGCGATCCCCTGCCCCGCCAGCTCCTCCGCGAGCGCGCGCACGCGCGAGAGCGGCGGCAGCGGATGCCGCAGGAAGGGGTCGAGCACGATCTCGGTGGCGCCGGCCGCGGCGGCGGTGCGGGCCTCGTCCACCGAATGAACGGAGACGGACAGGCGGAACGCAGCGGACGCCGGCGCGGGCGTGGCGGACAGATCGCGCACGGCGCGCGCGATGGTCTCGCGGCGCTCGGCGACGCGCCCCGCCTCGGAACCGCCGGCCATCGCCGCGAGCCGTTCCACCGCGTGCTGGCGGAGCGTGTTGAGTTCGGAGACGGGGAGGAACAGCCCCGGCGCGAGCGCCGCGTCGTCCACCGCGCCGAGCGCGAAGGGGGTGCCGCCGAGGCGGCCGAGCTGCTCGCGCAGCTGCTTCTGGTCGAGCGCGTGCTTCGCGGCGGGGGCGAGCGTGACCTCGCTCTGCAGCTTGACGGCGTGCTCCCCCGCGGTGAACAGCAGGGTGAGCGGCGCGCCGGCGCCGCCGATCGCCCGCACGTCGAGGCGCGTGACCGGGCCCCCGGGAGGCACCGCGACGCCCGCGTAGCTCGCGCGGGCGCGATCGCTGAGCGCGGGCTGCGACGTGCGGTAGACGCGCCAGCCCGCCGGCACGCGTTCGCGCCCGGGAATCACCTGCCGCGTGATGCCGTCGCGGTGTTCCAGGGTGCGCACGCGCGGCACGGTGAATCCCACCGAGCGGCCAGGCTGCCCTTCCGGCGGCTCGAAGCCCAGCCCATCGCCCGGCACCACGGGGGACGAGACCGCGACGATGAGATCGCCGTGGTCCTCCCCCGTCACCTCGCCGAGGAGCACGCCGCGATTATCGGGCTGGAAGCGGGTGATGTAGTCGCGCCCCGCCCGGCCGCCGAACATGCCGCCGGTGAAGCCGCGGCTGAAGATCTGCACGAGGTCGCCGTGCTCGGCGGCCGGTGGCAGCACGTGCTCGCCGCGCGCCACGCGCTGGAGCAGATCGCGGTAGCTGCGCGTGACGGTCGCGACGTACTCGGGCTTCTTCTTGCGCCCCTCGATCTTGAAGGTCGAGACGCCGATCTCGGCGAGCGCGGCGAGGTGCTCGGTGGCGCCGAGGTCCTTCGCCGAGATGAGGAAGCCGTCGTCCAGCGTCTCCCCAGTGTCCGCGTCGGTGAGACGGTAGCCTTTGCGGCAGGACTGCGCGCAGGAACCGCGGTTGGCGCTGCGCTCGGAGATCATCCCGCTCATGAGGCACTGCCCCGAGTACGAGATGCAGAGGGCGCCGTGGACGAAGGTCTCGAGCTCGAGGCCGGGCACGGCGGCGTGGATGGCGCGCACGTCGTCGAGGGTGTTCTCGCGCGCGAGCACGACGCGCTGCAGGCCGAGCGTGCGCGCGAGCGCCGCGCCGCTGGCGTCGTGCACGGTCATCTGCGTGGAGCCGTGGAGCGGGAAGCCGGGGAAGATCCGCTGGATGAGGCGCACCGCGCCGACATCCTGCACGAGGGCGGCGTCGACGCCGCGGTCGATGCACTCCCCCAGCAGCTCCATCGCCGGTTCGAGCTCGTGCGGCTTGAGGAGGGTGTTGAGCGTGAGGTAGACCTTCGCGCCGCGCTCGTGCGCGAGGCGGCAGGCGGAGGCGAGCTCGTCGAGCGTGAGCTGCGCCCCCTCGTCGCGCGCGTTGAACCGCTCGGCGCCGAGGTACACGGCGTCGGCGCCGTTGGCGACGGCGGCCCGCACCGCGTCGAGGGAACCGGCGGGGGCGAGGAGCTCCGGGAGCCTGCGGCCGCTCACGACTTCGCCGTCTTGACGAAGCGGAGGAGGAAGGCGATCACGACGAAGGCGATCGCGCCCATCTGCAGCCGGCGGTCGTCGGTCTTGAGGCCGACCATCCAGACGGCGATGCCGAGGAGCAGGAGCGTGAGCTTGGCGATGTCGATGGGCTTCATGCGCCCTCCTTCCCTCGCTGGGTGAAGCGCCGCACGCCGTCGCGGAAGTCGTCGGTGGCGCGGGACTCGACGTTGGTCTGCGCGCCGAGCGCGATCCCCGCCTCGAAGCCGCGCGAATCGAGCGCGTAGAAGAGACGCTTGGTGAGGCGGAGCGCCGCGGGGGGCGTGGCCGCGAGGGCCGCCGTGGTCCGCGCGACCTCCGCGTCGAACCCGGCGGCGGGGATCACGCGGCTCACGAGGCCGAGCGCGAGCGCCTCGTGCGCGTCCACCAGGCGGCCGGTGGCGGCGAGCTCGAAGGCGTGCTTCTCCCCCACGGAGCGGCGGAGCATCGTCATCACCATCGCGGGGACGAAGCCGACCTTCACCTCGGGATAGCCGAAGCGCGCCTGTTCGTGCGCGAGCACGATGTCGCAGGCGGTGGCGAGCCCCGCCCCGCCGGCGAGCGCGCGCCCGCGCACCGCGGCCACCACCGGCTTGGGCAGCGCGCGGATCGCGATGAAGAGCTGGCCGAGCAGATCGGCATCCTTGCGGTGCGCCGCGGCGTCGGCGCCCGCGTCGAGCATGGCGATGAGCGCCTCGAGATCGGCGCCGGCGCAGAAGTCGGGGCCCTCGGCGTCGAGGCACACCGCGCGCACGGCCTCGTCGGCGCCCGCGGCGCGGATGGCGTCGTGCAGCGCCGCCACCATCGCCTGGTCGAGGGCGTTCTTCTTCTCCGGGCGCGCGAGCGTGACGCGCGCGACGCCCCCCTCGGTCGCGACGCGGACGCGGGTCACCGCGGGGCCTCCGGCAGCGCGAGCGACGCGGCGACGGCGTCCGGCACGTCGAGCACCAGCCGCAGCATCGCCGTGGAGAAGACCTTCCCCTGCGCGTCGGTCTTGAGCGACAGCGTGCCGCCGCCGCCGAGCGCCCCGTGCAGCAGGAAGTTCAGGGCGCCGAGATTCGGCAGCTCGTAGCGCACCACCGGGCCCTCGATCTCCCGACCGAAGTGGCGCGTGACGCGGTCCACCGTGAGATGCTCCACCAGCAGCGGGTACCACTCGGGGCGCAGCGCGATCACGCCGACGTTTGCCGTGTCCCCCTTGTCGCCGGACCGCGCGTGCGCGATGTCGAGGAGGCGGACCTTCATGCGCCCTCCATCGTGACGTGCGGGGCGACGACGCGCTTGTCGATGAGCGCGGGCCAGTAGGCGACGACGTCCTCCACCTTCGGGCGCCCCCCCGCGAAGCCGGTGACGCTCGGCGGGCCGTTGAGCACGAGGGGCGCGAGCTCGCGCGTGAATCGCTCCACCTTCGCGCGGTCGGGGCCGCGCACGCCCACCCGCAGCTGCACCTCGGGAAGGTCGGGGGGCGCGCCGGCGAGCGCGCCGTGCGTGGCGGAGGCGCCCACGAACTCGGTGCGCACTTCGTCGAACGCGAGACCGAGCATCGCGAGACGCTCGCGGAGCACGCGGTCGGCGAGCCGCGCCTTCTCCAGCGCATCGGGCCAGGCGTACACGAGCGTGCCCACCGCCTTGAAGCCGGCGCGGTACGCGATCGAGACCTTGAGATAGGGCGTCGGCTCCCGCCCCTTGATGCCGAAGACGCGCACCCGATCCTTCCCCGCCGGCTCGAGGCGGATCGTCGTGAAATCGGCCACGACGTCGGGGGTGATGTACGCGGCCGGGTCGCCCATCTCGTAGACGAGCTGCTCGGTGATCCCGGGCACGTCGATGCGACCGCCGGTGCCCGGGTGCTTCGTGACCACGAACGAGCCGTCGGCCTCCCCTTCGACGATCGGGTAGCCGACGTTCGCGAGGTCGGGGATCGCGCGCCAGTCGCGCAGGCAGTTACCGCCGGAACTCTGCGCGCCGCACTCGATGATGTGCCCGGCGACGATGCCGGCGGCGAGGCGGTCCCAGTCCGTGGCGCTCCACCCGAACTCGTGGCGGAGGGGCGCCATGGTGAGCGCCGTGTCGGTGGAGCGGCCGGTGATCACGACGTTCGCCCCCTGCGCGAGCGCGTCCACGATGGGCGCGGAGCCCAGGTACGCGTTCGCCGAGAGCACGCGGTCGCGGATGGCCGCCAGCGGTTCGCCGCTGTCCATGTTCTTGAGCTCGTGGCCGGCGGCGAGCAGCGCGTCGAGACGCGGCAGGAGATCGTCGCCGGTCACGACGCCGATGCGGATGCCGTCGGAGAGCCCGGCCTTCTTCGCGGCGGCGCGCACGGCGGCGGCGCACGCGGCGGGATTCACCCCGCCCGCGTTCGCGACCACGCGCACGCCGCGCTTCGCGACCGCGGGGAAGATGCTCTCCATCGCGCCCACGAAGTCGCGCGCGTAGCCCATCGCGGGGTCGCGCTCCTTCTGCTTCTGCAGGATGGACATCGTCACCTCGGCGAGATAGTCGAGCATGAGGTAGTCGATGTCCCCGCCCTCCACCTGGCGTCGCGGCGCTTCGAGCCAGTCGCCCCAGAAGCCCTGCCCCGCGGCCACGCGCACGATCTTCTTCATGATTCCCCGAGGTGCGGTGGCAGGACGAAGGCGCCGAGGTGCGGGCCCGGGTTCTGCAGGGAGGCGCGGAGCGCGAGCGCGAGCACCTCGCGCGTGTCCTCGGGATGGATGATCGCGTCCACGTAGCCGCGCGCGGCGGCGTAGCGCGCGTCGAGCTGGTGCTCGTAGTCGGCGCGCATCGCGTCCGCGGCCTGCTCCACGCCGGCGGCGGCCTTCTTCCCCTTCTTGCGTGCCTCGTCGAGCGCCGGGCCGTGCACCGCCTGCACCGCCGATTCCCCTTCCATGACGCCCATGCGCCCCGTGGGCCAGCTGAAGATGAAGTCGGGATCGAAGCCCTGCCCCGCCATCGCGTAGTAGCCCGCGCCCGACGCGTGGTTCACCGTGAGCACGAGCTTCGGGACGGTGGCCGTGGCCATCGCCTCGACGAAGCGCGCCCCCGCGCGGATGATCCCGGACTGCTCCGCCTCGGGACCGACCATGAAGCCGGAGACGTCCTGCACGAAGAGGATCGGGAGCTTCTGGCGGTCGCAGCGGTCGATGAAGTAGGCGACCTTCTCCGCGCTCTCCGCGTAGATGATGCCGCCGAAGCGCGTCTCGCCCCCCGCGGCCTTCACGAGTCCGCGCTGGTTCGCGATCACGCCGACCGGGATCCCCTCGATCGCCGCATCGCCGCAGATGATCTCGCGCGCGTGGTCCTTCTGGAACTCGTCCAGCGTGCCGCCGTCGACGATCGCGCGCAGGACGGCATGCATGTCGTAGCTCATCCGGTGGTCGCCGGGGAGCACGTCGTAGAGGGTGGCGGGGTCCGCGGCCGGCGGGCGCGCCGCGCGCGCCTCGGGGCGAATGGGCGACGGGAGCCGCTCGACGAGCGCACGGAGGCGCAGCAGACAGCTCGCGTCGTCCGGGTCGCGGTAGTGCGCGACGGCGGAGAGCTCGGTGTGCGTGACGGCGCCGCCGAGCGTCTCCGCGTCGATCACCTTGCCGGTGGCGCCCTTCACGAGGTTCGGGCCGCCGAGTCCCATGAAGGAGGTCCCCTCCACCATGAGCAGCACATCGGAGAGCGCGGGGAGATAGGCGCCCCCCGCGACGCACTGTCCCATGACGGCGGCGAGCTGCGGGATGCGCAGGTAGCGCCGCATGAGCGAGTTGTAGTAGAAGATGCGGCTCGCGCCGTACTGCCCGGGGAAGACGCCCCCCTGGTACGGGAGGTTCACCCCGGCGGAGTCGACGAGGTACACGATCGGGATGCGGCACCGCATCGCGATCTCCTGGGCGCGGAGGATCTTGCGGATCGTCTCCGGCCACCAGGATCCCGCCTTCACCGTGGCGTCGTTCGCGACGATCACCACCTCGCGCCCGTGCACGGTGCCGATGCCGGTGACGACGCCGGCGCCGGGCGCCTGGCCGTCGTACTGGTCGTAGGCGACGAGGAGGCCGGTCTCGACGAAGCGCGTGCGCGGATCGCAGAGCGCGGCCACGCGCTCGCGCGCGGTGAGCTTCCCCTGGGCGTGCTGCTTGGCGATGCGGTCGGCGCCGCCGCCCTGCCGGAGCCTCGTCTCCAGGGCGCGCAGCTCATCGGAGAGCCCGCGCAGCCGCGAGGTCACGCGCCCTGCCGCTGCCGCTCGGCGAACCACTCGCGGATGTAGTCCGCGAGCTCGGTGGTCGGCGTGCCGGGGCCGAAGAGCTTGCCGATGCCGCGGCGCTGCAACTCCTCGATGTCCTCCTTGGGGAGGATCCCGCCGCCGGTGATGAGGATGTCGTCGCGTCCCGCCTGGCGCAGCAGGTCGAGCACGCGCGGGAAGAGCGTCATGTGCGCGCCGCTGAGGATCGAGAGTCCCACGACGTCCACGTCCTCCTGCACCGCGGCGTTGGCGATCATCTCCGGCGTCTGGTGGAGGCCGGTGTAGATGACCTCCATCCCGGCGTCGCGGAGCGACGCGGCGACGACCTTCGCGCCGCGGTCGTGGCCGTCGAGGCCGGGCTTGGCGATGAGGACGCGGATGGGGCGCGGCATGGGTGAAGTCTAGCGCCGCGCGCGGCCGCGCGGCAACTCGCTCTTGCGGGCGAGGAGCATCATCTCCGAGGAGCGGCGGCCGAGGGGGCGGTCGCTGAAGCCGTCCCAGCCCTGCTCCACGATGAGCCCCGCCGCGGCGCACAGCTCGGCGAGGCGCGTGGCGGTGTAGAGGCGGATGCGGTGCGAGCGCGCGCCGCGCCCCGTGGGCCCCCGCCAGTCGGCGTCCACCGTGAGCACCCCGGAGAGCGGATCGAAGCGGCGCTCGTGCGCCACCAGCGTGCCGTCGTCGAGGGTCCACCAGTCGCGCGCCAGGAAGCCCGCCATGACGCCGTCGCGACTCCCGCCTTCCCAGAGCAGCACGCCCCCCGGCGCGAGCACCCGCGCGAATTCGGCGATCACGCGGGCGTCATCGGCGGGATCGAGGAAGAAGCCGAAGGAGGTGAAGAGGTTCACCACGGCATCGAACCGGCCGGTCCAGCGCGGCGGCAGGCGGCGCATGTCGCCGCGGACGTACCGGAGGCGCGGGCCGGTGCCGCGGGCGCGCGCCACCGCGAGCAGCGGAGCGGAATAGTCGAGCCCCGTGACGTCGAAGCCCGCCTCCGCCAGCAGGTGCGCGTGCCGGCCCTGCCCGCAGGGCACGTCGAGGATGCGCGCGCCGTCGGGGAGGCCGAGCACGTCGATCACGCGCGCGGCCTCCGTGCGGTCGCGCTGCGGCCCGAAGAGCGGCGCGTACTCGCGCAGGTACTGCGCGTCGAAGTGGGTCTGCCACCACTCCCGCGGCGCGGGCACGCGCGGCCGCCTAGAAGAAGACGGGCTCGCGATACGCCCCGAACACGTCCTCCATCGCGGCCCGGATCTCGTACAGCGTGCAGTAGCAGCGCGCGCAGTCCAGGATGAAGGGCACCAGGTTCTGCGGGGTGCGCGCGGCCTCCCGCAGCGCGGCGAGGCGGCGCTGCACGAGGTCGTTGTCGCGCTCGGCGCGCATCCGCTTCATGCGCGCGCGCTGCTCCGCCTCGGTGTCCTCGCCGATCTTGAGGAGGGGGATGGTGAGGGTCTCCTCCGTCTCGAAGGCGTTCACGCCCACGATCACGCGCCGGCGCTGCTCCACCTCCCACTGCTGGCGCGCCGCGCTCTCGGCGATCTTGCGCTGCAGCCATCCGATCTCGAGCGCGCGCACCACGCCCCCCTGGCGCTCGATCTCCTCGAAGAGCGCTTCCGCGCCCGCCTCCATGCGGTCGGTGAGGGCCTCCACGTAGTACGAGCCGCCGAGCGGGTCGAGCACGTTCGGCACGCCGGTCTCGTAGGCGAGCACCTGCTGGGTGCGGAGCGCCACCTGCACCGAATGCTCCGTGGGGAGCGCGAGCGTCTCGTCCATGGAGTTCGTGTGCAGCGACTGCGTGCCGCCGAGCACCGCGGCGAGCGCCTGGTAGGCCACGCGCACCACGTTGTTCACCGGCTGCTGCGCGGTGAGCGTGACGCCCGCGGTCTGCGAATGAAAGCGCATCATCCACGAGCGCGGGTCCTTCGCGCCGTAGCGCTCCTTGAGGTGGCGCGCCCAGATGCGGCGCGCCGCGCGGAGCTTCGCGATCTCCTCGAAGAAGTCGTTGTGGATGTCCCAGAAGAACGACAGCCGGGGGGCGAACTCGTCGATCGCCAGCCCGCGCGCGAGCCCGCGCTCCACGTAAGTGAAGCCGTCGGCGAGCGTGAAGGCCAGCTCCTGCAGCGCGGTGGCCCCCGCCTCGCGGATGTGGTAGCCGGAGATGGAGATCGTGTTCCAGTGCGGCGCGTGCTGCGCGCTCCACTCGAAGCCGTCCACGATGAGGCGCAGCGCGGGCTCGATCGGGTACACCCACGCGTGCTGCGCCATGTACTCCTTGAGGATGTCGTTCTGGATCGTCCCCCGGAGCTTGGCCGACGGCACCCCCTGCTTCTCCGCCGCCGCAATATAGAAGCAGTAGAGGATGATCGCCGGGCCGTTGATCGTCATCGACGTCGACACCTGGTCGAGCGGGATGCCGGCGAAGAGCGTCTCCATGTCCGCGAGGCTCGAGATCGCGACGCCGCACTTCCCCACCTCGCCCTCGGAGCGCGGGTGGTCGGAGTCGTAGCCCATGAGCGTCGGGAAGTCGAACGCCACTGAGAGTCCCGTCTGGCCGTGCTCGAGCAGGAACTTGAATCGCGCGTTCGCATCGGCCGCGGAGCCGAAGCCCGCGAACTGGCGCATGGTCCAGAGCTTGCCGCGGTAGCCCGTGGGATGCACGCCGCGCGTGAACGGATAGGCGCCCGGCACGCCGAGCGCCGCCGGATCCGCCGGATGCCCGTCCGCCGCGGTGAAGAGCGGCTCCACCGGCCCCACGGAGTTGTTGAAGCCGATGTCGCGCAGCGCCCCCTGCTCGTAGCGCGCCCGCCACGCGGCCACCTCCTCGCGCAGGCGCGCGAGCTCCCGCTCCGCCTCGCTCGTGGCGGCCACCTCGCCTCGCATGGTCGTCATGTCGGGCTCCTGTCGGTTGGGCGTTGAGCGAGACGGCCGGCGCTCCGTTCGAGGAGCGCCTCCGCCACCGCCAGCGGCGAGCGCGTGCCCGCCTCCAGTGCATCGAGCTCGGCCTCGAGCCACGCGGCGGTCGCGGGATCCTCCCACAGCCGTGCGCGCACCTGCCGTTCCGCCGCCTCCACCACCCGCTGCCGGAGGCGCTCGCGGCGCCGGGACCGCAGCGCGCCGCTCCGCTCAAGATACTCGAAATGGCGGTCGAGCGCCGCCGCCAGTTCGGTCACCCCTTCGTCCTTGGAGGCGACCGTGGCGAGCACCGGCGGCGTCCAGCGGTCGGCGTCCTCGGCCTGCGCGGCGGCGCGCGCCGCGCGCTTCGGGTCGAGACGCCCGAGGTCGACGCCGTGGTGCGCGGGCACGTCGCGGTACACCTGCCCCATGCGCAGCCCCAACATCAGCTCGAGCTCGTTGCGCAGGCGGTCGGCGCCCGGGCGGTCGGCCTTGTTCACGACGAACAGCTCCGCGATCTCCATGAGCCCCGCCTTCATGGTCTGGATCGAGTCGCCGGATTCGGGGACGAGCACCACCACGCTC
>DATKOH010000095.1:0-7073 GCA_035524735.1 Gemmatimonadaceae bacterium
GAGCAGCGCACCGACGGCGGCGAATCGACCCCGGCCGCGACGATGGAGTGCGACGGCGCCTGCGGCTCGAACCCCCGTCTCGAGGGGCGCGCCCTCTACGTGCACGGCGCTGCCCTGGACCACCCGCTGGTGGTCCTCCGCTCGGACGGGTACAATGACCAGATCGTGCCGGTCTACAACTGGCGCGGGCGGCCGGTGGACGGGATCTGCGTGAACGGGTCGACGTTCTGCGCGCAAGATTTTGCCTGGCCCGGCCGGTATGAGAGCGCGACGTTCGACGATCCGCCGCCGACCGATGCGTACGGCGGCCCGATCGCGTGGGGCGGGAACCAGCTCGATACGCAGCAGGATGGCTCGGGGCTCATCTACAAGCGGAACCGGTACTACGATCCGGTGAGCGGGCGGTTCACGCAGGTGGATCCGATCGGGTTGGGCGGGGGGCTGAATGCGTATGGGTTCGGGGGTGGGGATCAGGTGCGATCGGTCCACGTTGCGCACCGCGCACCCACGGACACCCAGCGCCGATCACACCGCTCGCCCCGCTTCCCTGCGCGCGAGCACGCCGAATCGCAGGAAGTATTCCCGCAGCCCGCGCGCCGAGTCCGCCGGCACGCGGTCGTCAAAGAAGAGCCGGCAGAACTCCTCGCGCGCGCGCAGCACCTCCCGCCGGCGCGCTCCGCTCCACCGCACGTCGGCCGCGGGCGAGCCGCGCTCTGCTTGTCCTCCCCACGCGCCCCGATAGATTGCCACCATGTCCGATCTCGACGCGGACGCGCGCCGCAAGCTGCGCGAGTCCTGGCCCGTGCGGATCTACCGCCTCGGCGAGGAGCCGCCAGACGACCTCTCCGCGCAGACGACCGCCGCCGAGCGCATCGAGATGGTCTGGGAACTCAGTCGCCGCATGTGGGAGCTGACGGGGAAGCCGATCCCGCAGTACGACCGCGCGCACATGCCGGTGCGGATCGTGCGGCACAAATGACCGGCGACTGGCTCGACTGCATCCTCGCGCTCCTCGACGCCGGCGCGCGGTTCATCGTCGTCGGCGCGCACGCGCTCGCGGCGCACGGCCAGCCGCGTGGCACGCAGGACCTCGATCTGTTCATCGAGCCGACGCCCGAGAATGCGGAGCGGGTCTGGCGCGGCCTGGCGGCGTTCGGTGCGCCGCTCGACTCGCGCGGCATCTCGCGTGCCGACCTGCAGGACCCCGGCACCGTCGTGCAGCTCGGCGTGCCACCGAACCGCATCGACCTGCTGACGTCGCTGTCCGGCGTGCGCGATTTCGAGGAGGCGTGGCAGGAGCGGTACGAGCAGGACGTCCGCGGGCGGAAGGTCCCCTTCCTCGGCCGCGCGACGCTCGTGCGCAACAAGCGCGCGACGGGACGGACGAAGGATCGCGGGGACCTGGAAGCGCTGGGGGAGTAGACGCCCGCCCCGCCTACTCCTCCAGCCGGATGAGCGA
Organism: Gemmatimonadaceae bacterium; assembly: GCA_035524735.1. Lineage (GTDB taxonomy): Bacteria > Gemmatimonadota > Gemmatimonadetes > Gemmatimonadales > Gemmatimonadaceae > DATKOH01. The sequence goes on from DATKOH010000095.1 coordinate 1,460, forward strand.
TTCCACGGAGACGCCCTCCGCCTCTCCCTGGAAGTTCAGCACGATCCGATGCCGCAGCACCGCCGTCGCGACGCTGCGCACGTCGTCGATGTCGGGCACGGGGCGGCCGTCCATCGCCGCCTTCGCCTTGGCGCCGAGGATCAGGAACTGCGACGCGCGCGGGCCCGCGCCCCAGCTCACGAACTTCTTCACCTCGGCGCTCGACGCGGGATCGTCGGGGCGCGTGCGGCGCGCGAGGCGCACGGCGTAGCCCACCACCGTGGGCGGGGCGGGGAGGCGACGCACGAGATGCTGCATCTCGCCCAGCTGCGCGGCGGTGAGGACGGGGCTCACCGCGGCGCTCGCGTCGCCGGTGGTGGCGGTGACGATGCGCTCCTCTTCGTCCGCCGAGGGGTAGCCGATGCGCAGCTCCAGCATGAAGCGGTCGAGCTGCGCTTCGGGGAGCGGGTAGGTCCCTTCCTGCTCGATGGGGTTCTGCGTGGCGAGCACGAAGAAGGGTTCCGGGAGCGCGTGCGTCTTGCCGGCGGCGGTCACGGCGTGCTCCTGCATCGCCTGCAACAGCGCGGCCTGCGTCTTCGGCGGCGCGCGGTTGATCTCGTCGGCGAGCACGGCGTTGGCGAAGATCGGCCCCTTCACCCAGCGGAAGGCGCGGCGTCCGGTGGCGGGATCCTCCTCGAGGATCTCGGTGCCGGTGATGTCGCCGGGCATGAGGTCCGGCGTGAACTGCACTCGGCTGAAGCTGAGGTCGAGGGCTTCGGCGACCGTCTTCACGAGGAGGGTCTTGGCGAGGCCGGGGACGCCGACGAGCAGGGCGTGGCCGCCGGCGAGGAGGGCGGCGACGAGGTCGTCTACTATGGTAGTCTGGCCGACGATGCGGCGGGCGATCTGCGCGGAGAGATCGCGGCGCGCCCGGCTGAGGGCGGCGAGGAGCTCGAGATCCTTGTCGCCGTGGGGCGTCATGCCCCTAGACTAGCACTAGGGGAGAACGAAGTCCACGCGCTCCTGCACCGGGTGGTTCGCGCTCGCGAGGGTGGCGACGGCGGTGTAGCGTCCGGTGCGGCCGGCGGCGTCCCATTGGGCGGAGTAGTCGACGCGGTCGCGGCCGCCGAGCCGGCGGGCCTGGAGGGTCTGGGTGAAGAGGCGGCCGCTGCTCCAGCGCCAGACTTCCTTGCCGGTGGAATCGTAGACGGCGAACTCGTGCGTCTGGCCGGTGGGGAAGCGGAGTTCGATGGCGCGGTCGTGCAGGTTGGTGATCTCGAGGGAGAGTTCGACGCGCGGCCCGACGGTGACGTGGGTGGCGGCGGCGATGGTGGTGTCGGCGGAGGGGGCGCTGATGGTGGAGAGGTCGCGGGCTTCGGCGGCGTCCTGGTGCTGCGCGCGCGGCCCGCACGCGATGATGAGCGCGGCGACGAGGGCGGCGGCGAAGAGCGGACGATTGTCGCGACGGGGCACGGAAGCCTGCGGTGGTGCGGTGTTGCGGGGCGGTGAGCGCGGGGAAGCCAAGCTAGCACGGCAAGGACGACCGGTCAAGTTCGGCGCAACGGTAAGTGATTGGTGGAAGGCATTTTGACCGTGCTTGCGAAAAATTTCACAAGGTTCTAGTTTCAAGGTCGCCCGAAATCGGCGGCTGATGACCGGAGGTGCGGGATGACGACGCCGGATCCGGGCGCTGGGAAGGGCGACCCCGGGATGCATTCGGGGATGGAGTTCGCGGGGGTCGGGCTGCAGTTCGCGGCGGCGATCCTGCTCTTCCTGTACGTGGGGAAGTGGGTGGACGGGAAGCTGGGGACGGCGCCATTGTTCCTGATCGTGGGCGTGTTCGTGGGAGCGGGGGGCGGGTTCTACAGCATGTACCGGAAGCTGGTGAAGCCGTCGGGGGGGCGGTGATCCGCGCGACGGCGGCGTTCGCGGCGGTGAGCGCGGTGATCATCGCGGCGATGGGGTGGATGCTCACGCTGGCGTGGCCGGCGCCGGAGGCGCGGGGCGCGATCGTGGTGAGCGCGGGGGTGGCGTGGGTGGTGCAGCTGTTCGCCTTCGCGGCGGCGCGGCTCGCGCCGCGCGACCAGGCGATGGCGGGGTGGGGGATCGGCGTGCTGGTGCGGCTGGTGGTGCTCGTGGCGTACGCGCTGATCGCGCCGCGGGCGTTGGGGATGCCGGCGGCGCCGGCGCTCCTGAGTCTGGTGTCGTTCTTCTTCGTGACGTCGCTGGTGGAACCGCTGCTCCTTCGGAGATGAAGCTCTCTTCCCTCGCCCTCGTTCTCGCCGCCGCGCTGTCGCTGAGCGCGATCCCGGCCGTCTCCCTCCGCGCGCAGGAGCTCCCGAAGGGGACGCCCGCGGCGGAGGTGGAGCGCGTGGACATCATCACGCCGCACATCACCGATTCGCACGTGATGGAGCTGCCCTTCGTGGGCGAGATCGCGCTGCCGCGCTGGGCGCCGGTGCACGTGGGTCCGCTCACGGTGGACCTCTCGCCGACGAAGCACGTGGTGATGATGCTCTTCGCGGCCTTCCTGGTGCTCGTGACGATGACGGTGGCGGCGGTGGGCGCGGTGCACCAGACGCGGGAGCACGGGCACACGCGCGGCTTCGCCGGCGCGGTGGAGACGGTGGTGCTCTTCGTGCGGAACGAGGTGGTGATCCCGAACGTCGGGCCGCACGGCGAGGGGTTCGCGCCCTTCGTGCTCACGCTCTTCTTCTTCATCCTGTACGCGAACCTGCTGGGGCTCATCCCGTACGGCTCGACGGCCACGGGGAACATCGCGGTGACGGCGGCGCTGGCGACGATCACCTTCTTCGTGATCGAGGGGGCGACGATCAAGTCGCTCGGCGCGGGCTACGTCTGGACGATCATCTACTGGCCGCACGACATGCCGCTGGTGATGAAGATCCCGATGACGGTGATCATGACGCCGATCGAGATCATCTCGAAGTTCACGAAGCCGTTCGCGCTGACGATCCGTCTGTTCGCGAACATGACGGCGGGGCACATCGTGCTGCTGGCGTTCATCAGCCTGATCTTCACCTTCCATTCGTGGTTCATCGTGGCGGCGCCGGTGGCGATGGGGGTGGCGCTGAGCATGCTGGAGCTGTTCGTGGCGTTCCTGCAGGCGTTCATCTTCGCGCTGCTGGCGAGCGTGTTCATCGGGCTGGGACGGTCGGCGGCGCACTAGGGCATTCGCAGGGCGCGGCGGGAGAGGGGCTCCGCTCCCGCGGCGAGGTACCCGGCCGGATGGCCGGGGAAGCCCGTTGGGACCCGGGTCCCGGTGACGGGCGGCGCCGGCGGCACGCGGCGCGGAGCGGCGGCGTTCACGGACCACTTTCGGAGTGATGACAATGCATTCGATCCTTCCGCTTCTGCAGGCGACGGCGGCGTACACGAAGGAGTACACGGGCGCGTGGGCCATGATGGGCGCCGGCATCGGCGCGGGCCTCGCGGTGATCGGCGCCGGTCTCGGCATCGGCCGCATCGGCGGCCAGGTGGCCGACGGCATGGCGCGTCAGCCCGAGAAGGCGGGGCAGATCCAGACGGGCGGCCTGATCCTCGCGGCGCTCATCGAAGGCGCGGCGCTCTTCGCGATCGTCGTCAGCTTCCTGATCCAGGGCAAGTACTAGCCGGCACGCGGCGGGGGGCCCGGGTCCCTCCGCCGCACCCACACTCTCGCACCGGAACGTCCATGCGTTCGTCCCTCCTGCTCCTCGCCTCGCTCCTCTCGCCGGCCGCCGCGGCCGCGCAGGAGCACGAAGCGTCCAAGCGCAGCCTGCTCTCCCCCGATCCGGGGCTGATGTTCTGGACGTTCGTCATCTTCCTGATCCTGCTGGCGGTGCTCGCGAAGTTCGCGTACCCGAAGATCCTCGCGGCGGTGGAGGCGCGGGAGCAGGCGCTGAACGACGCCATCGAGGGGGCGCGCAAGGACCGCGAGGCGGCGGCGGCGCTGCTCGCCGAGCAGCAGCGGCGGCTGGAAGCGACGCGCGACGAGGCGCAGAAGCTGATCCAGGAGGGGCGCGCCGCCGGCGACACGGTGCGCGCGGAGGTGATCGCGCAGGCGCAGGCGGAATCGGCGGCGATGCTCGAGCGGGCGCGCGCGGAGATCGGCGCCGAGCGCGACCGCGCGGTGGCGCAGCTGCGGCGCGAGGCGGTGGAGCTGGCGATCCGCGGCGCGAGCCGCGTGCTCGAGAAGAACCTCGATGACGCGACGAACCGGAAGATCGTGGAGGACTTCCTGGGCTCGGTCGCGACGGCGAAGAAGAGCTGATGCGCGAGCCCACGGTCGCCCGCAACTACGCCGAGGTGCTCGCGGCGCTCGCCGGCGAGGCGAAGGACCTCGACGGCTGGGGCGCGATCATGGACCAGGTGGCGCAGGCGTGCACCACCGACGAGCGCCTGAAGGAGTTCCTCGCGTCGCCGCGGGTGAGCGCCGTGGAGAAGGCGCGGATCATCGGCGAGGCGTACGGCGCGCGGATGCCGCGGAAGATGGTGCGCTTCCTGCAGAGCGTGGTGATGCACCGCCGGCAGCACCTGCTGGCGGAGATCGCGATCGAGTACCACACGATCGTGGACCGGCTCACCGGGCGCGTGCACGCGCAGGTGCAGGTGGCGAAGGAGCCGGCGGCGGGGGAGAAGCAGGCGATCGAGACGCAGCTCGCGCGGATCACGGGGAAGACGGTGGTGCCGCACTACGCGGTGCAGCCGCGGCTGCTCGGCGGCGTGGTGGTGCGGATCGGCGACACCGTGATGGACGGGTCGCTCGCGCGCCGGCTCGCGTCGCTCGGCCAGCGGATGTTGGGGAGCGCGGCGCGGTAACTTCCGCGCCATGCTGATCCTCCCGCTCGCCTTCGCCCTCCAGCAGGGCATCGCGCTCCCGGGGCCGGAGCCGAAGCGCGCGCCGCCGCCGGCGCGGCCGGCGGCGACCACCACCCCGCCCTCGGGGGACACGGCGGGCTACTGGCAGCAGCGCGCCGACTACGCGATCGTCGCGCGACTCGATGAGGGTGCGCACGCCGCGCGCGCCACCGGCACGCTCACCTACGTGAACCGGTCGCCCGACACGCTGCGCGAGATGTACGTGCACCAGTACCTCAACGCCTTCCGCCCGGGCTCGCGCTGGAGCGCGGCGGATGCGCGCGAGGGGCGGGTGCGCTTCCAGCACCTCCCCGACTCGGCCACCGGCTACGAGCGCTTCACGGCGACGCCGACCTTCGACGGCACGCCGGTGGCGCCCGTGTATCCGTACGCCCCCGATTCGACGGTGGCGCGCTTCGCGCTGCCGCGCGCGCTGGCGCCGGGGGACTCGGTGATCGTGCGGTTCGCGTGGGAGGCGCGGCCGTCGGCGATGGTCTATCGCCGGCAGGGGCGGCGCGGGCGCCACTACGACTTCGCGCAATGGTATCCGAAGGTGGCGGTGTACGACCGCGGCGGCTGGGAGCAGAACCCGCTCGTGCCGGCGGGGGAGCTGTACGGGGAGTTCGGCACCTTCGACGTGACGATCATCGCGGCGAACGACCAGGTGCTCGGCGCCACGGGGGTGCCGGTGTCGGGGGATCCGGGGTGGGAGCGCGCGCTCGCGGGGGGCGTGGTGGCGATCCCGCGCGGTGCGTACGGCGCGCTGCCGCCGGCG
>DATKOH010000096.1:0-2985 GCA_035524735.1 Gemmatimonadaceae bacterium
ATCGCGGCGTCGATCTCCGCGGGCGACCAGAAGGGGACGGCGGCCGGCGCGGTCATGCGCGGAGCGGGAGGGACTCCGCGCGCGCGAAGTCCTCCTCGGTGGTGATCTTGAAGGCGCGTTCGCTCCCCGGCACGCAGACGACGGACAGGCCGAGGCGCTCGCAGAGGGCGGCGTCGTCGGTGGCGTGGATGCCGTCGCGGCGGGCCTCGATGTAGGCGCGTTCGATCATCGCGCGCGGGAAGGCCTGCGGCGTCTGCGCGCGCCAGAGCGCGTCGCGGTCGATGGTGGCGGTGATGCGCCGGCCGTCATCGGAGCGCTTGAGCGTGTCGTGCAGCGGGAGGGCGGCCACGGCACCGTTCCCGGCGCGCGCGGCGTCGATGGTGCGCGCGATGGTGGCGGCGTCCACGAAGGGGCGCGCGGCGTCGTGCACCACCACCACCTGCACCTCGGGCGGCATGTCGGCGAGCCCGGCGACCACGGAATCGCCGCGCTCGCGCCCCCCGGCCGCCACGAGCAGCCGGTCGGTGTCGCACTGGAAGATCCACGGCGGCGGATCGCCGGCGTACGCGCGGGGGAGCACGCAGACCACCACGGCGACGTCGTCGCGCTGCATGAAGGTCTGCAGCGAATGGAGGAGCATCGGCTTCCCCGCCACCCAGCGGAACTGCTTGAGCTCCGCGGCGCCGGTGCGGGTGCCCTGCCCCGCGGCGACGATCACGACGCCGACGTCGCGCGTGACGGGGCTCACCGGAAGAGCTGGCCGAAGAGCTCGGCCACGGTGGCGACGCCCACGATGCGCACCCCCTTCGGCGTGCGGCGCGGCACGCCGCGCGTGCCGACGTACACCGTGCGCATCCCCATCTTCTCCGCCTCCGTGGCACGGCGCTCCACCTGCGACACGGGGCGGATCTCCCCCGCGAGCCCGACCTCGCCGAGGAAGACCGCGTCGTGCGGGAGGGCGCGGTCGTAGGCGCTCGAGGCGAGCGCGGCGGCGAGCGCGAGGTCGCCGGCGGGCTCCTGCACGCGCAGCCCGCCGACGATGTTCACGAAGACGTCGAGCGCGGCGAAGGAGAGGCCGGCGCGCTTGTCGAGCACCGCGAGCAGGAGCGCGAGGCGGCGCGCGTCGAAGCCCGTGGCCACGCGCTGCGGCGTGCCGAATCCCGCCTTCGCGGCGAGCGCCTGCACCTCCACGAGCAGCGGGCGGGTGCCTTCCATGAGCGCGGTGATCGCCGTGCCGCTCGCCTGCGTCGCCCGGTCGGACAGGAAGAGTTCCGACGGGTTCTCCACCGCCACGAGCCCGCCCTCGGTCATGCGGAAGACGCCGATCTCATCCACGCCGCCGAAGCGGTTCTTGGTGGCGCGGAGCACGCGCTGGTCGAGCGTGCCCTCTCCCTCGAAATAGAGCACGGTGTCGACGATGTGCTCGAGGGTCTTGGGGCCCGCGATGCCCCCTCCCTTGGTGACGTGGCCGACGACGAACACGGCGGTGCCGGAGTCCTTGGCGAAGCGCATCAGGCGCGCCGCGCACTCGCGCACCTGCCCCACGTTGCCGGGGGCGCCCTCGAGGTCGCCGGTGAAGGCGGTCTGGATGGAGTCCACGAAGAGCGCGCGCGGCTCCATCGCGGCGGCCGTGGCGAGGATCGTCTCGAGCTGCGTCTCGGCGAGGAGCTCGACGTCGGCGGCCTTCTCGCTGAGGCGGTCGGCGCGGAGCTTCACCTGCAGCGGCGATTCCTCGCCGCTCACGTAGAGCGTGCGATGCCCCGCCTGCTGGAGGCGCGCGGCCACCTGGAGGAGCAGCGTCGACTTGCCGATGCCGGGCTCTCCCCCCACGAGCACCATCGAGCCCGGCACGATGCCGCCGCCGAGGACGAAGTCGAACTCCTTCATGCCGGTGGTCCAGCGGCGCGCCTCGGAGCCCTGCACTTCGCCCAGGCGAGCCGTGGCCGCCACGGATCCGCCGTCGGCGAGGGCGGCGGGGCCCGCGCGGCGGCGGGCGGCGCCGGTGGCGGCGGGGGCCGCGGCGATCTCCTCGGCGAGCGTGTTCCATTCCCCGCACGCGTCGCAGCGGCCGGCCCACTTGGGGTGCTCGGCGCCGCACTCGGTGCAGCGGTAGACGGTGCGCGCCTTGGGGCTCACGCGCCCGGGGCGCGGGCCGTGTAGTTCTCGAACCGCGTGTAGGACTTGTGGAAGAAGAGATGCGCCGTGCCGATCGGCCCGTTGCGCTGCTTGCCGACGATGATCTCCGCGCGGCCGGCCACCGGGTTCCCGTCCTTGTCCGTGGCGTCGGGCCCTTCGTAGACCTCCGCGCGGTAGATGAACATGACGAGGTCGGCGTCCTGTTCGATGGCGCCGGACTCGCGGAGGTCGGAGAGCTGCGGGCGCTTGTGCTCCGCGGTGCGCTGTTCCGGCGCGCGGGAGAGCTGCGAGAGCGCGATCACGGGCACGTCCAGCTCCTTCGCGAGCGCCTTGAGCGACCGCGAGATGAAGCTGATCTCCTGCTGGCGGCTCTCGGCGTCGTTGGGGCCGGAGATGAGCTGGAGGTAGTCCACGACCACGAGCCCGATGTTGGCATCCACCTTGAGCCGGCGCGCCTTCGAGCGGATCTCGAGGAGGGTGATGCCGGCGGTGTCGTCGATCCAGATCGGCGCGCTCGAGAGCACGCCCGCGGCGCGCGCCATGCGGGGGAAGTCGTCGTCGCGGAGCAGCCCCTTGCGGAGTTTCTGCGCGTCGACGCGTGCCTCGGCGGTGAGCATGCGCTGCACGAGGGCTTCTTTACTCATTTCCAGGGAGAAGACCGCCACCGGAATGTCCTTCTCGATCGCGGCGTATTGCGCGACGTTGAGGACGAAGGCCGTCTTGCCCATGGACGGGCGCGCCGCGACGATCACGAGGTCGGAGTTCTGGAAGCCGGACGTGATCTCGTCCAGGTCGTTGAAGCCGCTCGGCACGCCGGTGATCGTCTTGCCGCCGCGCTGGAGGGCCTCG
>DATKOH010000097.1:0-10662 GCA_035524735.1 Gemmatimonadaceae bacterium
GGTGCTCGAGTCGGTGTCGGAGCCGGGGAAGCTCGCCGACCTCGTGGCCGGCCACCTCGACGTGCCCGTGGCCGAGCGGCAGGGGCTGCTCGAGACGCTGAGCGTGGAGGAGCGGCTGCGGCGCGTGCTCGTGCACGTGCAACGGCAGATCGGCCTCCTCGAGGCGCAGGAGGAGATCAAGAGCCAGGTGCAGGAGGAGCTCGGCGAGCGGCAGCGCGAGATGTTCCTCCGCGAGCAGATGAAGGCGATCCAGAAGGAGCTCGGCGACGACGACCAGTCGCGCGAGATCGAGATGCTCCGGGAGAAGCTGAACAAGCTCGTGCTCCCGAAGCTCGCGCGGCAGGAGGTGGAGCGCGAGCTCGGGCGCCTGGAGCGCGCCGGCCGCGAGTCCATGGAGGCGCAGGTGATCCGCACGTACCTCGAGTGGATCGCGGAGCTGCCGTGGAACACGCGGAGCGACGACAACCTCGAGCTCGCGCACGCGAAGGAGGTGCTCGACGAGGACCACTACGGGCTGCCGGACGTGAAGGACCGGATCCTGGAGTTCCTCGCCGTGCGCCAGCTCAAGGCGCAGGAGCTGGAGGCGGAGATGACGCGCACGGGGGAGTTCCCCGCGTCGAAGCTCCGCGCCAGCAAGGAGACGGCCACCCCCACGCTCTCGCCCAAGGATGAGGAGGCGGACGAGCGCCAGATCACCGACAAGCGCGAGGCGAAGGCGCGGGCGATGGCGAAGGGGCCGATCCTGCTCTTCATCGGCCCGCCGGGGGTGGGGAAGACGAGCATCGCGAAGTCGATCGCGCGGGCGCTCGGCCGCGAGTACGTGCGCGCATCGCTCGGCGGCGCGCGCGACGAGGCCGACATCCGCGGCCACCGGCGCACGTACGTGGGCGCGATGCCCGGCCGGATCATCCAGGGGATGAAGCAGGCCGGCACGAAGAACCCCGTCTTCCTGCTCGACGAGGTGGACAAGCTCGGCGTCTCCTTCCAGGGGGACCCGGCGAGCGCGCTGCTCGAGGTGCTCGACCCCGCGCAGAACGACACGTTCACCGACCACTACCTGAACGTGCCCTTCGACCTGAGCGAGGTGCTCTTCATCGCGACGGGGAACTTCGTGCAGAACATCCCCGCCCCGCTGCTCGACCGCATGGAGGTGGTGGAGTTCTCCGGCTACACCGAGCGCGAGAAGGCGGAGATCGCGAAGAAGTACCTGATCCCGCGGCAGCTCGACGAGAGCGGGCTGAAGGAGAAGGGAGTGAGCTTCACCGACGACGCGGTGATGGCGCTCGTGTCGCGCTACACGCGCGAGAGCGGCGTGCGGCAGCTCGAGCGGCAGGTGGGGGCGGTGGCGCGGAAGGTGGCGCGCCGGATCGCCGCGGGCGACCAGGCGGCGCTCACCATCGGCCCCGACGACGTGCGCGAGCTGCTCGGCCGGCCGCGGGTGCACCCGGAGCGCGCCGCCGAGGAGAACGAGGTGGGCGTGGCGACGGGGATGTACTACACGCCCGCGGGCGGCGACATCATGTTCGTGGAGGCGGCGATCCGCCGGCTGTACGCGCCGGCGCCGGAGGAGACGGTGACGCCGGTGAGCGGCTGGGGGAACGTGTCGCTCATCCTCACCGGGCAGCTCGGCGACGTGATGAAGGAGAGCGCGCGGGCGGCGCTCACCTACGCGGCGACGCACGCGGACGCGCTGGGCATCGCGGCGGACAAGCTCGGCAACGTGGAGGTGCACGTGCACGTGCCCGCGGGGGCGATCCCGAAGGATGGGCCGAGCGCGGGGGTGACGATGGCGACGGCGCTGGTGAGCGCGATGAGCGGGCGGCCCGCGCGGAAGGACGTGGCGATGACGGGGGAGATCACCCTCCGCGGCCGCGTGCTGCCGATCGGCGGCCTGAAGGAGAAGGTGCTCGGCGCGCACCGCGCGGGGATCACGACCATCGTGCTGCCGAAGGACAACGAGGCGGACCTCGAGGACATCCCCGAGGAGGTGCGGAAGGCGCTGACCTTCCACGCGGTGCAGACGCTGGACGAGGTGTTCGGCGTGGCGCTGCTGCCGGGCGAGCCGCGGCGGCCGCGTTCGCGGCGGGGCCCGCTGGAGCCGCCGGCGCCGACGCACGTGGCGTAGGGCGGCGGGTCGTGGGACGACGCGGGGCCCCGGCGGTGCGCCGGGGCCCCGTCGGCATCAGGGCGCGCTCAGCGCGGCGGGCGCGGGAGGTCCTCGTCGCGCGGCGTCGAGTCCGGCGCGCCCGCGGCCGCCGGCGTGAAGAAGACCGGCTCTTCGAGCAGGGTGGCCGCGGCGGCGCGCACGACCGAGGGCTGCGCCGCGTCCCCGGGCTCGAGATGGCTCGCGGCGCGCCCGTCCGCGTCGGTCACGGCCACGATCGGGTCCACCGTTCCCGGACCGTGCTCCACCTGGAAGCTCACCAGCACCCCGGGCACGCCGACGCCCGACGCATCGGTGAGCACCACGTGGAGCGAGTCGCGGCGCCGCGGTGCGGCGGCGAGCTGCTGCACGTCGCCGCCGCTCTGGATGGTGATGTGGAAGCGCCCGCGATCGTCGGCCTTCACCGTGAACAGCATCGGGACGACGCGCGGGTACCAGCCGCCGCTCGGCAACTTCACCTCGCAATTCAGCTCGGCGACCACCGACGCCACATCGGCGCTCGCGACGATCTGCACGAGGTCGATCCTCGCGCTGTGCAGGCGGGGGAGGAGGCGCGCGTACGCATCGCGTACGGAGCCGCGGCCCCGCACGAGGCGACCGCTGGACAGCACGAGGAGCGCGTCCGAGGCGTAGAGTTCGGACAGGGCGTCGGCGTTCCGTGCTCTCGCGGCCTTCTCCCAGCTCTTGAGGACGGTGTCCACCGACGCCGAGATGTAGGCCATGTACTGCGCCTCGGCGCGGGTGCCGCCGGCATCATCGCGGCGGCCGGTCGCGAGCGCGGTGCCCTGCGCCGCCGCGGGTGCGATCGCCGCGGCGATCGCCACGACGGCGGCTGCGGCGATGGCCGCGAGGGCGGTGGGAAGTCGGCTGGTCGTTGGCATGGCGGTTCCAGTGGGTCGAGGCGGGCGTTCCATCTACGCGGTCCGCCCCCGCCGCGCTGCCCCGGCTACGGGGCGGCGGCGATGGTGATGAAGGCCGGCTCGTGCGCGAGCGGCTCGGCGACGGCGCGCACGATGGTGCGCCCCGGCTGGGTCCCCTTGGTGAAGGCGACCCGCGCGGCCCCCTGCGTGTCGGTGCGCGTCTCCCCCGCGGCGAGCGCGCCGGCGCCTTCCTCGAGGTTCCAGCGCACCACGACGCCGGCGACGGGGGCGCCGGTGGCATCGGTGACGATGGCGCGGAGCGTGTCCACGGCGCCGGGGGAGAGCGCGGCGGGCGCGCGGACGGCGAGCGAGAGGAAGTCGCCGCCCTCCTGCTGCGTGATGAGATAATCGCCGGAGCCGGGGGACTTCCAGCCGAAGCGCACGGCGAGCACCGTGTCGTAGGATCCGCCGCCGGGGAGCGCGAGGGAGAATCGCACGTCGGCGGAGACGGAGCCGATGACGCCGTTGCTCACGACCTTGCCGCCGGTGGCCGACACGGCGACGAAGCGCGGCATGAGGCGGCGATAGGCCTCGACGATCGCGCGCGGCCCGTTGGCGCGGCCGCCGCTCGAGAGCACGAGCACGGCGTCATCGTCGTAGCAGCGTTCGAGCCGCTTCGCGTCGTGCTTCGCGAGCGCGGCGGCCCAGGCGCCGAGGAGCGCGTCGACCTGCGCGCGCATCCGGGCATCCATCATGGCGCGCTCCTGCGTCACGCTCGGCTGGTTGCCGCCGGGGACGGTCACCTGGGCGGCGGCGGGCGCGGTGAGGGCGACGACGAGCAGGAGGGCGGCGGCGCGCATGGTCTGCGCGGAAGCTAACGCGCAGGGCGCCCGCCCGCCGCGCCGTTTTGCCCCGCGCGCCCCGGCGGTGCATCTTACGCGCATGGCCCCCGTCGTGCAGCTCGCGTCGCTCCAGTTCACCCCGAAGAAGGGGGAGTACGCGGCCAATCTCGCGCGGCTGGGCGCGCTCTTCGCGCAGCTGGAGGCGATGGACCCGCGCCCCGACCTCCTGCAGCTGCCGGAGACCGCGCTCACCGGCTACTTCCTCGAGGGGGGCGTGCGCGAGGGCGCGCGCACCGCGGGGGAGTTCGCCGCGGACCTGCATCGCGCGTACGCCGCGGCGGCGAAGCCGGGGCGCACGCTCGAGGTGATCGCGGGCTTCTACGAGATCTGGCGGAACACGCTGCACAATTCGGCGATCGCGGTGCGGCTGGGCGGCGACGCGCCGCTCATCAGGCACGTGCACCGGAAGAACTTCCTGCCCACCTACGGCCTGTTCGACGAGGAGCGCTTCGTGGAGCGCGGGCAGGAGGTGCGCGCCTTCGACCTGCCGTGGGGGCGGGCGGCGATGCTCGTGTGCGAGGACGCGTGGCACTCGCTCACGGGGACGCTCGCGGCGCTGGACGGCGCGCAGATCGTGTTCGTGCTCGCGGCCGCGCCCGCGCGCGGCACCTGGCCGCGCGACGACGGCGTGCCCGGCCCGGCGACGGTGGCGCGCTGGGAGCGGCTCGCGCGCGACATCGCCGAGGAGCACGGCGTGTTCGTGAGCGTGTCGAACCTCGTGGGGGACGAAGGGGGGAAGACCTTCCCGGGGGGCGCGACGGTGGTGGGCCCCGGCGGCGACGTGCGCGTGCGCGGGCCGCTCTGGGAGGAAGCGCTGGTGCGCGCGCCGCTCGACCTCGCGGACCTCACGCGCGCGCGCGCCGACATGCCGCTGCTCGCCGACCTGCGCGTGGCGCTGCCGCACCTGATGGGGCAGCTGTCGCGGATCCAGCGCGGCGCGCCGGCGACGCTCTCGTACGACGGGCCCGCGGCGCCGGCGGAGGAGGCGAAGGCGCCGGCCCGCGCCTCGGGGAAAGGGGCGGCGTTCCCGGTGGCGGCCGCCGCGGCCGACGCGGGGGGCCCGCAGACGCTCGCGATCGACGCGCCGCTGGTGGAACGCTGGCTCGTGGAGTTCCTTCGGAGCGAGGCCGGACAGCGGGGCTTCACGAAGGGGATCGTGGCGCTCTCGGGCGGGGTGGACTCGGCGGTGACCGCGGCGCTCGCCGCGCGCGCGCTCGGCCCGAAGAACGTGATCGCCGTGCGGCTCCCCTACCGCGCGTCGAGCCCGGAGAGCCTGACGCACGCGCAGATGGTGATCGACGCGCTCGGCATCGCGTCGCGCACCATCGACATCTCGGCGGCCGTGGACGGCTATCTGGCGAACGAGCCGGACGCGGACGCGACGCGGCGCGGGAACGTGATGGCGCGCGTGCGGATGATCGCGCTCTTCGACCTGAGTGCGAAGCACGGGGCGATCCCGCTCGGCACGGGGAACAAGACCGAGCGGCTGCTGGGCTACTTCACCTGGCACGCGGACGATTCGCCGCCGCTGAACCCGATCGGCGACCTGTACAAGACGCAGGTGTGGGCGCTCGCGCGGCACCTCGGGATCCCCGCGGCGATCATCGACAAGGCGCCGACGGCCGACCTGGCGGCGGGGCAGACGGACGAGGGGGACCTCGGGATCGCCTACGCGAAGGCGGACCCGATCCTGCACTGGCTCCTGAGCGGCCACGCGCCGTCGGAGCTGTCCGCGCGCGGCTTCGCCGAGTCCGACGTGCGCACGGTGCACGAGCGCCTCGAGCGCACGCACTGGAAGCGGCGCCTCCCGACGGTCGCGATGGTGAGCGGCACGGCGATCGGGGAGAGCTATTTGCGGCCGGTGGATTACTGAACGGCAGTCGACGACAGTCGACGACAGTCGACTACAGTCAGCTACAGTCAACAACAGTCAGTTACAGTCGACGACAGTCGACGAAGGTCAATGACAGTCACATTGGCGCCGGACTGCCCCTGACCGGCGTTGACTGTGGTCGACTGTAGTCGACTGTAGTTGACTGTTCTAAGCCGCGAGCGCCAGCGACACCGCCCGCTTCGCGCCGCGTTTCAGGGCGCGGTGCACGACGCGCGCGTAGGCGAGGAAGTTCTGCCCGGCCCAGGGGAAGCGGAGGAAGAATTCCTGGGGGAGCATGTCGCCCTTGAGGCGGTTGCAGGGGGCGCAGGCGACCACGAGGTTGCCGGGCGACTGGTCGCCGCCGCGGGCCACGGGGAAGACGTGGTCGATCGTGGCGAACTCGAGGGCGAGCGGGGCGCCGCAATAGACGCAGCGGCGGCAGCAGTCACGCATCATCGCGCGCTTCAGGGCGCGCTTGTGGCCTCGGCGGATGAGGTGGCGGAGTTTGCGCGGGAAGCGGTGGGGGGCGCGGGGGAGGGGGAAGCGGTGAGCGCGATGTCGGGACATTGCACCTCGCCGAAACGCAGCGACGCCCGGCGGCGGGGATTTCCCGTGCCGGGCGTCGCGACCTGAGCGGAGATGGCGGAGGCGGCGCGTCGTGCGCGCCGCGCGGAGAGCGGGCCTTCGGAGGGATCGTGCGCGAGTCGTCGTCGCAACGAGCTGCTCTCTCCCGAGATGAGTTCTCTCTCATGGTGACGCCACTCGGGCGTCGTGCGTCACACCATTGCATCGCCGGCCGATTCGCGCAAGAGCCCGCGCGCGGCCGGCCCCGCCGATCCCTCCGCCGACCCCCATGCCCGACCGCTGCTTCCGGTGACGGCCCGCGTCACGCCCAACGCCGGCTTCACGACCGGCGAACGCCCGAGCTACCCGGCGCGCTCGCGCTGGCTCAACGACGAGCTGGTGCGGCGCTCCGTCATCGTCTTCGGGCTCCTCGCGACGCTCATCGGCCTGCTGCGCCACGAGTACGTGCAGCCCTTCCCGTGGGCCGGCGCGGTGCTCCTGCTGGCGATCGCCGCGGGGACGCGCGTCTTCGGCGTCCCCCTCCCGGGGAAGGGCTACGCCTCCTTCGCGGTGGGCGCGGGGATCGCGGCGGTGATCGCGCTCGGCTGGGCCGGGGGCGCCGTCTTCGCCGGCGTCGGGATCCTCCTCGGCGACTACTTCGGGCGCCGGCTGCCGATCAAGAACGCGCTCGGCAACCTGGGGCACTTCCTCACCGCGTTCGCGGTGAGCGGCACGATCTACTACTCGTGGCTGAACGGGCAGGCGGCGGGGCTCGCCTTCGCGCCCGGGAACGTGTGGCCGCTGGCCGCGCTCATCGTGAGCTTCCTCCTCACGGCGAACGGCACCTTCTACCTGCAGCTCAAGCTGTCGCCGGCGATCGCGTGGGTGGATTCGCGCCTCACCGCGCGCTGGGAGACCACGGTGTCGGTGCTGGCGACGATGCTGGCGCTGGTCGGGCTCAAGATCGCGTACGCGCCGTGGGCCGGCCGCTCCACGATGGCGGAGATCGCCGTGCTCGCGCTCGCGACCTTCTTCACGCACTGGCTCGTGCGGCAGGGGGCGATGGGCGAGAGCATGCAGCTCGTGCACCGGATGACGCGCGTGCTCAGCGCGCGCCCGGAGCTGGCGGCCGCGCTCGCCGACGTCGAGCGGCTCACGAAGACGCTCGTGCCGTGGGAGCACATGGGACTCGCCGCGTACGATGCGACGCGGCACGAGTTCGTCGTCCTCGCCGACACGTCGAGCGCGGTGCCGCCGGGCACGCGGTTCGCCGCGACCGAGGGGCTGGTGGGGGTGGCGCTGCGCGCCGGGCACGCGGTGACCGACCGCGAGGCGGCGACGGGGACGCGACCGGCGGGGGGTTCGGAGATCGTCCTCCCGCTCAAGTACGGCGACCGGCTGGTGGGGGTGTGGGCGGTGCGCCACTCGCGGGAGGACATGTACCGCGAGTACGATGCCGCGCTGCTGGAGTACGTGGCGCCGCAGCTCGCGCTCTCGCTCGCGCTCGACAAGCTGATCAAGCCCGTGCTCGACGCGTCGGAGTTCATGATGTCGCACGTGGAATCGATCACCGGCACGACGCAGCAGCTGCACGCGTCGGCGCAGGAGAGCGCCGACAACGCGCGGCGGCTGGCCGCGACGGTGCGCTCGCTCGCGGGCACGCTCTCGCGGGGCTCCGAGGACGCGCGCGCCGCGCAGGCGATCGCCGATGGCACGGTGGCGGAGGGACGCGGCACGCAACAGAGCGGCGAGGCGATGCTCAGCGACGCCCGCGTGGTGCGCACCGCCACCGAGCAGGCGATGGCGCAGCTCACCGCCGCGGCGGCGGTGGTGCAGCAGGGCTCGGAGCAGGTCTCGCGGCTGCAGGACATCTCGAGCGCGGTGCAGAAGTTCGGGCAGACGATCACGTCGCTGGCCGACCAGACGGGGCTCCTTGCGCTGAACGCGGCGGTCGAGGCGGCGCGCGCGGGCGCGCACGGGCGCGGCTTCGCGGTGGTGGCGCAGGAGATCCGCGCGCTCGCCGACCGGAGCGCCTCGGAGGCGGAGGGGATGGACCGTGCGGTGCGCGACATCCGCTCGACGCTCGACAAGGCGGTGGCGCTGATGCGGCGCACGCGCGGCGAGGTGCTGGCCGTGGCCGAGGCGAGCCGGAACTGGGTGGACGAACTCGACCGGATCGTGGCCGCGAGCGAGGCGGTGGCGCACGCCGGCGACCGGATCGTGCGCGCCGCGCGCGACAGCGCGCAGCGCTCCGACCAGATGTCGCTCGCCCTGAGCGCCGCCCGCGAGGATGCGACGCGCGCCGCCACGGAGACGGAATCGGTGGCCGGCGCGAGCGCGCAACAGGAGGGCGCGATCGACGGCCTCAACGACGCCGCCACGCGCCTCACCGCCACCGCCCAGGAACTCGCGGCCGCGGTGGCGGCGGTGAGGGCGTCATAAGAAGACAGTCGACTACAGTCAGAGACAGTCAGAGACAGTCAGAGACAGTCAGAGACAGTCAGAGACAGTCAGAGACAGTCAGCGATAGCAGTCGACTGGGGTCGACTGTAGGTGACTGCAGTTGACTGTGGTTGACTGTGGTTGACTGTCGTCGACTGCCGTCGACTGCCGTCGACTGCCGTTCATCTCATAGGATCCCTGAACGCCCCGATGATCCGCGCCGCCATCGCGTCGAGGGCGGTGCGTGGGGGGACGGGGGAGGCCGGGAAGGGGAGCGGGACCTCGAAGCCGTCGCCGGCGCGCCGCGGGATGAGGTGGACGTGGAAGTGGTACACGTCCTGCCCCGCGGCCGCGCCGCTCGACACGATGATGTTCATCCCCTCCGCGTGCGACGCCTTCGTCACGATCGGCGCCAGGCGCGCGACCACGGCGTAGAGCTGCGACGCCGTCTCCGGCGGCAGGTCGAGCAGCGACTCGTAGTGCACCTTCGGCGCCACGAGCACGTGCCCCGGGTTCACCGGCTGGATGTCCATGAACGCGAGCGCGTGCGCGTCCTCGTAACACACCGAGACCTCGGCCGCGCCCGCGATGATGTCGCAGAAGGTGCAGTGCCCCGCCTGGGTCATCCCATCCGTTACGGGTTCACGGTGAGCGTGTTCACGTAGGCCGCGAACCGCCCGCCGGTGACGTTCACGGACCCGGTGCCCGCGGTGACGCCCTTCAGGTAGAAGGTCCCGGTGCCGTACGTGCCCGCCGGGATCGTGACGGACGTGACCGCCGAGCCGCCCTGGTCGAACGCGATGTTCGCGTTCGCATTCAGGGTGAAGGTCACGGCCGAGTTGAGGTAGCGGAGATTCCCCCCGGCGTCGTAGGCGTAGATCTGGACGGCCACGGAGTCCCCCGCCTTCACCGACGCCGGCCAGCCGCTGAAGACGATCACGCCGCTGTCGACGGCCACGGTGACGGTGCCCGTCTGGAATCCCGTCGCCGAGGCCGAGAGCACGTCGGAGCCGCGGGCCGCGCCCACGACGTTGAAGGTCGCGTAGGTGCTCCCCTTGGTGATCGTGACGCTCGCCGGCGACGTCGTCGTGCCGCTGGTGTGGCCGAGGTTCACGACGAGGTCGGCGCCGAGCGTGTTCGGGATGTACGCGTAGGTGCTCACGTACTCATCGAGGCCGAGCGTGCCGGTCGCGGGCAGGTTGATCGCGACCGTCGGGACCACGACGGTGATCGTGCCGGTGGTGACCGGATCGTAGCGGTAGAAGTTCGGACGGGCGTCGCTCGCGGTGAGCGTCGCCGTGCCGGCGCCGGCGTACACCGTCTTGGCGGCCTGCGAGTAGTAGGTGTCCTTGACGATCGTCACCGTGGCCGAGTCGGGGGCGAGCACGGAGGCGTTGGACGAGGTGAGCGTCACGGACACGTTCTCGGCGGCGTAGCGCGTGTTCCCGGCCTGGTCCTCGGCGTAGATGGTGATCGGGGTCGGCGGCGTGGTCGTGGTGGCGCTCGTGGTGGCGAAGATCGCGAACTTCGGGTGCCCCACCTGCACGTAGCTCACGGTGGGCGCGAATCCGGTGGCGCTCGCCTTCACCTGGATGGTGCCGATGGTGTCGTGCGCCACGACGTCGAAGTAGCCGATGGAGGAACCGACCGGGATGGTGACCGTGGCCGGCACGGTGGCGACGGTGGTGTCGGTGCTGAGGAGGGTGACGACGAGCGGCGCGCCGGTGACGGCGTTGTCGGTATACACGTAGTTGCCGTTCACGCCGATGTGCTGCCGCATGCCGAGCGTGAGCGGGCTGGTGATCGTGGTGCCGTAGTAGATGTGGAGCGACGGGCCGATCACGGTGATGGCCACGG
>DATKOH010000098.1:0-6621 GCA_035524735.1 Gemmatimonadaceae bacterium
GCTGCAGATCGAGATCCCCGCCGGCGCCGCCGAGGCGCTCGAGCGGCGCGGCCGGCAGCTCGTGGGGCAGACCGGCTGCGGGCTCTGCGGCGTGCAGACCATCGGCGGCGCGCTGCGCCCCATGCGCGTCGCGAACGCCCGGTGGCCGTTGGAGCCCGGAGCCCTCTGGCGCGCCGAAGCGGCGCTCGCCGAGCGGCAGTCGCTCAACCGCAGCACCGGCGCCGTGCACGCCGCCGCGTGGGCGTCCCCCGACGGTGCGCTGCTCATGGTACGCGAGGACGTCGGGCGCCATAACGCGCTCGACAAGGTGATCGGCGCGCTCGCGCGCGCGGGCACCGATCCCGCCGCGGGATTCCTCGTGATGACCAGCCGCGCGAGCTACGAGCTCGTGCAGAAGGCGAGCGTCGCCGGCGTGCCCGTGCTCGCCACCGTCTCGCGCCCCACCGGGCTCGCCATCCGGCTCGCCGAGGCGGCGGGGCTCACGCTCGTCTCGCTCCTGCGCGGCGCGAGCGCGAACGTGTACACCCACGCCGAGCGGATCACGTCCGCACCAGCTTCCGGTACTTGATGCGGTGCGGCTGGTCCGCGTCGGCGCCCTTCCGCTTGTGGAGGTCGTCGATGTAGGCCTGGTAGTTCCCCTCGAACCACACCACCTCGCTGTCCCCCTCGAAGGCGAGCATGTGCGTCGCGATGCGGTCGAGGAACCAGCGGTCGTGCGAGATCACCACCGCGCAGCCGGCGAAGTCGAGCAGCGCATCCTCGAGCGCGCGCAGGGTGTCCACGTCCAGGTCGTTCGTCGGCTCGTCGAGCAGCAGCAGGTTCCCGCCGGCCTTCAGCACGTTCGCCAGGTGCAGCCGGTTGCGCTCGCCGCCCGAGAGGTCCTTCACTTTCTTCTGCTGGTCGGCGCCGCGGAAGTTGAAGCTCGCGAGGTAGGCGCGCGCGTTCATCTCGCGCTTCCCCACCTGCAGCGTCTCCGCGCCGCCGCACACCTCCTGGAACACGCTGTTCTCCCCGTTCAGCGCGCGCGACTGGTCCACGTACGCCGGCACCACCGTCTCCCCCACCGTGAGCGTGCCGCCATCCGGCTTCTCCTGCCCCGTGATCAGACGGAAGAGCGTGGTCTTGCCGGCGCCGTTCGCGCCGATCACCCCCACGATCCCACCGCGCGGCAGTGCGAAGGAGAGCTTGTCGAAGAGCAGCCGGTCGCCGTAGCCCTTCTTCAGGTCCTTCGCGATCACCACGTCGTTCCCCAGCCGCGGCGGCGGCGGGATCACGATCTCGTTCTGCGACACCCGCTCGAACGTGTCCGCGGCCGCCAGCTCCTCGTACTTCTGGATGCGCGCCTTGTTCTTCGCCTGCCGCGCGCGCGGCGCCATGCGCACCCACTCCAGCTCGTGCTCCAGCGTGCGCTGCCGCGCGCTCGCCTGCTTCTCCTCCTGCGCGAGCCGCGTGCGCTTCTGGTCCAGCCAGCTCGAGTAGTTCCCCTCCCACGGGATCCCCGCGCCTCGGTCCAGCTCCAGGATCCACTTCGCCACGTTGTCCAGGAAGTAGCGGTCGTGCGTGATCGCCACCACCGTCCCCGGGAACGCCGCCAGGTGGTGCTCCAGCCACGCGACGCTCTCGGCGTCCAGGTGGTTCGTCGGTTCGTCGAGGAGGAGCAGGTCGGGCTGCTCGAGCAGCACGCGGCAGAGCGCCACGCGGCGCTTCTCGCCGCCGGAGAGCTTCGTCACGTCCGCGTCCGCGGGCGGGCAGCGCAGCGCGTCCATCGCGATCTCGATCGTGCGGTCGAGCTCCCAGAGGTTCAGCGAGTCGATCCGCTCCTGCACCCGCCCCTGCTCGTCGATGAGCTTCTGCATCGCTTCGTCGCTCATCGGCTCCGCGAACTTCGCCGAGATCTCCTCGAACTTCCGCAGCAGCGCCCGCTGCTCGCTCACCGCCAGCTCCACGTTCCCCTTCACGTCGAGCTTCGGGTCGAGCTGCGGCTCCTGCGGCAGGTAGCCCACCTTCGTCCCCTGCGCGGCCCACGCCTCCCCCTGGAAGTCGTGGTCCACGCCGGCCATGATGCGCAGCAGCGAGCTCTTCCCCGCGCCGTTCGCGCCAAGGACGCCGATCTTCGCGCCCGGGTAGAAGGACAGCCAGATCCCGCGCAGGATCTCCCGGCTCGGCGGGACGACCTTGCGCAGGTCCTTCATGACGTAGATGAACTGGGGAGCCACGGCTCTTCGCGGTTGAGGTGGACGCGGAATCTAATCACGCGCTCGCCGTCAGCCGAGCGCCGGACGCCGAGCGCCGAGCGCCGAGCTACCAGTCCCGCTTCGTGAGGATCTCCTCGATCCGGTACGCGTGCAGCATGTCGTGCAGCGCCAGGTGCCGGAACATGATGAACACCGTGTAGTGCGCGTACTCGGGATGCCGCCCCGTGCGCTCCCATTGCGCCGGCGTCAGCGCACGCAGCCGCTCCACGATCTCCCCGCGCTCCCGCGCGTAGCCCAGCAGCGCCGCGTCCAGGTCCATCTTCATCAGCACGTCCGGCGCCTCGTCCCCCGGATCGTAGGGCTTCAACTGCGGGTCGTCCTCGGCGAGCATGCGCGCGAGGCGGTCGGTGAAGAGCCCGTGCGACAGGGCGATGTGGCACGCGTGCTCGTACGCGCTCCATTTCCCCGGCGCGGGCCGCTGCTTCAGCCGTTCGGGCGGAACGTCCCGGATGAGCGGGATGATCAGCATCGGCCCGCGCTCGAGCGTCACGAGGAGCGCTTCGGGATCGTGCACCGGATGATGGAACGCCGCCGACGAACGCATCGCTTTCCCCCGGGTCTGGTGGCAACGTGGAGAAGATGCGCCCCGTATCCTCCACTGGCCAGTCACACATCTCCCGCACGCCGCCCACCCGCCACCGAGACCTGCCCGCATGCGATCCCGCACCCTTGCCGCGCTCCTCTCCCTCTGCGCCGCCGCGGCCCCCGCGGCCGCCCAGGCGAGCACCAGCCCCGCGATCACCTCGCGAGACCTCAAGACCCGCCTCTACATCCTCGCCGACGACTCGATGCTCGGCCGCCAGGCCGGCACCGATGGCAACCTCAAGGCCACCGCCTACATCGCCGCCGAGGCGAAGCGGATCGGCCTCGTCCCGGCGGGCGACAGCGGCGGCTGGTTCCAGTGGATCCCGCTCGTGCGGCGCTCCTTCCCCGACACGATCCTGCTCCGCGCCGACACGACGCCGCTCGCCGCCCCCGCGCAGTGGATCCCCTTCGGCGCGCGCGGCACGCCGCGCTCCATCGATGGCGCGCGTGTGGTCTACGGCGGCGTCTTCGGCGACTCCACCACCTGGATCAGCGCGCGGGAGGCCGACGGCCGCTTCGTCGTCCTCGCGTCGGGCGCGCGCATGGGCCTTCCCTTCGTCCGCGCCGGCAGCCGCTTCGCCGGCGCCGCGGGGGTGGCCGTCGCCGGCCTCGAGCGTCTCCCGGCGCCGATGCGCCGGGCGCTCGGACGCCCCTCGATGAGCCTCCGCGCCGATGCCGGCGGCGCGCTCGCCACGCCGCAGATCCTGCTCGTGACCAACGCCGCCGCCGCCATCCTCCTGGGCCGGCCGCTCGACAGCGCGCACGCCGGCGACACCGGCGCCGTGGTGCACGGCACCGTGCCGATCGTGGAGACGCCCGTCCCCGCGCGGAACGTCGTCGCCATCCTGCCGGGGAGCGACCCGAAGAAGCGCGGCGAGTACGTCGCGCTCGGCGCGCACAGCGACCACATCGGCATCCGCTCCCCCGGCGTCGACCACGACTCGCTGCGCGCCTACAACACCGCCGTCTGGGAACTGCGCGGCCGAGAGCCCGGCACGCCGCAGCCCACCCCCGAGCAGCTGGCCGCGATCCACGTGAACGTCGACAGCCTGCGCCGGATCCGCCCCGCCCGCACCGACTCCATCAACAACGGCGCCGACGACGATGGCTCCGGCTCCGTCTCCCTCCTCGAGATCGCGCAGGCCGCGGCCTCGGTGAAGCCGCACCCGAAGCGTTCCCTCCTCTTCGTCTGGCACACCGCGGAGGAACTCGGCCTCCTCGGCTCGCGCTGGTTCACCGAGCACCCCACCGTGCCGCGCGATTCGATCGTGGCGCAGCTGAACATCGACATGATCGGCCGCGGCGACTCGGCGGACATCAAGGGGGGCGGCCCGCGCTACGTGGAGCTCGTCGGCTCCTTCCGCCTCTCCACCGAGCTCGGCAACACCGCCGAGCGCGTGAACAAGGCGCGCGCGCACCCCTTCGCGATCGACTACACCTTCGACGCGAACGGGCACCCCGAGAACATCTACTGCCGCAGCGACCACGCGAACTACGCGCGCTACGGCATCCCCGTGATCTTCTTCACGACCGGGCTGCACGAGGACTACCACCAGGTGACCGACGAGCCCCAGTACATCGACTACGCGCACATGGCGGCGGTGGCGCAGTGGATCCACGATATCGCGATCGCCGTGGCGGACCAGCCGAACGCTCCCGTGGTGGACAAGCCGAAGCCGGCCGACCCCAACGCCCCCTGCCGGCAGTAGCCGCGGGCGCTCCCCGGATGGGCTAAGGGCGGGTGGCAGGCCGACTTACCGGACTGCCACCCGTTTTGTGCATATCATGCAGTACTGCAGGGCTGATGGCTGACGCCCGACGGCCGTTCTTGCACACTGTTGCGCCCGGCGTGCGAATATTGCAAATTTCCGCATCCACTCCACCCGCCACCGGGAGCCCTGGAACATGCCGTCTTCGATCTCGAATCCGCGGAAGGCCATCGTGCAGGAGCTCGCACGGCGCCTCCCGCGGGTCGGCCCCGCCGTTTCCACGAACGGCCACCACGCCACGCCGCCCACCTCCGACTACTTCGGCAGCAGCACCTTCGGCGTTCGCCAGATGAAGGCGAAGCTCCCGAAGGAGGTCTACGCGAAGCTCGCCGCGAGCATCCGCCTCGGGAAGAAGCTCGACATCGACATCGCCCCCACCGTCGCGCAGGTCATCAAGGAATGGGCGGTCGCGCACGGCGTGACGCACTTCACGCACTGGTTCCAGCCGCAGACCGGGCTCACCGCGGAGAAGCACGACGCCTTCCTCGCCTTCGACGAGAAGGGGGCGCCGATCGAGAGCTTCTCCGGCGCGCAGCTCATCCAGAGCGAGCCAGACGCGTCGTCCTTCCCCTCCGGCGGCCTCCGCGCCACCTGGGAGGCGCGCGGCTACACGGCGTGGAATCCGGCGAGCCCGGTGTTCATCGTCGAGAGCGGCAACACGCGCACGCTCTGCATCCCGTCCGTCTTCATCGGCTACAACGGCGAGGCGCTCGACGAGATGACGCCGCTGCTCCGCAGCTCCGACGTCCTCAGCGCGAAGGCGATGGAGCTGCTCGAGCTCATCGGCGACAAGGGGGTGCAGCGCGTCTTCACCACGCTCGGCCCCGAGCAGGAGTACTTCCTCATCGACCGCGCGCACTTCGCGCTCCGCCCCGACCTCATCATGGGCGGCC
Source organism: Gemmatimonadaceae bacterium (assembly GCA_035524735.1). Taxonomy (GTDB): domain Bacteria; phylum Gemmatimonadota; class Gemmatimonadetes; order Gemmatimonadales; family Gemmatimonadaceae; genus DATKOH01. Next base: position 5,503 of record DATKOH010000098.1, read on the forward strand.
GCACGCTCATCGGCGCGCCCCCGCCGCGCGGCCAGCAGCTCGAGGACCACTACTTCGGCGGCATCCCCGAGCGCGTCCAGGCCTGCATCAGCGAGGTCGAGCAGGAGCTCTACAAGCTCGGCGTCCCGATCGTCACGCGGCACAACGAGGTCGCCCCCTGCCAGTTCGAGATGGCGCCGGTGTTCGAGGAATCCGACCTCGGTGTCGACCACAACCAGCTCGTGATGGCCACGCTGCGCCGCGTCGCGATCCGTCACGGCCTCCAGGCGCTGCTGCACGAGAAGCCCTTCGCCGGCATCAACGGGTCGGGGAAGCACTGCAACTGGTCGATGGCCGTGCGCGCCGATGATCCCGCGCTCGACGGCACCAACCTGCTCAAGCCGGGGAAGACGCCGCACCAGAACGTCCGCTTCCTCCTCTTCCTCGCCGCCGTGCTCAAGGCGGTGCATAAGCACGCCGGGCTGCTGCGCGCCGGCGTCGCGAGCTCGGGCAACGAGCACCGGCTCGGCGCGAACGAGGCGCCGCCCGCGATCATCTCCGTGTTCATGGGCGACACGCTCACCCGCATGATCAACAGCATCGTCGCGGGGAAGGGCGGCTCCACCAACGCGGCGCAGGCGCTGATCAAGCTCGGCGTCGCCAAGCTCCCCGAGATCGAGCGCGACAACACCGATCGCAACCGCACGTCCCCGTTCGCGTTCACGGGTGCGAAGTTCGAGTTCCGCGCGGTGGGCGGCTCGGCGTCGATCGCCTTCCCGGTAATGCTGCTCAACGCCACGGTGGCCGAGGCGATCGCCGAGCTCACCGCGGAGCTCCGGCCGCTGCTCAAGAAGTCGCGCTCGGTGGACGACGCGGTGCTCAAGGTCGTGCGTTCCGCCTTCCGCGACACGTCGGCGGTGCGCTTCGAGGGGAACAACTACTCCGACGTCTGGGTGCGTGAGGCCGAGAAGCGCGGCCTGCCGAACTTCCGCCGCACGCCGGAGGCGCTCGCGCAGATGGTCACCAAGCAGTCGCGCGCGCTCTTCCAGAAGATGGGCATCCTCTCCAAGGAGGAGCTCGAGTCGCGCTACCACGTGCGGCTGGAGCGCTACGTGAAGGACATGCTCATCGAGCTCACCA
>DATKOH010000099.1:0-2045 GCA_035524735.1 Gemmatimonadaceae bacterium
CGGCCGCGAAGCCGGTGACGGACGTGTACCGGCGGAACCTTCAGCGCGCGTTCGTGGAGGAGATGAACCGGCTGATCAACACGCCGCTCGAGCCGCCGGCGCGCCCGGGCCGCCCGGCGCGCTTCACGCCGAAGCCGCGTCCCGCCGACGCCCGCGCGCTCGCGAGAGCGCAGCTGGTGGCGCTCGATGCACAGCTTCGCGGCGCCGAGAGTCGGACCAGCGACAAGGAGACCAGGGCGCACTTCGCGGATCTGCGGGCGCGGATCGGCGTGATCCTGAAGCCGCCGGCGCAGGGGGCGGAGATGGAGCCGAATGGGCGGATGGGGGGCGCGCCCTTGGGGCCGGGGGTCAGCTACTGAACGACGTGATGCCATCCCTCCCCGGCTGAGAGCCGGGGGGGATCGGCGTCCATGCCGGGCGCGATCAGCCGCGCGCCGGCTCCAGCTTCGGGAAGAGGGGCTCGCCCTTGGTCACCTGCCAGCCCTTCACGTCCAGCGTCGCGCCGAGGGAACCGGGCTCGTCCACGCGCCCGGGCGCGCCGAGCTGCGCCCAGAGCGCCGCGGCCTTCGCCGGCATGAAGGGGGAGATGCAGCGCGCCACGCTCGCGAGCACGTAGATGATGGTGGCGAGCGTCTCCTCCAGCTCGGCGCGCTTCGCGGGATCCTTCGCGAGCTTCCACGGCGCCTGCTGGTCGACGTACTGGTTCATCGCGGCCACGCGCTGCATGAGGTTCGCGAGCCCCTCGTGCAGCATGAAGCCGTCCATCGCCGCGTCGTAGTGCTCGAAGGCGCGGCGCGCGCTCACGGGCACCACGCCACCGCAATACTTCTCGACCATCGCGATGGTGCGGCTCGCGAGGTTGCCGAGCGCGTTCGCGAGATCGGCGTTGTAGCGGTCGTCGAAGCGCTCCCAGGAGAAGTTGCCGTCGGCGTCGAAGGGCACTTCGCGCATGAGGAAGTAGCGGAAGGCATCGGGGCCGTACTTGTCCACGGCCTCGCCGAGGTCGAGCTTCACCCCCGCGCTCTTGGAGAGCTTCTCCCCGCCGAGCTGCACGAAGCCGTGCGCCCAGACCATCTCCGGCAGGGGGAGGCCGGCGGCCAGGAGCATCGCGGGCCAGATCACGCAGTGGAAGCGCGTGATGTCCTTGCCGATGACGTGCAGCTGCGCGGGCCAGCGCTTCTCGTAGCCGGCTTCGGGGAAGCCGGTGGCGGTGAGGTAGTTCGGCAGCGCGTCGAACCAGACGTAGGTGGACTGCGTCTCGCCGTCGCTGTTGGGGCGGGGGAAGGGAACGCCCCACGCGAGCCGCGCGCGGCTGGCCGAGAGATCCTCGAGTCCGGCGCGGAGGAGGGCGATGATCTCGTTGCGCCGGCTCTCCGGCTGCACGAAGCCCGGATGCGCCTCGATGTGCGCGAGGATCCGGTCGCGGTACGCGCTCATCCGGAAGAACCAGTTCTTCTCCTCCACCCACTCGAGCTTCCGCGTGGGATGCAGCACGCACTTGCCGTCGGCGATCTCCGCGTCCTGCTTGAAGGATTCGCAGCCCACGCAATACCAGCCGGCGTACGCCTTCTCGTAGAAGTCGCCGGGGTTCCGCTCGAAGATCCGCTCGAGCAGGGCCTGCACGCCGGCGATGTGCGCCGGCGCGGTGGTGCGCATGAACTGGTCGTGGGAGATGCCGAGCCGCGTCCACATCGCCTGGAAGCGCTCGGCGATGCGGTCGACCTGCTGCTGCGGCGTGATGCCGGCGTCGGCGGCGGCCTGGGCGACCTTCTGGCCGTGCTCATCCATGCCGATGAGCAGCCAGACGTCGTCCCCCTTCAGACGGTGATACCGCGCGATGACGTCGGCGCCGATCTTCTCGTACGCGTGACCGATGTGCGGATCGCCGTTCGCGTAGTCGATCGCCGTCGTAAGATAGAACTTGCCCATCACGCGTCGCCCTCGCCGCCGTCCGTATCAGCGGCGCCTTCGCCGCTCGGCGGTGAGGTGCCGTCGGACGGACCCTGGCCGCCACCCGGACGGTTGCGTCGGCCGCCGCGGCGACC
>DATKOH010000100.1:0-7324 GCA_035524735.1 Gemmatimonadaceae bacterium
TCGGGGCTCGGCGCTCGGCGTGCGGCGCTCGGCGCTCGGCGGGCGGGAGTGGGGAGTAGCAAGTGGGGAGACGGGCCGGGCGCCGTGAGGTGGCCGGCCCGTCGTCCATCTGCGCGAGTGCGCGAGTGGGGCGTGCCGCTAGCGCGTGGGGGCGGGGATCTCGAGGGCGATGTCCACGTGGGCGCCGTGCTCGAGCGTGCCGTGCACCGGGCAGCTCCGCGCCACGCGCTCGAGCATCGCCATGTGGTGTTCCGGCAGCTCGGCGGGCATCACCACGCGCACCTTGAACTCGCCGATGCGCGGCGGGTTCTGGGCGCCGATCTGCTCCACCTCCACGCGCATGCCGTCGGTGGGCAGGCCGCGCGTGGCGCAGTAGCGCTGCACGTAGAGCGCGACGCAGGTGCCGAGCGCGGCGCCGAGGAGTTCCAGGGGCATCGGCCCTTCGTCGCGTCCCCCGCTCCGCTCCGGCTGGTCGACCACCAGGCGATGGCCGCGGATCTCGACGGCGTACTTCATGCCGCCTTCGTGCGTGACGATCATCGGGGCATGACTGTGGCCGGCCGCCATGGTGCGCTCCGTGGATTGGAAGGTCCATTCACAGAGTGCCGGCGGGCGCAGCGCGATTCAGTCGGCGTTGTCCGTGCATCGTCCGTCAGGGAAACCCCCGTGCCGCCTCAAGTCGATGCAGGCTGCGCATCGGAGGCGAGGTGCCCACCAGACGTGACCGGTTGGGACGGACTCCATGCGCCGCGCAGCGCGCCCTACGCGCGGATCGTCCCCTCCTCCGGCGCGCGCACGAGCCAGACCTTCGACATCGCCCAGCTCACCACGAGCCCCACGCAGCAGCCGAAGATCACCTCGAGCACCTTGTGGATCCCTTCGCGCAGGCCGATGGCGGCGGAGTGCGCGGTGATGCCGCTGGCGATCACGACGGCCGACGTGATCGGCGCCTGCCGCCACATGGTCTTGACGCGCACCACGTAGGAGGAGAGCAGCACCGTCACCGCCAGCGCGATCGGCAGCGTCCACTCGCCGCCGCCGAGGAGGAGGAAGGCCAGCCCCACCGCGCCGCCCACGAGCACGTTCACGAGGCGGCTCACGAAGATCCGCCGCGCCTCGGCCACCACCGGCTCCGAGGCGGCGACCATCGAGGCGATCCCCCAGATCGGTTTCTGGTCGCCGAGCGCCACGAGCGTGAACCAGGTGATGAACGCCGCGATGCACACGTTCACCGCGAAGCGCACCCCGAGGAGATGCTCGACCGACAGGCCGGAGCGCGCCATCGCCTCCTCCGCGGCGCGCGCGCCGCGCTGCCGGAGGCTCATTCGTGCGCGGTGGGCGGGTTCCCGTGCAGGCGGTAGACGACGCCGGTCTTCGTGGCGTTGAGCGCGATCCATTCCGCGGCCGCGAACTGCAGGGCCGTGAAGAAGCGCTCCGCGCGCTCCATCGCGTCGAGCGAGAGGTCCTTCCGGTCGGCGAAGCCGATCTGGAAGGCCCACTCGCCGATCAGCGGGCGATGTTCGCCGCGCGTGCGCCAGAGCCCGACGTCCGTCTTCGCGGTGATCCCGTCGCCGAAGTCGATCATGCCGATGTCCTGGAGCACTTCCTCGATGATCGTCTCGCTCACGAGCTCGATCCGCTCGTTGGGCTGCTTCCGGAGGCCCTCGAGCACCGGGAAGACCTGGGTGAGCACATCCATGTTCAGGACGTCGGCCTCCTTCATGTGCGAGCGCGGGAACTGGACGTTGTGCGAGTACAGCATGCGGATCCCGCCGAGCTGCGTCTTGAGCGGGAGGGCCTGCGCCTTGAACTTGATGCGGTAGTCGCCCTGGATGTTCGGCCGCACATCGGTCTCCGCCGCCTCCTGCAGCTCCGGGTGACGGAACTTGAAGACGATCTCGGCGTCGCCAACGGGAAAGCCGTCCTTGTAGGGGATGCGGCGGCGCGCGATGAAGCCGTTGTTGTAGAGGCGGTAGTCCTTCGTGTCGATGAAGAGGACCTCGCGGATCTTCAGCGGCGTCTCCCAGAAGCCCTCGTTGGAGAATCGCACGCCGGTGGCCTTCGCCGGCTTCTTGATCACCTTGCCGAAATCGAAGAGCGCCTTGCGCGAGTCGAACTTGTTGGAGCGCAGGATGAGCTTGCACCCCAGATAGTGGACGTCGTGCAGGGGGAGCCCGTCCTTGTACGTGCCGGGCTTGAGGTGGGGAACGCGGCCGGCCCAGTGCAGCTCCGCCTTGCCGGCGGATGCGTCGCGGTCCGGCGCCTTGTCCGTCTTCGCCGCCTTCTCGGCCCTGGTCACCGTCGCCATGGAGTCCTCCCTTCGAACGCGCCGGACCGGACGAGACTCAGGGCAGAGTCTCGGTCGTACCGACAGATACCGAACCACGTTGGCGCACCGCGGGAGAGCGCGGCGTCGGGGATTCCAGTACCGCGCGTCGGCGCGTGTCGCGAGCGGATTCCGCCCCGCTCAGCTGTCCAGCCGCACCTCGATCCGCCCCGCGCGCACCGCCGCCTTGAACGCCGCGTGGTCGGATGCGTTCTGGTCCGCGTACGCCACGGCGAAGTCCGTGATCGCCTCATCCAGCACGTCGGACCGTCCCACGTAGCCGGCGATCAGCGCCGCATCGCCCGCCTTGGCGTGCGCGCGCGCGAGCGCCCAGCCGCACAGCGTGCCGTACTCCGCGAGCACGCTCGGCGAGTACGTCGCCACCAGCGGCTTGATCTTGGCATCCCTGAGCTGCCGCACGTAGAAGTGGCCGAATTCGGTCTCCGTCCAGCCCAGGAAGATGTCGCTCGCCGACTGCATCAGGCGCTGGCCGGCGACCACCCGCTCGCCGCGGTTCTCGTAGCCGCTCTTGCCCGCGTACGGCTCCAGCACCGACGCGCGCGCCTCCTTCACCTGCAGGAAGAGCGGATCGTCGCGGCCCGCCATGAGCAGCAGCACGCCGCAGCGCGTGCCGACGCTGCCGACGCCCACGACCTTCATCGCGACATCCACGAGGTGGTAGCGGTCGAGGAGCGCCCGCCGGTCGTCCGCCAGCGACGCGCGATAGCCCGCGAAGGCCCCCTCCGCGCGCGAGCGGAAGGTGCGCGCCTCCTCACCATGCGGGTGGAAGATGAGCGGGGCGTTGTCCTTGATGACGGGGTTCCCGCCCCGCTCTTCGGTGAGCTTGGGGAAGTCATCCTCCGGCACGCTCCGCGCCACCGCCTGTCGCACGCGCTTCCGCTCGGCCGTCTGCAGCGCGACGTCGCTCGTGGCGGAGATCGCGTCCTCGGCGGAGATCGTGGCGTACCAGACCTTGAGGATCGGCGACGCCGCGTACCTGGCCATGCGCTTCCGGTAGCTGGCGGCGCAGGCCAGCGCCGCCGCGCGCGCCTGCCGGTGCTTGAAGCCGTTGTCCCGGGCCGCGATCACGAAGCTGGCGGCGAGCCGCTTGAGGTCCCACTCCCAGGGCGCGGGCAGCGTCTCGTCGAAGTCGTTGATGTCGAAGATGAGCTTGCGCTCCGGCGTCGCGAAGCCGCCGAAGTTCACGAGGTGGCAGTCGCCGGCGCACTGCACGCGGATGCCGGACGCCGGCGTCGTGCTCAGGTCGTGCGCCATGATCGCGGCCGCGCCGCGATAGAAGGCGAAGGGCGTCCGCACCATCCGCCCGTACCGGATGGGAAGCAGTTCCGGCACGCGCCCCTCGCTCGACTGCTCGAGCATCCGCACCGGGTCCGGCCGCGCCGGCGCGGGCGCCCACGCGGCGTGACTCTCCCGCGGCACCTTCGCCCGCAGCGCCTTGCCCGCGGCGTATTGCCGTTCGAAGCGGTCGCTCTCGTATGCCGAGGCGCTCCGGCCGCCGTGCCCGCCCGCCGCCTGGGAGCCCCCTCCTCTCGTCGACATCGCCCTCTCCAGGTGACCGGGGGGACGCACTTCCCTGCCGTCAGAACTTGCGGGTGGCGCACGATGATGCTGTCGGCGCCCCCCCGACGCAACCGCGGGGCGCCGCGTGCGGCACAAAGGTGCCGCCCTCGCGCGACGAGCCCGTCACGTCGGGACCGTCCCTCTTGCCCGAAAGCTCGGCACGCCCAAGTTTCCGACCGTTCCCTGTCGTCAGCACCGTCGTTCCTCCCACCCCTTCTCGGAGCTTCCATGCGCAACAGCACCACGGGACGGGCGATCACCGCCCTCCTGGCCGTATCGCTCCTCGCCGCCTGCAACAAGGCGGAGCAGGTGAAGCAGGACGTCGTCGCGGATGTGAAGGCCGACGCGGCGAAGTCGGCCGCGATCGACGCCTACATGTACGCCTATCCGCTCGTCACCATGGAGTACACGCGGCGCGCGAGCACCAACGTCGCCGCGCCCGGCGCGTCGAAGGCGCCGATGGGACAGTTCGCGAAGCTCCGTTCGTATCCGGCGGTGGACGACCACACGGTGACCGCGCCGAACGCCGACACCTACTACACGATCGTCTGGCTCGACGTGTCCAAGGAGCCGTGGATCATCACGGTGCCCGACATGCACGGCCGCTACTTCCTCCTGCCGATGCTCGACGGGTGGACGACGGTGTTCGCCGATCCCGGTACGCGCACGACCGGCACCAAGGCGCAGACCTTCGCCATCACCGGGCCCGGCTGGAAGGGGACGCTCCCCAAGGGAGTGACGGAGTACAAGTCGGCCACGGGAATGGTCTGGCTGCTCGGCCGCATCTACTGCAGCGGCACCCCCGAGGACTCGAAGATCGTGCACGACCTGCAGGACCAGATGGGCGCCGTGCCGCTCTCGTCCTACGGCAAGAAGTACGTGCCGCCCGCCGCGGTCCTGGACACCACGTGGGACATGAAGACCGCGCCGCGCGAGCAGGTGAACCGGATGGACGGCGTGGCCTACTTCACGATGTTCGCCGAGCTGCTCAAGGCGAACCCGCCGGTGGCCGCCGACTCGGCGATGGTCGCCAAGCTCGCCACGCTCGGCATCGTCCCCGGGCAGAGCTTCGACGCGTCCAAGCTGGACTCGAGCACCCGCAAGGGGATCATGGAGGCGGTGAAGCCCGCGCAGGACAAGATCATGTCGTACATGAAGGAGGCGATCGTCACCGGCGACTCCAAGATGGACGACGGCTGGTTCTTCACCACGAAGACGGGGCTGTACGGCACGAACTACCGGATGCGCGCGCTCGTGACCGCGATCGGGCTCGGCGCCAACCGCCCGGAGGACGCGGTCTACCCGACGTCGGAAGGGCCGGATGCGATCAAGAAGTACAGCGGCGCGAACACGTACGTGCTGCACTTCGCGAAGGGGGAGATGCCGCCGGTGAAGGGCTTCTGGTCGATCACGATGTACGACAGCGCCTACTTCTTCGTGCCGAACGTGCTCAACCGTTACACGGTGAGCTCGCGGAGCAAGTTCACGCCGAACGCCGACGGGTCGGTGGACGTGTACGTCCAGAACGAGTCGCCGGGGAAGGACAAGGAAGCGAACTGGCTGCCGGCGCCGAAGGGGCAGTTCATCCTGATGATGCGGCTGTACTGGCCGAGCACGACGCCGCCGTCGCTGCTGGACGGGAGCTGGAAGCCGCCGCAGGCGAAGGAAGGCAAGTAGTCAGCGCCGCGACGGACCGAAGGAACGAGAACGCGCCCCGCGAGGGGCGCGTTCTTGGCGTTCGGGGGTATGGCAAGGGGGTCCTGTCGTACTGACGCGCCGCCGCAGGCGATGCTATATATGGGAAAGGACCCCGATCGAGCGGTCCACCCCAGGTCGCCCCTCCGCGGGCGACGGACGGAGGGCTGACCATGCGCGCCACCGTTTCGCTCCTGCTGCTCCTCACCGCATCGGCCGCGGCCGCCGCGGCCCAGGCGCCGGTCGCCCCGGCCCCCCCGCGCCCCGCCACGGGGGATGGCGCGGCGAGCGCACCCGCCCCCGCGCGCGACTCCGACGCGGACGACGCGCTCCTGCCGGACGATCCCGAGGTCGCCGAGTGGTACACGCGCGAGGGGAAGAGCGAGCTGCGGTCCACGCGCGCCATCCACGCCGGGAGCAGCGGGCTGCTGCACAGCTTCGAGATGGGCACCAGCGGCCAGTTCGACGTGCCGGCGGCCGTGATCGCCTGGCCCGACCGCCGCACCTACGACACGGGGGACACCGCCACGGTGTACGTGCGCAACGTCGGCACCGTGCCGGGATACGTGGCCGTCTTCCGCGTGGACGCGACGGGGGAGGCGCACGTGCTCTTCCCGCTCGCGCCGGCGGACGACAATTACGTGAGCCAGCAGCAGACGATCGCCGTGCGCGCGCTCCCGTCGGGCGCGACGTTCGCGGTGGATTCGGCGGAGGGCACCTCGCTCGTGTATGCGGTGATCTCGCGCGACCCGCTCGACTTCTACGCGTACTCCCAGCACGGGGCGTGGAACGCCGCCGCGCCGCCACGCGTGGAAGCGCCGCCCAGCGACGCGGTCACCGACCACTGGGGGAAGCTCTACTGGGAGCTGTCGGGGATCGCGCAGCGGATGAGCAGCGCCTTCTCGGCGCATCTCGTCACGTATGACGTGTCGCCGCGCGCGAGCGTGACGCTCACCCCCGCGATGATGGCGGTCCAGATGGCGGCGTACCAGTCCACGGTGCCTTCCGCGGTGTACCTGGGCATGTATCCCCTGGCCGGCTATTTCCACGGTCCCGGCTTCTCGTATGCGCACGCGAGCAGCCAGGAGGGGGGGATGCTCGATCGCTGCTTCGACGTGAACGGCAATCCGACCTTCGACGGCCCATGGTGCGCGTGGCAGACGCAATGGTACGGCATCACCACGCCGCGCCCGAACTGCCCGCAGCTGCAGATGGGGCAGCCGTGCGTCTCGAACTATCTCTCGACGCGCGGCGGCAACGGAGGCAGCAGCCCGAACGGGGGGCGTGGCACGCAATCGTCGACGGCGCCCGGGAGCACGCCACCGCATTCGACCGACGTCGCCGGCGCGCACGGCAAGGGCTCGGGCGCCGGGGGCGGTGGCGCGCCGCCTCCCGGGTACATCATCTCCGCGTTCAAGCACCGGCCGAGCGCGGCGGCGCCGTCGAATGCGCCGGCGGGCGGGGGCGTGCCCGGCACGCCTGGGACGCCGCATGGAGGTCCGCCCGCGTCCGTGAGCGGCGCGCATCTCGCGCCCCCCGTGGTGGGCGGGTTCACGCCGCCGGCGGTGTCGAATGGAGCGCGCGGGGCGGGGAGTGGCGGCGGGGGCGTGGTGCGGTCCTCGGCGCCGGCCGCGAGTGGCGGGATGCCCGCTGGAGGAGGGAGCGCACCGGTGAAGCGCGTGACGCCGCCGCCTCCGCCGCCACCGCCTCCCCCGCCGCCGC
>DATKOH010000101.1:0-6234 GCA_035524735.1 Gemmatimonadaceae bacterium
GAGTTCCGCGACGGACAGTCCAGCGTGGGCGCCATGGTCACCGCCACCAACCGCTTCAACGACGCGTACACCGGCACCTACCTGCGCGACGCGGGCTACGCCGGCGGCATCGACTTCCAGCACCAGTTCGCCGGCCGCACCTACCAGATCCGCGGCTGGGTCGTCGGCAGCCGCGTCGAGGGCACCGACAGCGCCATCGCCTACACGCAGCTCAACAGCGCGCACTACTACCAGCGCCCGGGGAGCGGCCTCACATACGACCCCTCGCGCACGTCGCTCACCGGCGACGCGGAGAAGCTGAGCTTCAGCAAGATCGGCGGCGGCGTCGTGCGCTGGTGGACGGGCTTCACGCGCATCAGCCCCGGCTTCGAGATCAACGACCTGGGCTACCTGCAGCAGTCGGGGCTCATGAACGCGAACGGCTGGCTCGGCCTGCAGTACACCGAGCCCACGACCTGGTACCGCACCTGGTTCGTCAACTTCAGCGTGAACTCGAACTGGACCGCGCAGGGGCTCTCCGGCACCTACCTCTCCGGCACGCAGGCCGGATTCGAAACCCGGCTGCAGCTGCGCAACAGCTGGACGGTGTTCGGCGGCGCCGACGCGAACCAGCTGCTCGGCGTCTATGACGCCACCAAGGCGCGCGGCGGCCCCGCGATGTTCCGCCATCCCTTCCACGATGCCTTCGTGGGCGTCGAGGGGGACCCGCGGCTGAAGGTCATCCCCTCGCTCGAGTTCGACATGTTCGACGGCTCGGGCGGCCTCTCGCACGGATGGGGGATCGCCCCGCAGCTCGCCTTCCGCTTCTCCTCGAGCACGCAGCTCGCCGTCGGCCTGCGCTACGACCTCAACTGGAACTACCAGGAGTGGGTGGGCAACGGCTACGGTGCGGACACCGTCTACACCTTCGCCACGCTCGACCAGAACACCATCAGCGCCACCGTGCGCTTCGACCAGACCTTCACGCCGAGGCTCACGCTGCAGTTCTACGCGCAGCCGTACGTCTCCGACGGCCGGTACGAGAACTGGCGCAAGCTCGCCGACCCGCGCGCGCACTCCTACAGCGAGGAGTTCGCCCCCTTCACGAATCCGGAGGATTACCCGAACGACCTCTACGATTCGCTCGGCGCCTACGACTTCACCTACCTTCAGCTCAACGTGAACACCGTGCTCCGCTGGGAATACCGGCCGGGCTCGGCGCTCTTCATCGTGTGGACCCACGGCCGCAGCAACTCCAATGACGACCAGGCCTACCAGGGATTCGACGTGAACTCGAACGTGCGCTCCATGTTCCAGGTGCACCCCATGAACACCTTCCTGATCAAGGCGACGTACCGGTTCGGGAGCTGAGAAGGGGAAGGTCAGCCGTCAGTCATCAGGCATCAGCCATCAGCCATCAGCCATCAGCCATCAGCCGTCAGCCGCAGTCTCCTCCCTCCCGCCCGCCATGACCAACGTCGCGTTCCTCGGCCTCGGTGCGATCGGCACGCCGATGGCGAAGCATCTCGCCCAGCCGCCCTTCTCGCTCGCCGTGTGGAACCGCACCGGCGCGAAGGCGCAGGCCTTCGCCAAGGCGGCCGGCGGGGTGCGCGCCGCCGGCTCGCCCCGTGACGCGGCGCGCGGCGCCGCGGTGGTGATCACCTGCCTCCCCACCTCCGCCGACGTGGAGTCGCTGCTCGACGGCGCCGACGGGCTCCTCGCCGGTCTCGAGCGAGGCGCGGTGCTCGTCGACTGCACCTCCGGCGATCCCGCGGGGTCGCGGCGCATCGCGGCGCGCTGCGCCGAGCGGGACGTGGCCTTCCTCGACGCGCCGGTGTCCGGCGGCGTGAGCGGGGCGGAGAAGGGGACGCTCACCGTGATGGTCGGCGGCGACGCCGCGGTGCTCGAGCGCGTGCGCCCCGTGCTCGCCGCCTTCGGCGCGAAGATCGTGCACTGCGGCGCGGTGGGCACCGGCGACGCGCTCAAGGCGGTGAACAACGCGCTGCTCGCGGTGCACATCTGGAGCTGCGCCGAGGGGCTCGCGGCGCTCGCGCGCGCGGGCGTCGCGCCCGCCGTCGCGCTCGACGTGATCAACGCGTCGAGCGGCCGCAGCAACTCCTCGCAGAACCTCTTCCCCGAACGCGTGCTCACGCGCGCGTTCCCCCGCACCTTCCGCCTCGCCCTCCTCGACAAGGACGTCGGCATCGCCGCCGCGGTCGCGAAGGAGCAGAAGGTGCCCGCCCCGATCATCGGGCTCGCCGCCGAGCTCTTCCGCGCCGCGCACAACGCGCTCGGCGAGGAAGCGGACCACGTGGAGGCCGTGCGCGTGCTCGAGCAGTGGGCCGGCGTGGAGGTCGCATGACCGCCGCCGTGAAGCCGCACGTCGCATCCATCGACGCCATCCGCGCGCAGTTCCCGGCGCTCGCGCGCGTCCAGGGGAAGCACCCCGTCGCCTACTTCGACGGCCCCGGCGGCACGCAGGTGCCGCGCCTCGTCGCCGACGCGATGAGCGACTACCTCTTCCATCACAACGCGAACACGCACTGGTCGTATCCGACGAGCGAGGAGACCGACGCGATGATCGCCGCGTCGCGCGCCGCGCTCGCCGACTTCCTCGGCGCCGCGCCGAACGAGATCGCCTTCGGGCAGAACATGACCACGATCACCTTCCACCTGGCGCGCGCGATCGGCCGCGCGCTCGGCCCCGGGGATGAGATCGTGATCACCGAGCTCGACCACCACGCGAACGTCGCCCCCTGGCGCGCGCTCGAGCGGGAGCGCGGCGTCACGGTGCGAAGCGTGCGGCTGGACGCCGGACGCGGCGTCCTCGACTGGGGCGACCTCGAGCGCCAGCTCGGGACGCGCACGCGCGTGCTCGCGATCGGCGCCGCCTCCAACGGCATCGGCACCGTCACCGACGTCGCCGCGGCCACGAAGCTCGCGCGCGCGGCGGCGCCGAACGCGCTCGTCTTCGTGGACGCGGTGCACTACGCGCCGCACCACCTCGTGGACGTGCGCGCGATCGACTGCGATTTCCTCGCGTGCTCCGCGTACAAGTTCTACGGCCCGCACATCGGCGTGCTCTACGGCAAGCACGAGCGCCTCGCCGCGCTCGACGTGCCCAAGCTCGCCCCCGCGCCCAACGAGGCGCCCGAGCGGATGGAGACCGGCACGCAGAACCACGAGGGGATCGTCGGCGCCGGCGCCGCCGTCACCTTCCTCGAGTCGCTCGCGCCCGACGCGGGTGCGCACCGCCGCGCGCGCCTCGCCGCCGCGATGCACGAGCTCCATCAGCGCGGCGAGGTCCTCTTCCGCCGCCTCTGGGATGGCCTCGGCGCCATGAAGAAGGTGCGCCGCTTCGGCGTCCCCGCCGGCGCCGCGCGCACCCCCACCGCCGTCTTCGTCGTCGACGGCGTCACCACCGAGCGCGTCGCCCGCTCGCTCGCCGCCGCCGGGGTCTATGTGTCGAACGGCGACTTCTACGCCACCACCGTCGTGGAACGGCTCGGCCAGTCGCACGACGGGCTCGTGCGCGCGGGATGCTCGTGCTATTCCACCATGGACGAGGTCGAGCGGCTGCTCGCAGGAGTGGCCGCGGTCGCGCGGTGAGGGGGGTATGGCCTCCATGACGCGGGTCGCGCCATCCATGTTCGCTTCTCGCCATCCGCGTTCCCGGTCCCGGGGGTGGATCGCGCTCGCGGCCGCCTGCCTCGCGCTCCCCGCCGCCGCGCAGCAGCGCGATTCCACCCGCCCCGACAGCACGAAGGTCCACCGCCTGGCGCCCACCGTCGTCACCGGCACGCGCCTGGGCGACGTGGACGAGACCCTCCCCGCCCAGGTCGACAAGATCGACGTCAAGGACATCTCCCCCGGCTCCGCCGCCGCGGCCGGCGCGCTCGTGCGGCTCCCCGGCGTGAGCGCGTACGACGACCAGGGGACGCCCGCGCAGCCCACCCTCGAGATCCGCGGCTTCAACGTCTCCCCCGTCGTCGGCGTGCCGCAGGGCGTGTCGGTCTTCCTCGACGGCGTGCGCGTGAACGAGGCGGATGCGCAGGAACTGAACTTCGACCTCCTGCCCATGGACGCGGTGTCGCGCGCGCGGCTCATCCGCGGCCCCGCCACGCTCTACGGGAAGAACACCCTCGCCGGCGCGCTGCTCCTCTTCACCGAGCGCGGCGACGTCGTCCCCACCGCGAGCGCGGAACTCTCCGCCGGTTCCTTCGGCGCGTACGGCGCCACGGTCGAGGCGGGGGGCGCGGCGCGCGGCCTCGACGGCTACGTGAGCGCGAACCTCTACGACGAATCGGGGTGGCGGCAGGCGAGCGCGATCGCCGAGCGTTCCGTCTTCCTCAACGTCGGCCGGAAGCGCGACTCGAGCGATCTCGCGCTCTCCGTCCTCTACGCCGATGACCGCATCGGGGAGCCCGGCTCCCTCCCCGCGAGCTGGATCGCCGTGGACCCGACGCTCAACTACACCGCCGGCGACTTCTTCGCGCCGCTCCTCTGGCACCTCTCCCTGCGCGGCGAGCGGCGGCTCGCGGGCGGCACCCTCCGCGGCGCCATCTACTACCGGAGCCTGCAGGCCGAGCAGTTCAACGCGAACGTCGGCGCCGCCAGCTCCGACGCGTACGTCGCCAACGCGTCGTACGGGCTCACCGCCGAATGGTCCGCGGTGATCGCCGCCTGGCACCGCCCGCTCGCCCTCACCGTGGGCGGCGAGCTCGGGCGCGCGAACGTGAACGAGACGATCTGGGCGCGGCTCACGAGCGACACCGCCGTGCACTACCCCTCCGACTGCGACCAGTCCAGCGGGCTCTGCGCGGACGTGCGCGTGCCGGAGACCGACGCCGCGCTCTTCGCGCAGGGCGAGCTCCAGCTCTCCGCGGCCGCGTCGCTCACCGCCGCGCTGCGCGGCGACTGGGTGCGCGAGCCCTTCGAGGACCTGCTCGACAGCGCCAACTCCGCGACCAGCACCTTCACGCACCTCTCCCCCCGCGTGGGCGCCAACGTCAGCCTGAGCCCCACGGTGCGCGGCTACGCGACGATCGGGGGCGGCTTCCGCGCGCCCGCGCCGGTGGAGCTCGGCTGCGCGAGCCCCGACGCCCCGTGCCCCCTCCCGTACGCCCTCGGCGCGGATCCCCCGCTCAAGCCGGTGACGCTCACCAGCTACGAGATCGGCGCCGACTGGGATCCCTCCGCGGGCAGCACGGCGGAGGCGTCGCTCTTCTTCTCCGACGTGCGCGACGAGATCGTGTTCGTCGCCAGCTCGAACGCCGCCGGCTACTTCCAGAACATCCCGCACACGCAGCGCGCCGGCGTCGAGCTGAGCGGCACGCTCCGGCTCCCGCTCGGCATGCGCGCGTCCGCGTCGTACACCTGGCTCGCGGCCACCTACCAGAGCACCGCACTCCTCGCGTCGCAGCTCCCCGTGCCCGATTCGATCAAGCCGGGGAACGCCTTCCCGCTCTCGCCGCGCGACCGCTTCACCTTCACCCTGGGCATCACCCGCGCACTCGGCGCCGGCGCGTGGAGCGCGGACCTCGGGATGAACGCCGTGAGCACGCAGTACCTGCGCGGCGACGACGCCAACGTGGGACCGGAGCTCCCCGGATACGCGGTCTGGCGCTTCCGTCTCGCCTGGCAGCGCGAGCACGTCGCCGTCGCGCTCGACGTGCGGAATCTCTTCGACCGCACCTTCGATTCCTTCGGCACCTGGGCGGACAACCCCCTCGGCCCCCCCGGCGGCCCGCCGTCCGATGCGGTGGAACCTTTCTACACTCCGGCGCAGCCGCGGAACTTCACCGTGAGCGTGAAACTCAGCCGGTAGCGGCAGCGCGATCTCTCACCGCGCCGAAGCCGCACTCACGACTCCCGCCCCTCCCATCCCCCACTTTCTACTCGCCACGACGCCAGTCGCCAGTCGCGCCCCTCATCCCATTTCCTACTTCCCACCTTTCTTCCTGGAGACCATTTCCTTTTCCAGCGCCGGCAAGAACGCCAGATACTCCGATCCCGGGCTCCACAGCGTCCACGAATCGTAGCCCGCGTCGTACACCCCCTTCTTCTGCGCCAGCACTTCCGCCGCCGTGTACTTCGGCGGCCCCAGCGTGAACGCCTGCAGCCAGGGGCGCACGTGGATCGGATTCGTGATCCCCAGCCGGCGGTCCTGCTTCCGCGCATCCGAGACCGCCGAGTCCACGATCGTGTACGGCGCGCCGTTCGGGCGCGCCACGCCGAAGGACCCGTGCGGGTAGT
>DATKOH010000102.1:0-15959 GCA_035524735.1 Gemmatimonadaceae bacterium
GCTCGCTCTCGGGGCGGGCGCGGGCGCAGGTGCGGCCGGTACCGCCGGAACTGCCGCCGATGCGCGCACGGCGGCGGTCGCGCCGGTGGTGCGTGATTCGTCGAGTTGGCCGAGTTCCTCGTCCACCTTCACGGTGTCGCCCTCGGCGCGCGTGCGCTTGGCGAGGGTGCCGGCTTTGAAGGCCGGCACCTCGACCGTGATCTTGTCCGTCTCGAGCTCGACGAGCGTCTCGCCCTGGGCGACGGCGTCGCCTTCCTTCTTCAGCCACCGGGCGACCGTCGCTTCGACGATCGACTCACCCAACGGCGGAACTTTGATCGCGATCATGACGGATGGTTCGGGGGCGCGGCGCGTTGCCGCCCGTGCGGCGCGCCGGTAGCATTCAGCGACCTTCAATATAACCGACCGGGACCCTTGAGAGCACTCACGATCTCCCAGCATGGGGGGCTGGAACAGCTGACGTACACCGAAGATGCCCCCACGCCGGAGCTCGCCGGGGGGGACGAGGTGCGCGTGCGGGTGCACGCGGCCGCGCTCAACCACCTCGATCTGTACGTGCTGCACGGGGCGCCCGGGGTGACGATCACGCCGGGCTGGGTGATGGGGGGCGACGGCGCGGGGGTCGTGGACGCGGTGGGGGCGTCGGTGACGAACGTGAAGGTGGGCGACCGGGTGCTGCTCAACCCCGGGGTGAGCGACCGGACGTGCGAGTACTGCCGCATGGGGGAGCACTCGCTCTGCGTGAAGTACGCGCTGCTGGGGGAGCACCGTGCCGGCACGCTGGCCGACTACATCGTGGTGCCGGCGGCGAACGCCTGGCCGGTGCCGCCGGGGGTGTCGTGGGAGGTGGCAGCGGCGTACCCGCTGGCGACGCTCACGGCGTGGCGGATGGTGGTGACGCGCGCGCAGGTGAAGGCGGAGGACCTGGTGCTCATCTGGGGGATCGGCGGCGGCGTGGCGCTGGCGGCGCTGCAGCTGGTGAAGCGGATCGGCGCGCGCGCGTGGGTGACGTCGGGGAGCGACGAGAAGCTGGCGCGCGCCCGTGCGATGGGGGCCGACGAGACCTTCAACCACCGCACGCAGGACGTGGCGAAGGAGGTGCGCGCGCGTACGGGGAAGCGCGGCGCCGACGTGGTGATCGACTCGGTGGGCGCGGACACCTGGAAGCAGTCGCTGCTCGCGCTGGGGAAGCGCGGGCGGCTGGTGACGTGCGGCGGCACCTCGGGGCCGATGCTCGAGACCGACGTGCGGCGGCTCTTCTGGAACCAGTGGACGCTGATGGGGTCGACGATGGGGAACGATCGCGAGTTCGCGGCGATCGTGGCCGCGCTGGGGCGGGGGGAGCTGCTGCCGCCGGTGGACTCGGTCTTCCCCCTCTCCGAGGGACGCGCGGCCTTCGCGCGCCTGGAGAGCGGCGCGCAGTTCGGGAAGATCGTGGTGCGGGTGGCCGGCGCATGAAGATGCCCCTCGCCACCCGCTACGCGGACTACGACACGAAGGGGCACGTGAACAACGCCGTGTTCCTGACGTACTTCGAGATGGCGCGCGAGGCCGCGTGGACGGGCCCGCTCGGCGGCGACGCCGACTTCCCCTTCATCCTCGCGGAGGCGACGGTGAAGTACGTGAGCGAGGCGATGATCGGCGAACGGCTGGAGATCGAGATCACCACCGCCGAGGTGCGCACGAAGGCCTGGGTGTGGGCGTACGCGATCACCCGGGCGCGGGATGGGCGCGTGGTGGCGGAGGGGCGCACGGTGCAGGTGATGTACGACTACGGCGCGCACGCCACGGTGGCGATCCCGGAGGGGGTGCGCGCGAAGCTGGCGGCGCTCTGACGTTGACCGAGCGCGCCGGGTATGCTAGTCATGAGGAGCAGGCGCTCAGGGAGGAGATCGCCGCGGGGCGGGAGCCGTCGTGCCCGCGGTGCGGCGTGGCGATGACGGAGCGCGCGATCGGCGGCGGGAGCTTCGGGCTGGGCTACGCGCGGCGGCGGCGGTGGCTGATCTGCCCGCAGTGCCGGCGGAGCGCGATCTTCGACGTCAAACGGGGGACGCGCAATTGATGCTCACCAATCGGGATGGGATGCGGGTCGCGCGCGCCGCGCTGATGGCGGGGGCGGTCGCGCTCGCGCTCGCGTCCTGCCGGCATCCGAAGCCGATCGAGCGCGCCGCCGAGGGGGAGAGTTCCGGCGGCGGAGAGCAGGCGCCCGCGATCCCGACGTGGGTCCCGGCGCCGCCCTTCGTGTCGGTCACCGCCGGGCCCTGGACGACGTGCGGGATCATCGCGTCCGGTGCGCTCTACTGCTGGGGGCGCAACGACCTCGGCCAGGCGGGGGACAGCTCGATGCAGGACTTGCTCCTGCCGTCGCAGGTGGCGAGCGGGATCGCCTGGCGCGCCGTGGCGCCGGGGGGCTCGCACACGTGCGCGCTCACCGACCAGGGCGCGGCGTACTGCTGGGGCTCGAGCGTGTTCGGCGAGCTGGGGAGCGATTCGATCGGGACGAGCGTGGCGCCGGTGAGGGTGCGCGGCGTGCCGCCGTTCGCGTCGATCGCCAGCGGCGAGTTCGATTCGTGCGGGATCACGGCGAGCGGCACGCTCTGGTGCTGGGGGGAGAACCGGCACGGCGAGCTCGCGCGCGGGGACACGCTCCCGGCGCACCACCCGGTGCCGGTGGCGCCGGGGATGACGTTCCGTTCCGTCTCGCTCGGCGCGCACTCGGTGTGCGCGGTGACGGATGACGGGCGGCTCTTCTGCTGGGGGCTCGACGTGGGCGGCGCGCTCGGGCACGCGGCGAGCACGGCCTGTTTCCAGCCGGCGCAGGTGGCGCAGCGGTGCGAGACGACGGTGAAGCGGAGCGCGGGCGAGCTGCGCGTCGCGCGCGTCGCCGTGGGGCGCGACCACGCGTGCGCGATCAGCGACAGCGCGGCGGCGTGGTGCTGGGGGGGGAACCTGGCCGGCCAGCTGGGCGTGGGCACGCACGATTCGGCCGGGCCGTCGCCGGTGCACGGTGAACTCCAGTTCAAGGCCATCGCGGCGGGGCAGAACTTCACCTGCGCGCTCACGGTGGCCGGCGACGTGTTGTGCTGGGGGGGCAACGGCGATGGCCAGCTGGGCAACGGGGCGGGCGCGGACGCCACGGAGCCGGCGCCGCTCTCGGGGATGCGCAAGTTCGTGAGCCTCACCGCCGCCGAGGACCACGCCTGCGCGCTCACCACGGATCACGAGGCGTACTGCTGGGGCTCCAACGCGCACGGCCAGCTGGGGAGCGTGGTGAAGCTGCGCTCCTTCACTCCCGCGGCGGTGGTCTTCTCCGCCGCGCAGGGACCGAGCGAGTAGCGGCGCGCGCTCGCGCGGCTACAGCCGGTAGCCCAGCCCGAGCGAGAAGAAGTCCGTGTTCGTGCTGTTCCAGGTGACGGTGCGATTCCAGAGGAAGCGCGCCACCCAGTGGTCGCCGATGCGGTAGCCGGCGCTGGGCGACACCATGAATGCCACGCGCTCCTGACTCGTCCCCGGCGCCGGCTGCACGTCCTGGTCGACGGCGAAGTACACGCCGAGGCCGATGCCGAGGGAGAGCCGGCCGAAGCGGCGCGTGGGCCAGAGTTGGGTGGCGAGCCCCACGCGGCTGAGCACCGCGTTGTCCCCCTGGTTGATCCAGCTCACCGTCCAGTCCATGTAGCGCCAGACGCCGCGGCGGAACTCGAGCTCCCCCGCGATCCCCTTCGGATCGGAGCTGCCGCCGTTGGGCACGGTCTGGCCGACGTAGGCGACGATCTCGCTGCCGGTGGTGAATTCCGACTGGCGCTCGGCCTCGGGGCGGGGGCCTGGATGGTCGGGGGCTTGGAGCTGGTAGGCGAGGCCGAGCACGGCCGAGAGCGCGTCGTACGAGGAGGCGGGCGCGACCTCGAGGTTCACCTGCGCGCGGATGATCCAGCGTCCGGCGAAGTAGGAGAACTGTGCCGTGGTCAGCCAGAGAAAGCCCTGCACGTCGGCGAAGCCGGCGGCGTCGGTGGAGTCGATCGTGTCGTAGTAGCGGTCGACGCCGGTGGCCAGGCCGACGGAGAACTTCGGCGAGAAGAGCGAGGTCCGCGCGCCGACCTGGAGCGCGACGCCATCGCGCAGGTGGCCGGGGATGTGGCCGTCGTTGACCCACCCGGTCTCGAAGTACCAGTGCTCGCCGAGCCCCTGCTGGTAGTCGATGCGCCACTGGTAGGTGGGCGCCTGCGAGGTGCTCAGGTCCCAGTGGGGGCCGACGTAGAAGCCTGCCTCCTGGGCGCTGGCGCCGGCGGGGAAGAGGGCGGCGAGGGCGAGGGGGGCGAGGGCGGCGAGGGAGGGTCGCATGGGGTGGAAGATACGAGGCTCGCTCGCCCGCGGAACGGGGCGGAACGGGGCGCGCGCCCTGCAATTCCCCTCTGTAACGGGGTAGATTTCATGGTCCAAACCCCACCCAATGACGGCACCCAACAACCGGGAACGGATCGTCTCGCGGCTCATCGACGAGGAGATCAAAGAGTCGTTCATCAACTACTCGATGAGCGTGATCGTGTCGCGCGCGCTCCCCGACGTGCGCGACGGGCTCAAGCCGGTGCACCGGCGGGTGCTGTACGCGATGAACGAGCTGGGGCTGGTGCCCGGGCGTCCGTACAAGAAGTCGGCCACGGTCGTGGGGGACGTGCTCGGCAAGTACCACCCGCACGGCGACTCGAGCGTGTACGACGCGCTGGTGCGCATGGTGCAGGACTTCTCGCTGCGCTATCCGCTGGTGGACGGGCAGGGGAACTTCGGGTCGATCGACCCCGACCCGGCGGCGGCGTACCGCTACACCGAGGCGCGGCTGGCGCCGGTGGCGATGGAGATGCTGGCCGACATCGACAAGAACACGGTCGATTTCGCGCCGAACTTCGACGACCGGCTGAAGGAGCCGACGGTCCTGCCGAGCGGGATCCCGAACCTGGTGGTGAACGGGAGCTCGGGGATCGCCGTGGGGATGGCGACGAACATCCCGCCGCACAACCTGCGCGAGGTGGTGCAGGCGCTGGTGCTGCTCATCGAGAAGCCCGACGCGACGGCGGCGGAGCTGCGGAAGATCATCAAGGGCCCGGACTTCCCGACGGGCGGCTACATCTACGGCCGCGAGGGGATCCGGAGCTACCAGGAGACGGGGCGCGGCAAGATCATCATGCGCGCGCGCGCGGTGATCGAGGAGAAGGAGAGCTCGAGCAAGTCGCAGATCGTGATCACGGAGATCCCGTACCAGGTCACGAAGAACGGGATGATCCAGCAGATCGCCGAGCTCGCCACGGAGAAGAAGATCGAGGGGATCTCCGACCTGCGCGACGAGTCGGACCGCGACGGCATGCGGCTGGTGATCGAGCTGAAACGGGACGCGATCCCGCGGGTGGTGCTGAACCAGCTGTACAAGCACACGTCGATGCAGGCGACGTTCGGCGTGATCATGCTGGCGCTGGTGCCCGACGCGAACACGAAGCAGCTGGTGCCGAAGGTGATGCCGCTGAAGGAGGTGCTGGAGCACTTCATCGTGCACCGGCACGACGTGATCGTGCGGCGCACGCAGTTCGACCTCGACAAGGCGCAGGAGCGGGAGCACATCCTGGAGGGGCTCAAGATCGCGGTCGACAACATCGACGCGGTGATCAAGCTCATCCGGGCGGCGGAGGACACGCCGACGGCCAGCGCGCAGCTGCAGAAGCGCTTCAAGCTGAGCGAGCGGCAGGCGGAGGCGATCCTCAACATGCGCCTCGCCAAGCTCACCGGCCTCGAGATCGAGAAGCTGGAGGCCGAGCTCAAGGAGGTGCGCGCCGAGATCAAGGGGCTCAAGGCGATCCTCGGCTCGAAGGACAAGCGCATGAAGATCATGAGCGACGAGCTCTCGAAGCTCGCCGAGAAGTTCGGCGACGAGCGCCGCACCGAGATCACGAGCGACGAGGGGGAGTTCTCGATCGAGGACCTGATCGCCGAGGAGGACATGGTCGTGACCGTGTCGCACTCGGGGTACATCAAGCGCACGTCGGTGACGACGTACCGGCGGCAGCGGCGCGGCGGGCAGGGGGTGAACGGACAGGCGCTGAAGGATGAGGACTTCATCGAGCACCTCTTCATCGCCAGCACGCACGATTACATCCTCTTCTTCACCGGCGACGGGCGCTGCTTCTGGCTCAAGGTGCACGAGATCCCGCAGGCGGGGCGCGCGGCGAAGGGGAAGCCGGTGATCAACCTGATCAACGTCTCGGCCGACACGCGCATCCAGGCGATGGTGCCGGTGCGCGAGTTCTCGGAGAGCGAGTACCTGATGTTCGCGACCAAGCAGGGCACGGTGAAGAAGACCGCGCTGTCGCAGTACTCGAACCCGCGCTCCACCGGGATCAAGGCGATCAAGATCGAGGACGGCGACGAGCTGATCGACGTCCAGATCACCAGCGGGAGCAACGACATCGTGCTCGCGAGCACGCACGGGCTGTCGATCCGCTTCCACGAGAGCGACGTGCGCGAGATGGGGCGCGACACCACCGGCGTGAAGGGGATCGAGCTCGCCAAGGGCGACGTCGTGAAGGGGATGGTCGTGGTGCGCCGCGACGCGACGCTGCTCGTGGTGACGTCGAAGGGGATGGGGAAGTGCTCCCCGATCGACGAGTACCGCGTGCAGAAGCGCGGCGGGAAGGGGATCATCACGCTCAACCGCACGGAGAAGACGGGCGACGTGGTGGCGCTGAAGGAGGTGCTCCCCGAGGACGAGCTGATGCTGATCACCCAGCACGGCGTGATCATCCGGATGCCGGTGAAGGGGATCCGGGTGAGCGGGCGCAACACGCAGGGGGTGAAGCTCGTGGAGCTCCAGGGGGGCGACGTGGTGCGCGACGTGGCGCGCGTGGTCTCGGAGGAGGAAGGGGCGGAGGAGGAGGCGGGCGCGGCGGCGGAATAGCCCGCCGGCGCGCGCGGCCTCCGCTCCGTCGCGCAACGTTCGGATGATGGTCCGCGGGACCCCCGGCGATACCCTCTCCATGGGTCGATCCCGGGGGTCCCGCTGCGTTCCGCCATCCTCTCGCTCCTGCTCGCCGCCGCGCACTCCGCGCGCGCCCAGACCGGCGCCGTAAACGGCGCCGTCTTCGACAGCCTGCGCGGCGCCCCCCTCGCGCGCGCGCTCGTGAGCGCCGAAGGCACCATGGCCGCCGCGCGCACCGACTCGGCGGGCCGCTTCGCGCTCGAGGGGCTGCCGCCGGGCGCCGTCACGCTCACCGTCGAGAGCGCTGCGCTCGATTCGCTCGGCGTCGGCGTGCCGGCGGTCCGGGTCGAGGTCGCCGCCGGCGCCGCCGCGCACGCCGCGCTCGCCGTGCCGTCGCGCGCGACCCTGCTCGCGATCGCCTGCCCCGGCATGCCGCTCGACGCCGATGCCGGCGTGCTCCTGGGCATCGTGCGCGACGCGCGCGCGCTCCCTCCGGTGCCGGGGGCGGCGGTGGAGGTGAGCTGGTCCGTGTGGACGGTGAACGGCGGCCGGCTGTCCGAGACGCCGGTGTCCGCGACGGTGGCGTCGGGAGCGGGCGGTCTCTACCGCGCCTGCGGCGTGCCCGCGGGGGCGCCAGTGCGCGTGCGCGCGTCCGCCGGCGCGCGCGCGAGCGGCGACGTCACGGTGGCGATCGCGGCGCACGGGATCGCGCGGCGCGATCTCGTGATCGGCGCGCCGGGGGACGGCGCGCTGCGCGGCACCGTCGCCTCCGCGGAGGGATCGCCGCTCGCCGGCGCGCGCATCCAGCTCGCGGGGGACGGCGCCGCGGCCACGTCCGGGGAGGACGGCGCCTTCACCCTCGCCGGCATCCCCTCCGGCACGCGCCGCGTGGAGGTGCGGCGGGTGGGCTCCGCGCCCCGCGCGCTCGACGTGGACGTGCGCGCCGGCGAGCCCACGCGCCTCGCGATCGCGCTGTCGCCGGCGCCGGTGCGGCTCGACGCCGTCGCGGTCGAAGGGGGCGCAGGCCCCGCGGCGGACGACGCCGCGGGCTTCGACGCGCGCCGGAAGCGCGGCGTGGGCCGCTTCGTCGACCGCGACCGCATCGCGACGCGCGGCGACGTGGAGGCGCCCGAGCTCCTGCGCGGCGTGCCCGGGATGGACGTGCGCTCGACGCCGCGCGGCGCCACGGCCACCTGGGTGCGCGCGATGGGCGGTTGCACGCCGCGCTACTACGTGGATGGCTCGGAGACGGACGTGCGCGGGCTCCCGCGCGCCGGTGACATCCAGGGGATCGAGGTGTACGCCCCCGGCGAAGCGCCGCCGAGGTACGGCGGGGCGCGCGCCACGTGCGCGGTGGTGCTCATCTGGACGCGGCGCCCGGGCTGACGCCGGCGGCGGAGGCCACTGGCGCGGAGGCGGCGCGTCGTGCAGAGTCCAAGGGATGCCCCCGCCCCTCGCCCCCCTCGTCACGCTCGACGACCTGCGTGCCGCGGCCGCCGTGCTGCGCGGCCAGGCCGTGCGCACGCCGCTGCTCCCGGCCGACGACCTCGCGGCGGAGATCGGGGCGCCGTCGGTGCACCTCAAGCCGGAGACGCTCCAGCGCGGCGGCGCGTTCAAGTTCCGCGGCGCCTACACCTTCCTCGCGCGCCTCCCCGCGGAGACACGCGCGCGCGGCGTGATCGCGCCCAGCTCCGGGAACCACGCGCAGGCGGTGGCGCTCGCGGCGCGGATCTTCGGCGTGCCCTGCACCGTGGTCATGCCCACCTCGGTCACCGCGCCCAAGCGCGCCGGGGCGGAACGCTACGGCGCCAAGGTCGTGCTCGCGGGGACGACCACGGCCGACCGCATGGCGCGCGCGCTCGAGATCGTGAAGGCGGAGGGCTCGGTGCTCGTGCCGCCGTACGACGACGCGACGATCATCGCCGGGCAGGGGACGGCGGGACTCGAGATCGTGGAGGACCTCCCCGCCGTGGGCACGGTGGTGGTGCCGGTGGGCGGGGGCGGGCTCAGCGCCGGCGTCGCGACGGCGGTGAAGCTCCTCGCGCCCGCGGCGCGCGTGATCGGCGTGGAGCCGGCGGGCGCGCCGAAGCTCTCCCGCGCGCGCGCCGCCGGCCACCCGGTGGCGCTCGAACGCACGGGCGGGCTGGCCGACGGCCTGCTCGCGGTGGAGATCGGCACGCTCCCCTTCCAGCACCACTCGCGCTACATCGACGACGTGGTGCTCGTGGAGGACGCCGCCCTCCCCGGCGCGATGCGCTGGCTGCTCGACCGGATGAAGCTCGTCGTGGAGCCGAGCGGCGCGATCACGATCGCGGCGCTGCGCGAGGGGCTGGTGCGCCCGCGCGGCCCCACGGTCGCGGTGCTGAGCGGCGGCAACATCGAATGGGACGGCCTGCGCGCGCTCCTCGAGAATGGATAGCTCGCGGATCCTGATCGCCGACGACGACGACCTGCTCGCCAGCACCCTCTCCTGGCTGCTGAAGGAGCAGGGGCACGAGGTGGCGGTGGTGCGCGGCGGCCCCGACCGCGTGCTGGAGCACGCGCGCGCGATGCGCCCCGACCTCCTCCTGCTCGACGTGCCGCGCATCGAAGGGGACGGCGGCGAGATCCTGCGGCGGCTCGTCACGGTGCAGCCGCCCCTCGACATGCCGGTGCTGGCGATGTGCGCGATGCCCGCCGAGGACGCCACGGCGCAGCTCCTCGCCGCCGGCGCGAGCGACGTGCTCGGCAAGCCCTTCCACGTGCGCGACCTGCTCACGCGCGTGCGCGTGCAGCTCCGCGCGCGGCGCGAGCTGCTGGAGGCGCGCTCGGCGCTGCACAACACGGAGGCCGAGCTCCGGCGCGCGAAGGACGAAGCCGAGAGCCGCCGGAAGATGGTGGACATCCTCCACGAGGTCACCGGCGACTTCTCGAGCGAGGAGCTGTACCACATCCTGGTGCGCCGCGTGGCGCGCGCGCTCGACATCTCGCACTGCTCGCTGGTGCTGGCGCGTCCCGGCGACGCGGTGGGCGTCGTGGCGGCGGCGTACGAGACGCCGGGGCTGCGCCACCTGGAGATCCGCCTCGAGCGCTACCCGGAGATCCGCAGCGCGCTCGAGACGCGCGCGCCGGTGCTGATCGAGGACGTGGACGTGAGCCCCATCTACAGCCAGCTGCGCCACGAATGGGCCGCCGCGGGCACGCTCGTCCCCTTCCGTTCGATCATCGCGCTCCCCTTCCTGCTCGACGGCGAGCAGGCCGGCGTGATCTTCCTGCGCACGGTGCAGGGGGAGCCCGCGCTCGGCCCAGCGGACGTGGAGTTCGCCGACACCGTCGTGAGCGCCGCCGTGTCCGCGATCCGCCGCGCGCAGGTGATCGAGAGCACGCGCGCCGACAAGCAGCGCCTCGAGGTGCTCGCGCGCACCGATCCGCTCACCCACACCGCCAACCGCCGCGCGCTCATGGAACGCCTGGGCGGCGAGCTCGAACGCGCGCGCCGCTACGCCCTCAGCCTCTCGCTCTTGATGGTGGACCTCGATCACTTCAAGATGGTGAACGACACGTACGGCCATCCGATCGGCGACGAGGTGCTCCGCAACACGGCGCGCGTGCTCCAGCGCGAGGCGCGCAACGTGGACGTCGTGGCCCGCTTCGGCGGCGAGGAGTTCGTGGTCGTGCTCCCGGAGACGGGGGAGGAAGGGGCGGTGGCCGTGGCCGAGCGCATCCGGGCGCGCATCGCGGAGCAGGCGGTGCTGCCCGGTCCGGGTTATGATACGGCGCGGGTCACGGCCAGCATCGGGGTGGCGACGGTGCCTTCGTCGGAGGTGAGCGCGGCGGAGGATCTCATAGCTCTGGCGGACCGGGCGCTGTATCGCGCCAAGTCCGCGGGGCGCAACCAGGTCTGCACGTGAGCAAACGCTGTCCGAGCTGCGGCACGGTGTACGGCGACGACGTGAGCTTCTGCGCGCGCGACGGCGCGCGGTTGCTCGGCGCGTCCACGGCGAGCCCCACCCCCGCGACCCCCGCGGCCGGCGTGCCGCCCATCCCCCCGCCGGCGCCCGCCGCGCCCCGCGCCCCCGCCACCCCCCCCTTCTCCGGCGGCCCGAAGACCGTCGACTTCTCGAAGCTCGCCGGACAGACGCTCGACGACCGCTACCTCGTCTCGAAGAAGATCGGCGAGGGCGGGATGTCCTTCGTCTACCTCGCGCAGGACACGCGCACCGGCGAGAAGGTCGCGATCAAGATCCTCTCCCCGGCGCTCATCAAGGACCTGAACGCCATGGCGCGCCTGCGCCGCGAGGCGGAGCTCGGTGGCCGTCTGGCGCACCCCAACGTCTGCCACATCATCCGACTCGGCGAGACGAGCGCGGGGCTGGTCTACATCGTGATGCCCTTCGTGCAGGGGGAGCTCCTGTGCGACCGCACGATCCGCCTCGGCCACCTCCCGCTGGACGTCACCGCGGGCTTCGTGCGCGACATGTGCGCCGGGCTCCAGCGCGCGCACGAGCTGGGGATCATCCACCGCGACCTCAAGCCCGAGAACATCATGGTGGTGGCGCGCCCCGACGGCACCGAACGCGCCGTGGTGATGGACTTCGGCCTCGCCAAGGAGCGCCAGGTGAGCCCGGAGGTGCAGAAGCTCACCGCCACCGGCATCGTGCTGGGCACTCCCGAGTTCATGAGCCCCGAGCAGCTGCGCGGCAAGACGCTCGACCCGCGCACCGACGTGTACTCGCTCGCGGTGATGACCTTCGAGATGCTCACCGGCAAGCTCCCCTTCCCCGGGCGCTCGCAGCAGGAGATCATGATCGCCCGCCTGAAGGGGGAGCCGATCCCGCTGCGCACGATGCGCCCGGAACTCGGCTACCCGGCCGCGGTAGAGAAGGTGCTGGCGAAGGCGCTCGCCCGCGAAGCCGAGCAGCGGTACGCGTCGGTGGCGGAGTTCGGCGACGCGTTCGTGCGCGCGGCGTCGGGGCAGGGGGACGGTCCGGGCGACTCGGGCGGCGGGATGCTCGGGAAGCTTTTCGGGAGATAACTCGGCGCTCGGCGCTCGGCGTGCGGCGCTCGGCGCTCGGCGCTCGGCGCTGGGCGCTCGGCGTGCGGCGCTCGGCGTTGCCTGGGAGTGGGGGGTGGGGTGAGATTGAGCGTATGAAGCGGCACGCACCCTTCGAACCGCCGGAGTACCTCGACTGGCAGCCGGATGACGCGATCCTGCGCGCCTACCGCGACACGCTCGAGAGGGACCCCGCGCGCGCGGCGGTCATCCGCCGCCTGAGCCCCGTGCAGATGCTCGATCTCTACGCGGGGCTCGTGCGCGACCGGCTCACCGACATCGCTCTCAAGCGCCTCGTGCGGCAGGGGGTGATCTCGAAGGCCTGGCTCGGCACGGGGGAGGAGGCCGCCACGATCGGGCCGGTGCACGCGCTGCGCCGCCCGCGCGCGGCCACGACCCCCGCCGCGCGCGAGGCGTGCGACGTGGTGGCACCGATGATCCGGAACGCCGGCGCCTGCCTCGAGATGGGGATGCCGGTGGCCGACATCCTCCGCGCGTACATGGGCACCGCCGACGGCCCGAACGGCGGCCGCGATGGCCACTACGGCGACATGCGCCACGGCGTGCTCCCGCCGATCAGCCACGTGGGGGACATCGTCCCCGTGGTGACGGGGATCGCGATGAGCTTCCAGGCGCGCGGCACCGACCGCGTGGCGATGACGTGGATCGGCGACGGGAGCGCCAAGGCCGGCGTCACGCACGAGGCGTTCAACTTCGCGGCCGTGCGCCGGGCGCCGGTGGTCTTCATCATCCAGAACAACCAGGTGGCGCTCGGCACGCGCCTCGACCAGCACCATCTCGCCGCCGATGGCGAGAAGTTCGCGCAGTGGCCGAAGGCGTACGGCGTGTGGGGCGGGGTGTTCGACGGCAACAACGTGCTCGACGCGTACGCGCTCACGGCGCTCGCGGTGGAACGCTGCCGCCGCGGCGAAGGGCCGGCGCTCCTGATCGCCGAGACCTTCCGGATGGGCGGGCACGCGACGCACGACGAGGCGGAGGCGCGCCGCACCTTCGACGCGTCGCTGTTCGAGCACTGGGGGAAGCGCGATCCGATCGGGATGTTCGAGGAGCATCTCGTGCGCACCGGCATCAGCCGCGAGCGGCTGGCGGAGGCGGAACGCGCGGTGGAGGCCGAGGTGGACGCGGCGGAGGCGGAGGCGGTGGCGAGCCGCGGGGCGCACATGCCCGCGGGGGAGAGCGCGATCACGGGGGTGTACGCATGACGATGGGTCTTGGCGCTCGGCACTCGGCGCTCGGCGGCGTGGCCGCGGCGATGATCGCCGCGGCGGCCGCGTGCGCGGGACAGGAGAGCGGGCTCACGCTGCCGACGGCGCCGCAGCAGGATTCGCTGCGCGCGCGGCTCGTGCTGCCGGCCGGCTTCACGGTGCAGTACTTCGCGCGCGGGCTCGCCGGCGTGCGCTTCATGGCGGTGGGTCCCGACGGCGCGGTGTACGCCAGCCAGCCGCGCGCCGGGCAGGTGGTGCGGCTCGTGGACACGAACGGCGACGGCGTGGCGGACAAGCTGACCGTGGTGGCGACCTCGCTCGACCGCCCGCACGGACTCGCCTTCCACGGCGGCTATCTCTACATCGCGCTCACGTCCGGCGTGGTGCGCATGCGGCTCGACGCGCACGGCGTGCCGTCGGGCGCGCCGGAGCGGATCGTCTCCTTCGCCGGCGGCGGGAACCACTGGACGCGCAGCATCGCCTTTGGCGCCGACAGCGCCATGTACATCGCGATGGGCTCCACCTGCAACCTGTGCGTCGAGACCGACTCCATGCGCGCCGCGGTCACGCGCTACGACGCCGACGGCGGCAACGGCCACCGCTTCGCGTACGGGCTGCGCAATGCGGTGGGGATCGCGCTGAACCCGGTGACGAAGGAGCTCTGGGTGTCGCAGAACGAGCGCGACAACCTCCCGCCCGACCACGAGAACCTCCCGCCGGACGAGATCAACATCCTGCGGGACGGCGGCGACTACGGGTGGCCCTACTGCTACTCGCTCGCCGGCGCCGCGGTGCCGAACCCCGAGTACAACGATGCCGCGCGGTGCGCCTCGACCATCCCGGCCGCCCTCGACATCCAGGCGCACTCGGCGCCGCTCGGCATCGCGTTCCTGGACCGGGCGACGAAGTTCCCGAGCGACTGGCGCGGCGACCTGGTCGTCGCGCTGCACGGCTCCTGGGACCGCAGCGTGCCCACCGGCGCGAAGGTGATCCGCGTGCACATCGCGGGGAACAAGCCGGTGAGCTCCGACGACTTCATCACCGGCTGGCAGCTCGCCGACGGCACGCGATGGGGGCGGCCGGTGGACGTGACCGTCACCGCGGACGGAGCGCTGCTCGTCTCCGACGACTCGTCGGGCGCCATCTACCGGGTGTCGCACTAGGGTGCGGGCGCGCGCCGCGGTGCTGGTCGCGCTCGCGGCGGCGGGCGCGCGCGCGCAGTCGGGCACGGCGCCGGTGCCCGTGCCGAGCACCCGGTCGGAGGCCGCGGCCGAACTGGTGGCGCGCGGCGACACGATGATCATCGCCGGCCGTCTCTTCGGGGCGGAATCGGCGTACTACGCCGCGGCGCGCATCGCGCCGCACGACGGCGGCGCGCGCCTCGCACTGGGGCGCTATCTCGCGGGGCGCGGCGCGCTGCGCATCGGCGCCACGCTCATGGAGGAGGCGCGGCACTTCGGCGAGGACCCGCGCGTGGTCGCGATCGACCTCGCGCCCGTCTACTCCCGGCTCGGCCTCGTGGACTCGCTGAGCGCGCGCATCAACGACTGGGCCGCGCTCGCCGCGTTGCCGACGTCGGCCATCCCGACCGGCGAGCGCCTGCGCGCCGAGTGGCTGCGCGCGCATCCGCCGGGGATCGAGGGGCCCGACTCGTCGATCACCGTGTACGCCGTGAGCGACAGCCATCTGCTGGGCACCGTGAAGCTCGCGATCGGGAAGGACACGGTGGTCGCGGTCATCGACGCGAAGGTGAGCGGCTTCCTGCTCGACACGGCGTGGATGCACCGCGACTCCGTGCGCCGCTTCGCCGCGCGCGGTTCGGGGGACCCGGCGGCGGTGTACGGCGTGGTGCCGCGGATCAGGATCGGCGAGGTGGCGTTCGTGAACGCGCCGGTGCGCTTCCAGGCGCAGAAGGGATGGGCGAGCGCGCGCGTGGGGCTGGATGTCTTCGGCGCGCTCGCGGCCACCTTCGATCCGCGCGTCGGCTTCGTGCAGATGCGCGTGAACGGGCGCGTCGGGCGGTCGCTCGCGGGGTGGCGGATCCCGACGTACGTGGCGCGTACCGGCGTGCTCGTCGTGAAAGGGGGGACGATGTTCCCGATCGGGCACCCCGACGTGCAGCAGTACTTCCGCGCCGGGAAGTGGACGTGGGACGCGCGCCGCGGCGAGGTGGTGGTGGATTCGGTGGGTGTGCGGCCGGGGGACAGCACGGCGACGTCCGGGGGCGCGGGGCGGTTCTAACCGCATAACGCGGGGCGGCCGCAATGCGCGGTGCCCAGCGGTGCATCCCCCGTCTGTCGTAAGAATGTAACATATTGTCATATAACAACTTACGATTATCGTGGTCCGTGGCCCCATTCGTGCTTCTTATAGGCGTGGACACAGGAACACCCATTGCCGCGGGGTCCATGCGCGGCCCACTGCCGTAGGAGGCACGCTATGCGCTCCCCGTCTCGGAAGGGTTTCACGCTGATCGAGCTCCTGATCGTCGTGGTCATCATCGGCATTCTCGCCGCGATCGCGATCCCGAAGTTCGCGAACACGAAGGAGAAGGCCTACGTCGCGTCGATGAAGTCGGACCTGCGCAACATGGCCACCGCCGAGGAGAGCTACTTCGCCGACTGGCAGACGTACACCACGAGCCTCACCGCGATGAACTTCACGGCGTCGCAGGCCGTGACGGCGACGGTGACGGACGCGAAGGGGACGGGCTGGGCGGCGAACACCTCGCACCCGGCGACGG
>DATKOH010000103.1:0-8953 GCA_035524735.1 Gemmatimonadaceae bacterium
GGGTTCGGGGAAGAGTGGGCGGTGGGAGATGGAGGTGGGACGGGCGCGCCCCACCTCCCACCACCCAACACCCACACTTCCCCGCACCCACTCCCTCCGTTGCCGCCACCCCCAGTTCCCAGGCCTAGGTCCCAACGCCCAGTTCCACGGTCGCCTTCCGCTCGAGTTTCCCCCAGCCCACCAGCTTCCCCTTGAGCGCCGCGATGAGCGAGCGGATCACCACCACGTACATGACCTGCCGGTAGGCGAAGCGCTGGAGCAGGACGAGCCAGGTGAGGGAGCGGTCCTCGTCAGGCTCGAGGAGGAAGGCGATCATCGTCGCGGCCCAGTCGATCACGAGGAAGATCGCGTAGTAGACCAGCACGCGCTCGAGCGAGGAGATGGCGAAGGTGGCGCCGTGCTCGGCGCGCACCCAGAAGACCGACGCGATGCTCCACACGAAGAGGAAGTCCGCGATCGGCGACACCGCCGGATAGAAGAGCTGGAAGATCAGCACGTTGGGGAGCGCGATCCATCCGAGCGAGCCGTAGCGCTTCTTGAAGAACACGTCGCGGTGCTTCCAGAGGCACTGCAGGGTGCCGAAGCTCCAGCGGAAGCGCTGGCGGCTGAGCATGCGCAGCGTGTCGGGGGCCTCGGTGTAGCCGATGGCCTCGTCGGCGTACGCGATGGCGTGGCCGGCGCGGCGGATGGTGAGGGTGAGGTCCTGGTCCTCGGCGAGCGTCTCCTCGCTGAAGCCCCCGGCCGCCTCCACGAGCGACTTCCGCCACGCCCCCACGGCGCCGGGCACGACGGTGATGCAGTTGAGGAGGGAGAAGGCGCGGCGGTCGAGGTTCTGGCTGGTGACGTACTCGATCGCCTGCCACCGGGTGACGATGTTGATGCGGTTGCCGACCTTCGCGTTGCCGGCCACGGCGCCGACGGCGGGATCGCGGAGCGGCTCGACGAGCTCGGCGACGGTGTTCGGCGCGAAGATGGTGTCGGCGTCGAGGCAGATGACGATCTCGCCGCTCGCCTCGCGGAGGCCGAAGTTGAGCGCGCTCGCCTTGCCGCCGTTGGCCTTGCGGAAGATGCGCACGCGCGGGTGCGCGCCGAAGGCGTCGCGCGCGCGCTCGTAGGTGGCGTCGGGGGAGCCGTCGTCGACGACGATCACCTCGAGCGGGCCGGGATAGGCCTGGCCGACGAGGCTCTCGATCGTCTTCACGATCACGTTCTCCTCGCGGAAGGCGGGCACGATCACGCTCACCGGCGGCGCGTAGGTGACGGGCGCGTCCACGTCCTGGTGGCGGCGGCGGTGCTGGATCACCGCGAGCGTCGTGATGAAGACGAGGCGCAGGAAGCCGAGGACGATCGCGATGAGGAAGATCCAGTAGAGGATCCACTCGAGGAGCCCGAAGGCGCCGAAGGCGGCGAGCTCGCCGAGGCGCGCCACGATCGAGCGGGGCGGCAGCCCGGGCATCGCCTCCTCGCGCGGGATGCCGATCAGCTCGGAGACGGTGACGAGGGTGTCCCCCTCCGCGCGCAGCGAGTCGATGAGCGGGCCGAGCGCGGCGATCGTCTGCCGGCGGTCGCCGCCGCCGTCGTGCATCAGCACGACGTTGCCGCGCCAGCGCTGCGCGAGCGTGGTGTCGATGATCCGATCGACGCCCGGCGAGCGCCAGTCCTCGCTGTCGATGTGCAGGCCGACGGTGAGATAGCCGCGGCCATCCGCGATGCCGATGGGGATGAGCTCGTCGAGCGTGGTGGGCTCGGCGTCGCCGAAGTACGGGGCGCGGAAGAAGGAGGTGCGCCGCCCCAGCACGGCCTCGAGGAGGCGCTCGGTGGCGTCGATCTGCAGCTTCGTCTGCAGCGTGTTGGTGAAGTAGAGGTTCGGGTGGGTGAAGGTGTGGTTCCCGATCTCGTGCCCCTCCGCCCATTCGCGGCGCACGAGCGGGATGTGCGTCTCCACGTTCTGCCCGATCACGAAGAAGGTCGCCGGCGCGTGGCGCGACTTGAGCGTGTCGAGGATCGCCGCGGTCCAGCGGCCGTCGGGGCCGTCGTCGAAGGTGATCGCCACGCGGTGGGGGAAGCCGTCGCCGAAGCGGTCGAAGACGAAGGGCGTCGCGTAGCTCACGACCTTCTCGTTGGTGACCAGCCGCGTGGCGGCATCCTCCGTGATCTCGCGCCGCCCGTCGGTGGGGGGCGAGACCATCTTCAGGATCTCCCCCTTGCCGTCGCGGGGCAGGAACTCGGGGTCGTAGCCGGAGGGGATCACCGACAGCTCCTCCGGCGGCGCGTCGATGCCCATGCGCCCGATGACGCGCCAGATGGCGGGATCCTCGGAGCCGAGGCGCCAGATGGCGTGCCCGGCGACGCCGAGTTCGCGGCCGGCGAGGATCTGGTCGTACGCGGTGACGGCGTCGAGGTACCAGGCCACGTGGTCGGTGGAGTCGGCGTCGGTCCAGCGCGCGTACGGGTTGAGGGTGAGCGTGTCGAAGTGGAAGCTCTTGATGGGCGCGTTGCGCACCGCGCTCATCATCTCCTGGAAGGTGAGCGTCTGGCCGTTGGAGGAGGAGTCGGCGTCGTTCCAGTCGTAGCCGTAGGCGCCGACGGTGAGGATCGCCTTCGCGGCGGGGATCACCTCGAGCATGCGCCGCGCCGTGCGCACGTACCACTGCTGGCTCGCGACGGGCCCCGGGTCGCCGCGCCCGTAGTGCTCGTCGTAGAGCATGAGGAAGACCTTGTCGTTCACCTCCGCGTACCGCCGCAGCTGTTCGTTGCTGTCGTTGAAGGAGACGGCCTGGGTGACGCGCTTGCCGCGCGGCGCGAGCTGTGCCGTGAGCGCGCGCGTGAAGGCGACGACGCGCTCGGTGAGCTCGGCGGGCACCTCCTCGAAATCGAGGGTGACGCCGGCGAGCCCGTAGAAGCCGACGGAGTCGACGATCTGCTCGATGGCGCGGCGCGACGCCGCGGGAGCGCCGAGGAGGCGGCGGAGCGACGCGGCGTCCCACTTGTGCGACTGCGCGGCGTAATTGCTCACCATCATGTAGACCTGCGGGCGCTGCGCCGGGTCGGCGATCCGCTGGTTGATGGTGTACTGCACGCGGCGGTCGATCTTCATCGTGAGCGAATCGCCGCCCGGCGCGACGAAGGCCCATTCGCAGACGACCCAGTCGAGGTCCTCCGCGTGGTCGCGGAGCGCCTCGAGGGAGTTGTCGTCCCAGTTGACGTAGAAGCCCGCCATGATCGGGTCGCCCGGCGCCTTGGCCGCGCGCGGGGTGACGTGCTTCGGGAGCGGCAGTTGCGACGGACGCAGCGCCGGCGGCGCGTGGTTCTTCTCGAGGGCGAACCAGAGCTCGAGCTTCTTCTCCATCTCCAGCTTCTCCGCGCGGCTCGTCGGGATGCGCGGCGTGGTGGAGAGCTTCACCGGGTTGGTGCGGAGCTGCGGGATGAGCGGGGGGATGGCGAGGCTGAGCACGGTGAGCCCGCCGACGATCGACGTGATGACGCCGACGACGAGGGCGATGCGCCTCCAGCGGCGCCACCGGCGGCCGGTCTCGTCGAAGAAGACCGGCGCGGGCGGGCGGTGGGACGGGCGGGCCTGGCTCACGAGGCGGAAAGATAGCGCCGGGGCGGGGGTTCGGTGGAACGGTGCCACGGTGCGGCGCACGCGGCGTCCGCCGCCCGGCGGCCGAAACGCGGCGCCCCCGCGCGCGTCCGATGGGCATGGATCCTTCGCAGACGCCGAGCGAGTGGGCGGCCGGCCGCGACTGGCGGTGGCGGGCGCCGCTCATCCTGCTGCTCGGCTATACGGCGATGCGCGGGCTGAGCGCGCCGATGGCGTGGAACGTGTGGTCGGGGATCACGCTCGTGGCGCACGAGTCGGGGCACGCCTTCTTCGGCTGGTTCGGCGAGGTGATCGGCGTCGCCGGCGGGAGCATCATGCAGCTCCTCGTGCCGGTGATCGTGATGATCGCGCTGCGCCGCCAGGGGGACTGGTACGGCGTGGCGGCGGGGGGCACGTGGCTGGCCTTCAGTCTCGCGAACCTCGCGACGTACATCGGCGACGCGCGCGCGCAGGCGCTCCCCCTCGTGGGATTCAGCGACAATCCCGAGCACGACTGGCACTGGCTGCTCGCGCGCTACGGCTGGCTCGCGCACGACGCCGGCATCGCGCGCGTCACGCGGCTCTGCTCCGCGCTGGTGCTGGCGGGCTCGGTGGGATTCGGCCTCTGGCTCTGCCGCGTGATGTGGCGCACCGCGGGGAGCGGCCCGGAGGAGGCGGCCCTGCGCGAGCCCGGCGCGCCCTGACGCGCGCCGGCGGCCGCCCCCTCCGCGCCGCGCCCTACCGCGTCTCGATCCCGGGCGCGATGGTCACCATCACCTTCTGCGACTGCTTCACCGTGCCGTAGCTCATCGTGACGGTGTACTCCCCCGGCGCGACGAACTTGTCGCTCGCATCGCCGCCGTACTCGGTGAGCAGGTCCTTCGTCATCGTGAGATCCCACACCACGCGGCCGAAGCCGGGGGTGCCGGGGGCCGAGAGGTTCGCCACCACGCTCCCGGCGGCGTTCTTGATGGTGAACTTCACGCGCTCGCCGTTGAACGCCTTCACGCGGTACTGGATGATCGCGCCCGCGGGCGGATTGGTGCCGCGGTAGACGCTGTTGCCGTCGGAGCCGACCCAGCCGGGGAGCGGATAGCGGCCGAAGGCGGGGCGGATGGTGAAGAGGTGCGCGGCTTCGGCGGCCACCGCCGGGGTGAACTCCTCGAGCGCGCGCATGTCGTCCACGATGAAGAGGCTGCGGCCGTGCGTCGCGATGATCAGGTCGCGGTCGCGCGGGTGGAACATGATGTCGTCCACCGCCACGGTGGGGAGCCCGCCGAACTTCTGCCAGTGCGCGCCGCGGTCCACGCTCAGCCAGAGCGCGAACTCCGTGCCCGCGAGCAGGAGGTCGGCGTTCTTCGCGCTCTCGCGCACCACCTGCACCGGCGCATCCGCCGGCAGGTTGTTCACGATGCTCTGCCAGGTCTTCCCGCCGTCGGCGGTGCGGTAGAGGAAGGTGCCGAAGTTGCCGGTGCGGTGCCCGTCCACGGAGAGGTACGCGACGTTCGCGTCGAAGGCGCTCGCCTCGATGTGGCTGATCCAGAGTCCCTTCACCGCGGCGGGGAGCGCGGCGGTGAGCTCGGTCCAGGTGGCGCCGTCGTCGGCCGTCTTCCAGAGCTTGCCGTCATCGGTGCCCGCCCAGAGGAGCCCCGCCTTCACCGGCGACTCGGCGAGCGCGAAGATCACGCCGTAGTCCTCCGCGCCGGAGCCGACCACCGTCATCTTCTCGTAGTCCTTGCTCGAGAGATCCGGGCTGACGGGCGTCCACGTGTCGCCGAGGTTCGTGAGCTTGAAGACGCGGTTGCCGGCGAGGTAGAGCGTGCCCTTCGCGTGCGCGCTCTGCACGATCGGGCTCACCCAGTGGAAGCGGAAGGCGTTGCGCCCCTCCGCGGGCGCGGGCTGCAGGTCCTTCGCGTAGCCCGTGCGGAGGTCCATGCGGAAGATCGTACCGCCCTGCGACTCGGCGTACACGATGCTCTCGTCGGTGGCGTCGAAGGCGCAGTAGGCGCCGTCGCCGCCGCTGATGTTGAAGCCGGCGCCGTTGGTGATGCCGTCCTTCGACCAGACCGCGCTCGGCGTGATCCAGTTCTCGTTGTCCTGCAGCCCGCCGCAGATGTGGTACGGCATCGCGTTGTCGACGTTCACGCGGTAGTACTCGCCGGCCGGCACGTTGCGCACGTGCTGCCACCCGTCGGCCTTGTCGAAGCTCTGGTAGATGCCGCCGTCGGTGCCGAGGACGAGGTGCGCGGGGTTCCGCGGATCGATGATGAGCGCGTGGTTGTCGGCGTGGACGTCCTTGAAGAGGTCCTCGCGCCAGGTCTTCCCGCCGTCATCGCTCACGTGGAGCATGAAGCCCGCGACGTAGACGCGCTGGTCGTTCGCGGGATCGACGCGGATCTGCGAGAAGTAGAAGGGGCGCGGGTTGAGGCGCGACATGCGCGTCCAGTGCTCTCCCGCGTCGTCGGAGCGGAAGACGCCGCCGGACTTGCTGAAGGGACCGTCGACGCCCGAGGTGCCCCCCTCGTCGCTCTGGATCTCGGCGTACACGACCTTCGGGTCCTTCGCCCACACCGCGAGGCCGATGCGCTGCGTGCGGCCGGGGAGCCCCGCGGTGAGCTTCTTCCAGGTAGCGCCGCCGTCGGTGCTCTTGAAGATCCCGCTCACGTCCTTGCCGTCGGTGTAGTCGGCGCCGGAGATGAAGGCCCACGGCTTGCGGACGCGCGCGTAGAGCGCGGCGTAGAGCACGTTGGGGTTCGAGGGATCGATCGCGATGTCGCCGCCGCCGACCTTGGTGTCGAAGGGCTTCGGCGCCGCGAGCACCTTCTTCCAGGTGGCGCCGCCGTCGGTGGTCTTGTAGATGCCGCGCTCCTCGCTCTCCGCCCAGAGGTTGCCGGTGACCGCGGCCCACGCGGTGTTGCGATCGGTGGGGTGGAGCACGATGCGCGCGATGCTCTTGCTGTCCTTGAGGCCGGCGAAGGTCCACGTCGCGCCGCCGTCGGCGGAGCGGAAGACGCCCGCGCCCCATCCGGTGGAATTGCGGTCGTTCGCTTCGCCGGTGGCGACCCAGAGCATGGCGGAGTCGCCGGCGAAGGCGGCGATGTCACCGATCGACGCGACCGGCTGCTTGTCCCAGAGGGAGGAGAAGGTCTGGCCGTTGTCGTGCGTGGCCTGCACGCCGCCCGTGGCGAGCCCGACGTAGTAGGTGTACGGATCCTTCGGATCGTAGGCGAGCGCGGAGACGCGGCCGCCCATGACGCCGGGGCCGATGCCGCGCGCCTCGAGACCGGCGCCGAAGATGAGCGTGTCGGCCGCCGCGGGGGCGGGGACCGGCTTCGCGGCCGGCTTGCCCTGCGCGGCGATGGCGGTGGGGACGAGCGAGAGCAGCGCGAGCGCGCGCGAACGGGGGCGGGTCATGCGGGGCCTCATGATGGGGAGCGCGCCGGCGGACGCTCAGAGGAGCGTGCCACGCAGGATGAACAGCGCGACCGAAAAGTAGATGATGAGTCCGGTGACGTCCACCAGCGTGGCGACGAACGGCGCGCTGGCGCTCGCCGGATCGAAGCCGAGCCGGCGGAGGAGGAAGGGGAGCATCGAGCCGGTGAGCGACCCGAAGGTGACCACCCCCACCAAGGCCGCGCTCACCGTGCAGGCGACGAGGATCCAGTGCGGGCCGTAGTCGTACAGCCCCCATTGCTGCCAGAGGACGATGCGCACGAAGCCGATCGCGCCGAGGATGGCGCCGAGCGCGAGCCCCGAGGGGAGCTCGCGCAGCGCGACGCGCCACCAGTCGCGCAGGGTGAGTTCGCGGAGCGCCATCGCGCGGATGATGAGCGACGTGGCCTGCGAGCCCGAATTGCCGCCGGAACTGATGATGAGCGGCACGAAGAGGGCGAGCACCACCGCCTTGCTGATCTCCCCCTCGAAGTAGCCCATCGCGGTGGCGGTGAGCATCTCGCCGAGGAAGAGCGCCGCGAGCCAGCCGGCGCGCTTGCGGATCATCGCGGTGAATCCGATCCGGGTGTACGGGAGGTCGATGGCCTCCACGCCGCCGAGCTGCTGGATGTCCTTGGTCTGCTCGCGGACCATCGCGTCGATGACGTCGTCCACGGTGACGATGCCGATCACGCGGCCGTCGGCATCGAGCACGGGCACGGCGAGCAGGTTGTACTTGGAGATGAGGCGCGCCACGTCCTCGCGGCTCATGTCGGGGGTTACCGCCACCGGCTTCCCGGGGGCGGCGGCGGCGCGCACGGTCTGCGCGGGATCGGCGAGCATGAGTTCGCGCAGCGACACGACCTGCTCGAGGCGCTGCGTGGCCGGGTCGGTCACGTAGACGGCGTACACCGTCTCCTTGCCGCGCGCGACCTCGCGGATGCGCTCGAGGGCCTGCCGCACCGTCCAGTCGCCCGGCACGGCCATGAACTCCGTGGTCATGAGACCGCCGGCGACGCCGGGGGCGTACGCGAGCAGCATGCGCAGCGCATCGCGCGTGGCGGGAGTGAGCTGGGCGAGGAGCCGTTCGCGGTCCGCGGTCGGGAGCTCGCGGAAGAGGTCCGCCTGCTGGTCGGCGGCCATCGCCTCGATCACGGGCGCCGC
Organism: Gemmatimonadaceae bacterium; assembly: GCA_035524735.1. GTDB lineage: Bacteria > Gemmatimonadota > Gemmatimonadetes > Gemmatimonadales > Gemmatimonadaceae > DATKOH01. Next base: position 8,180 of record DATKOH010000103.1, read on the forward strand.
GCGCGCGGCGTCGAGTCCCTCGAAGAGCGCGGTGCGGCGCTCGAGCTCGGGCTCGTCGAACACCTGGACGATCCGGTCGAAGGGGAGCGCGCAGAGCACGGCGGTGGCGGCGGCGGGCTCGAGGTCGTTCAGCGCCGCGGCGATGTCGGCGGCGGGCATCGGCGCGAGCGTGCGCGCGAAGTCCTTCGCGTCGGCGGAGAGCAGGTAGAGGAGTTCCGGGGGCGCCGTCACATCGTCGCTCCTTCCGCGGGGCGGGGTGCGCGCTCGCCGCGCCAGGCGGCGTAGAGCCAGATGAGGCCGCCGAGGAGGAGGAAGATGGGGATCAGGAGCGCGGCCGTCGGCACGGAGGTCCAGTCGGCCACATGCCCCAGGATCGCGGGCGACGGCGCATCGCCGAGCGAGTGGATGATCAGGATCGAGAGCGCCATCGCCGACGCACGGCGCGCGGCGGGTACGACGCTCAGGAGGCTCGAATTGACGAGACCATTGCTCAGGAAGACCAGTACGACCGCGACCCAGAGCGCCTCCACCCACAGCGTCTCGTTCGCCGGGCGCATCGCGAGATACGCGAACGGGACGGCCGCGAGCGTGCTCACGGCGGAGACCCAGAGATACGACTCCCTCCACCGGCGGAGGAGCCGGTCACCGAGCCAGCCCCCAATGAGGGTGCCGCCAAAGCCGGCGATCACGGTGATGTATCCCACCTTGAAGTCCGCCGCCTTCTGAGACATATGGCGAATGGCCACGATGAAGCCGGGCAGCCACGCCCCGATG
>DATKOH010000104.1:0-2748 GCA_035524735.1 Gemmatimonadaceae bacterium
ACCACGGTGGCGCTCGACGTGATCCTGAGCCAGAAGGGCGCGGGAGTGATCTGCGTCTACGCGGCCATCGGGCAGAAGGCGTCGAGTCTCGCGCGGGCGGTGAACCTGCTGCGCGAGCGCGGCGCGATGGAGTACACGATCGTCGTGGCCGCGCTCTCGAGCGAGCCGCCGGCGTTCCGCTATGTCGTGCCGTACGCCGCGTGCACCATGGCGGAAGCTTTCATGAATCGCGGCGGCCATGCGCTGGTCGTGTACGATGACCTCTCGAAGCACGCCGTGACCTACCGCGAGATCTCGGCACTGCTCAAGCGGCCGATCGGCCGCGAGGCCTATCCGGGCGACATCTTCTACGTGCATTCCCGGTTGCTCGAGCGCGCGGCGCGGCTGCGCGACGATCTCGGCGGCGGCTCGCTCACGGCGATCCCGATCGTCGAGACGCTGGCCGGCGACATCTCGGCGCTCATCCCCACGAACATCATCTCCATCTGCGACGGGCAGATCTTCCTCGACAGCGCGCTCTTCAACCAGGGCTCGCGGCCGGCGATGGACGTGGGGCTCTCGGTGTCGCGCGTGGGCGGGATGGCGCAGACCGCGGCGATGCGGAAGGTGGCCGGGCGCCTGCGCATCGATCTCGCCCAGCACCACGAGATGGCGCGCTTCGTCAAGTTCGGCGCCGAGGTGGACGAGGCCACGCTGCGCCAACTGCAGCGCGGAGAGCGGGAGCTCGCGGTGCTCACGCAGGACGCGCACGCGCCGCTCCCGCTGGAGCGGGAGATCATCATCCTCTTCGCCGCGGTGAACGGCTTCACGGACGGGGTGCCGATCGAGCGGCTCCGCGCGTACGAGGAGGGATTGAACGCCTACCTCGCGGCGCACCACCCCGAGGTGATCTCGGCGCTCCAGCAGACGCGGGACCTCCCGGCGGACGCGGAGGCGCGGCTCGCGCAGGCGATCGGCGAGTTCAACGCCTCGCTCCCGCAGGAGGCGCACGCGGGCGAGCCGGCGGCGGCCGTATGAGCTCGCTCACCGAGCTCCGCGAGCGCATCCGGGCGGTGGAGAACATCGAGCGGATCACGCGCACGCTGGCCACCGTGGCGGCCGCGCGGCTCTCGCGCGCGCGCCGGCGCGCGGCGGGGATGCGCGAATACTCGCAGCGCTTCCGCACCATCCTCGCGCGGCAGCAGGCGTACCTCGCCCGCGCCGGATTCGAGATCGCGCGCTACTCGGACCTGCTCCGGCCGCGCGAGCCGGTGCGCACCGTGGCGCTGCTCGTCATCACGGCCGACCGCGGCATGTGCGGCGGCTACAATCTCGAGGCGTGCCGCCTCGCGAACGAATTCTGGCGGAAGAGCCGCGAGGCGGGGCAGCGCGTCCGCTTCATCGTGGTGGGCCAGAAGGGGATCAAGTTCTTCGCGAAGCGGCACGCGGAGATCATCCATCGCGAAGGCTGGCGGCGCGAGGGCATCAGCGCGGGCGCGGTGGAGCGGCTGCTGGCGCTGCTGCTCACGGTGTACCGCTCCGGCAAGGTGGATGCCGTGCACGTCGTGTACACGGAGTTCCACACCGCCCTCCGCCGGGTGCCGCGCGTGCGCCGCGTCCTGCCCATGCGGGTGGAGCCGCACGACGGCTCCGCCGTCGCCGGCGAGGACGCCGAGCGGTGGCACTACGAGCCCGGGTTCGAGGATGTGATCGAGGAGCTCGTGGAGGTGTACCTGCGCGTGCAGCTGCTCGGCGCGTTGCTGGAGTCGCACGCCAGCGAGCAGGGCGCGCGGATGATCACCATGGAGGAGGCGACGGAGCGCGCCGACAAGACGCTCCAGGGATACCGCGTGCAGCACAACCGGCTGCGGCGCGAAGTGATCACCACCGACCTGCTCGGCGCGCTGGCCGCATCGCGCGCGGTCGCGGAATCCGCGTCGAGCATGACCGGGGAGCGCTGAGGCCGCCCATGCCGAACCGGGCTGAGATCGTGGAGCAGGCGGTGTCCCGCATCAACCGCGGACTCACCGAGGCGAAGGCGCCGGGGATCGTCACGCAGGTGATGGGGCCCGTGGTGGACGTGACCTTCGGTGGGCGGCTGCCCGCGATCGACAATCTGCTGCGCGCCGGGAGCGCCGCGGCCGGCGTGCCGCTCGAGGTGGTGCAGCTGCTGGGCGAGGGAGTGGCACGGACCATCGCGCTCGACTCCACCGACGCGTTGGCGCGGGGCACGCGCGTGTTCGACACCGGGCGCCCGATCTGCGTGCCGGTGGGCGTCGATACGCTGGGGCGCCTCTTCAACGTGCTCGGCGAGCCGATCGACGAGCTGCCGTTCACGCCCACGCGCGTGCAGGCGATCCACAAGCCCGCCGCGCCCTTCGCCGCGCTCGAGGGCACGCCGCGGATCCTCGAGACCGGCTTGAAGGCGATCGACCTGCTGACCCCTTTCCCGCGCGGCGGGAAGATCGCGCTCTTCGGCGGCGCCGGCGTGGGAAAGACCGTGATCGTCATGGAGCTGATCCGGAACATCGGCGTGGAGCACCGGGGCGTGTCGGTGTTCGGCGGCGTGGGCGAGCGCACGCGCGAGGGGAACGACCTCTGGATCCAGATGCGGCAGTCCGGCGTGTTGAACCGCGCGGTGCTCGTCTTCGCGCGCATGAGCGAGCCGCCGGGCGCGCGATTCCGCGTCGCGCTCTCGGCGCTCACCATGGCCGAGTACTTCCGTGATGAGCGCCGGCAGGACGTGCTCCTCTTCTTCGACAACATCTA
>DATKOH010000105.1:0-8377 GCA_035524735.1 Gemmatimonadaceae bacterium
GGCGACGGACCGCGAAGCCGGACTACGCGTGCTCGCGGCGGAGCACATGGACCTGGTCATCGCCGTCGGATTCATCTTCACCGACGACATCACGCAACTGGCGAAGGAGTATCCCAACACGCACTTCGCCGACGTCGACTACGCGCTCGCGACCGACAAGGAAGGACGCGTCATTCCGCCGCCGGCGAACGTCGCGGCGCTCAAGTTCAAGGAAGAAGAAGGCTCGTTCCTCGTCGGCGCGATCGCGGCGATGGTCGGCAACTCGAAAAAGGTCGGATTTGTCGGCGGCATGGACGTGCCGCTCTTCCAGAAGTTCGAGGCCGGCTACAAGGCGGGCGTCAAGAGCGTGTGCCCCGACTGCGAGGTCGTCGTGCAATACGCCGGCGTCACACCCGACGCCTTCCGCAACCCGGGAAAAGGCAAAGAGCTCGCACTCAACCAGTACCAGCAGGGCGTGAACGTCATCTATCACGCGTCCGGCTCCACGGGACTCGGCGTGTTCGAGGCCGCGCGACAGACCGGCAAGTACGCGATCGGCGTGGACGCGGACCAGTACGACGAAGCGCCGGGGCACGTGCTCACGTCGATGGTGAAGGGGGTGGACGCGGTGGTCTTCGACCAGATCGGCCGCGTGCGCGCGGGGACGTTCGCGGGGGGGATCTACGAGTACGGGCTCGCCGAGCACGGCGTGGGCTACGTGTACGACGCGCACAACCGCGCGCTCATCCCCGACAGCGTGCACGCGAAGCTCGAGGCGCTCGAGGCGCTGATCATCGCGGGGAAGATCCAGGTGCCGAGCACGCGATGAGCGGCGAGCGCGCGCCGGCGGCGGTGAGCCTCGAGGGGATCGAGAAGCGCTTCGGCGCGGTGCGCGCGAACCGCGGCGCGTCGCTCGTGGTGGCGCCGGGGGAGATCCACGCGCTCGTGGGAGAGAACGGCGCGGGGAAGTCCACGCTCATGCGGATCCTGGCGGGGCTGATCGCGCCGGACGCGGGGCGCGCCGAGGTGGATGGGCGCGACGTGACGGGGTGGCGGACGGCGGACGCGATCGCCGCGGGGGTGGGGATGGTGCACCAGCATTTCATGCTCGTGCCCACGCTCACGGTGGCGGAGAACGTGGTGCTGGGGCGCGAGCCGCACCGCGGGCCGGCGCTCGACCTGCGGCGCGCGCGCGCGGAGGTCGCGGAGGTGGCGGCGCGCTACGGGCTGCGCGTGGAGCCGTCGCGCATGGTGGGCGAGCTGAGCGTGGGCGAGGCGCAGCGGGTGGAGATCCTGAAGGCGCTCTTCCGCGGGGCGCGGCTGCTGATCCTCGACGAGCCGACGGCGGTGCTCTCGCCGCCGGAGGTGCAGGAACTCTGGCGCGTGCTGCGCGCGCTGCGGGCGGGGGGCGGCACGATCGTGCTGATCACGCACAAGCTGGACGAGGTGATGCAGGTCTCCGACCGGATCACGGTGATGCGGCGCGGGGAGACGGTGGCGCGGATGACGACGCGCGACACGACGCCGGCGGAGATCGCGCGCGCGATGGTGGGGCGCGAGGTGGCGCTGGGCGGCGCGCCCCCGTCCGCGGGCACGGCGGGGGCGCCCGCGCTCACGGTGCGCGACCTCGTGGTGGCGGGCGCGCGGCGGCCGCGCGAGGTGGACGGGGTGTCGTTCACCGTGGCGGCGGGCGAGATCCTCGGCATCGCCGGCGTGGAGGGGAACGGACAGAGCGCGCTGCTCGATGCGCTCGCGGGGCTGCGGCCGGCGGCGTCGGGAACGGTGATGCTCGGCGACCGCGACGTGACGGCGCTCGGCGTGCGGGAGCGGTCGGCGCTGGGGCTCGCGCACATTCCGGAGGACCGCCACCGGCGCGGGCTCGTGCTCGACTACTCGGTGGCGGACAACCTGATCCTCGGGCGGCAGCGCGCGTACGCGCGGTGGGGGCGGATGGACCGGGCGCGGATCGCCGAGCACGCGCGCGCGGCGGTGGAGCGCTTCGACATCCGGCCGGCGGACCCCGCGCTCCCGGCGCGCGCGCTGTCGGGGGGGAACCAGCAGAAGGTGGTGATCGCGCGCGAGATGGGGGGCGACTTCACGGTGCTGCTCGCGGCGCAGCCGACGCGGGGCGTGGACGTGGGGGCGATCGAGTTCATCCACGCGCAGCTGCGCGCGGCGCGCGCGGCGGGGAAGGCGGTGCTGCTGGTGAGCGCGGAGCTGCAGGAAGTGCTCGCGCTGGCGGACCGGGTGGCGGTGATGTACGGCGGGCGGTTCGTGGGGCTCGTGCCGCGGGCGCAGGCGAGCGAGTCGTCGCTCGGGCCGCTGATGACGGGGGCCGCGTGACGCGCGAGGAGATGCGCGAGCGGATCGAGTCGGCGCTGCTGCCGCCGGTGGTGGCGCTGCTCGTGGCGCTCGTGGCGGGGGACCTGCTGATCCTCGCGGTGGGGCAGTCTCCGGCGGCGGTGTACCGCCTGCTGGTGCAGGGGACGTGGGGGAATTGGTACGGCTTCGGCCAGGTGCTGTACAAGACGACGACGCTGATCGCCACCGGGCTGGCGGTGTCGCTCGGACTGCGCGCGGGGCTCTTCAACATCGGCGCGGAGGGGCAGCTCGCGGCGGGCGGGTTCGGCGCGGCGCTCGCGGGGCTGGCGCTGCCGGCGGGGACGCCGGCGTGGATCGCGGTGCCCGCGTGCGTGGCCGCGGCGATGGCGGCGGGGGGCGCGGTGGGCGCGGTGCCGGGGGCGCTGCGCGCGCGATTCGGCGCGCACGAGGTGATCACCACGATCATGCTCAACTTCATCGTGCTCGCGCTGCTGAACTGGATCGTGGTGGCGCATCTGCGCGTGCCGGAGACGCTGCACACGCCGGAGATCCGCGCGGGGGCGGTGCCGCGGCTCGCCGTCGCGTGGGCGGCGTTCCACGGCTCGGCGGCGAACTTCACGATCGGCATCCTCCTCGCGGCGGCGCTGGCGACGTGGTGGTTCCTCTTCCGCACGCGCTCGGGGTACGAGCTGCGCGCGGTGGGGCTGCAGCCCGACGCGGCGGAGTACGGCGGCGTGGGGGCCGGCGCGACGTGGATGCGCGCGCTCGCGATCTCGGGGATGCTGGCGGGGCTGGGCGGCGTGAACTTCGTGCTCGGCTACAAGCACTACTACGAAGAGGGATTCGCGGGGGGCGCGGGCTTCCTCGGCATCGCGGTGGCGCTGGTGGGGCGGAACCATCCGGCCGGCGTTGTGGTCGCGGCGCTCTTCTTCGCGACGCTGTCGCAGGGCGGGCTCGCGGTGAACGCGCTGGTGCCGAAGCAGCTGGTGGAGGTGCTGCAGGGGGTGATCATCCTGGCCGTGGCGGCATCGGTGCCCGAGGTGCGGCGCGCGATCGCGGCGGCGCGCGGGGGGAAGCGCCCATGAACCTGCTCGGCATGGTGGCGCAGGTGGTGCGCATCGCGGTGCCGTACCTCTTCGCCGCGTCTGGAGGCGCGCTCGCCGAGCGGTCGGGGGTGATCAGCCTCGGGCTCGAGGGCTACATGCTGGCGGGCGCGTTCGGCGGCACGGTGGGGGCGTACTACACCGGGAGTCCGTGGGCCGGCGTCGCGTGCGGGATCGGCGCGGGGCTGCTCTTCGCGCTCCTGCACGCGCTGGTGAGCCTGCGTTTCCGCGCGGACCAGGTGGTGAGCGGGATCGCGATCAACCTGCTCGTGATCGGGCTGACGCGGTTCCTGCTGCGCCTCTTCTTCGGCAGCTCGTCGAACTCGCCGCGGGTGCCGGGGTTCGGGGTGAACCCGCTGGTGGCGCTGGCGCTCGCCACGCCGATGGCGGTGGCGTGGCTCGTGTACCGCACGCCGTTCGGGCTGCGCGTGCGGGCGGCGGGGGAGCATCCGGAAGCGGCGGAGACGCTGGGGGTGCGGGTGCGGCGGGTGCGGCTGATCGCGGTGGCGGCGTCGGGGGCGCTGGCGGCGCTCGGCGGCGTGTACCTCGCGCTCGACCAGCATCAGTTCACCGACGAGATGACGGCGGGGCGCGGCTTCATCGCGCTGGCGGCGGTGATCTTCGGGCGGTGGGACCCGATGCGCGCGGCGGTGGCGTGCCTCCTCTTCGCGGCGGCGGAGACGGTGCAGATCCAGCTGCAGGGGGCGCAGGCGATCCCGAGCCAGTTCATCCAGATGATCCCGTACCTGCTCACGATCATCGCCCTCGCGGGAGTGGTGGGGCGCGCCGTGCCCCCGGCGGCGCTCGGACGCGCCGACTAGATTGCGCGCGTGATCACGTTCATGTCGAAGCGCTTCGAGGCGCTGCGGGCCGGCGATGCCGGGAAGCTGTCGGTGCTGATGACCACCGCCTTCATCGACATGGTGGGCGGGCTGATGGTCTTCCCGCTCTTCCCGTTCTACGCGACGCGCTTCGGCGCGAACGGCTTCCAGGTGAGCCTGCTGATCACGGGCTTCGCGGTGATGCAGCTGATCAGCGCGCCGCTCTGGGGGAAGGTCTCGGACCGGTACGGGCGGAAGCCGGCGCTGCTCGCGGGGCTGATCGCGTCGGCGATCGCGTACGTGGTGTTCGCGTACTCGACCACGTACTGGATGCTGCTCGTCTGCCGGCTCGTGCAGGGCGCCGGCGGCGGCACCACCGGCGTGATCCAGGCGTACGTCGCGGACGCGGTGGAGCCGAAGAACCGCGCGCGGGGGCTCGGGTGGCTCTCCAGCGCGACGAACCTCGGCGTGGTGCTCGGCCCGCTGCTGGGCGCGCAGGCGATGCTGCTCGGCGAGCACGGGCCGGGGCTCATCGCCGCGATGCTCTGCATGATCAACATCTGGTTCGCGGTGCGCTTCCTGGCGGAGCGGCAGAGCGCCACCGCGCGCGCGAAGAGCCGGCAGGCGCGGTCGCCGTGGGCGATCGTCGAGCGCGTGTTCACGCATCCGGGGGAACGGTCGTCGCGGCTCATCTGGATGTACGCGATCTGCATGGGCGCGTTCTACGGCATCAACCCCACGCTCTCGCTGTACCTGAAGGACTACTGGGGCGTCACCGCGCAGACGATCGGCTACTTCTTCGCGTACATCGGCGCGATCAGCGTGGTGGTGCGTGTCTTCCTCGTGGGGCCGGTGGTGGACCGCCTCGGGGAGGTGCGCACGGCGCGCCTCGGGACGACGCTGCTCGCGCTGGGGATCCTGTTGGTGGTGCTCATTCCGCCGCTCACGCCGCATCCGGGGATCCGGTCGATGGCGGAGTTCGAGCAGGGGCTGTCGGCGGCGTTCGGGCGCGGGATCATGGCGTACCTGCCGCTGGCGGCGGTGGTGGCGTTCATCCCGCTCGGCACGGCGTTCAACTTCCCCGCCACCACCGGACTGCTCTCGCGCGTGGTGGACGAGCACGAGCGCGGGCTCTACATGGGGGTGCAGCAGACGTACGCGGGGATCGCGCGCGCGCTCTACCCGATGTACGCCGGGTGGGCGTGGGACAGCTTCCCTCCGATCGTCCCCTTCGGCACGTCGGCGATCCTCGTCGCATCGACGATCTGGCTCGGCTACGGGCTGGAGAAGTACTCGGGCCACACCGCGGAGCAGGCGGTGCAGGACCTCGCGGAGGAGCCGGACGAGCTGGCCGAGGAGCGCCGCTAGTCGATCGGCGCGTCGGCGGCGTGCTCGGTGATCACGCGCGCGCCGCGGTGGAAGGTGAAGTAGGCGTAGCCCCATTCCATCGCGACGATGAGCCGGTTGCGGAAGCCCGCGAGGTAGAGGATGTGGACGAAGAGCCACATCCACCACGCCAGGTAGCCGCTCACGTGCACCACGCCGAACTCGCCGACGGCGCGATGGCGGCCGATGGTGGCGAGGTTCCCCTTGTCGAGGTACTTGAAGGGCTTGGTGTCCTCGCCGCGGATGCGGTGGAGGACGTTCTTCGCGGCGCGCGCACCTTCCTGGTTCGCGGCGGGGGCGACGCCGGGCACGGGGCGGCCGTCGGGGCGGATCACCGCCGCGAGGTCGCCGGCGACGAAGAGCTCGGGATGGCCGGGCACGCTGAGATCGGGCGCGACGAGCACGCGCCCCTGCGCGTCGAGCGGGCCGCCGAGGTCCTTCGCCAGGGGGGAGCCCGCGTTGCCGGCGGCCCAGAAGACGGTGCGGCAGGGGATGCGCTCGTCGCCGACGTACACGGCGTCCTTCTCGATGCGCGTCACGAAGGCGCCGGTGCGCACCTCCACGCCGATCTCCACGAGGTCATGGCGCGCGTGCTCGGAGAGCGATTCGGGGAAGGAGGGGAGCACGCGCGGGCCGCCCTCGAGCAGCAGCACGCGCAGGCGGCGCGTGTCGATGCGGCGGAAGTCGTCGGGGATCGCGTGGCGCGCGACCTCGGGGAGCATCCCCGCGAGTTCGACGCCGGTGGGGCCCGCGCCGATGATCGCGACGGTGAGCCACTCTTCGCGCAGCCGCTCGTCGTCCGCCTTCTCCGCCTCCTCGAACGCCATGAGGAAGCGGCGGCGGATCTCGCGCGCGTCCTCGAGGCTCTTGAGCCCGGGGGCGAGCGGCTCCCACTCGGGATGGCCGAAGTACGCGTGGCGCGCGCCGGTGGCGAGGATGAGGTAGTCGTAGGGGATCTCGAGCGCGCCGCCGTCGGCGCGCACGATCCGGTTCACGCTGTCGATGCGGTCGACGTCGGCGAGGAGGACCGTCGCGTTCCGCTGGCGGCGGAGGAGCCAGCGGATGGGGCTCGCGATCTCGCTCGGCGCCAGCACCGCGGTGGCCACCTGGTAGAGCAACGGCTGGAAGGTGTGGTGGTTCGTGCGGTCGAGGAGGGTGACGTCCACCTCCGCGCCCTTGAAGACCTTCGCGGCCGCGAGGCCGGCGAAGCCGCCGCCGATGATGACGACGCGGGGGCGCTGGGCGGCGCTCACGAGAGCACCGCCGTCTCGGCGCGCACGAGGCGCGATTCCCAGTGGCGCGCGGCGAGGGTGATGCCGAGCACGAGGAGCATGAGCAGCACGGAATAGGCGGCGGCGGTGCCGAAGCTGAGGTCGCGGATCTGGGCGAGGATCTCCACGGCGATCGGACGGTTGTCGTGGGTGTAGAGGACCACGGAGGCGACGAACTCGCCGACCCCCATGATGGCGGCGAGCGTGGCGCCGGCGATGAGGCCCGGGCGCGCGGCGGGGAGCACCACGCGGCGCATCGCGAGCCACCAGGAGGCGCCGAGGCCGCGCGCGGCGTCCTCGAGCGACGGGTCCATCTGCGCGAGCGAGCCCTGCACCGCGTTGGAGACGAGCGGGATGCCGCGCACGAAGTACGCGAGCGGGAGGATCCAGAAGGTGCCGACGAGGAGCACGCGTCCGGCGAGCGGCGCGTTGCGGTCGAAGGTGGATGCGAGGCCGATCGCGATGGCGGTGGCGGGGATCGCCCACGGGAGCGCCGCGGCGAGCTCGAGGGCGCGCTTGCCGCGGAAGCGGCGGAGCACGATCAGGTACGCGATCGCGAGGCAGACGACGATGTCGGCGGCGGTGGCGAGCGCGGCCATGCTCACGGAGTTGCGCACCGGCACCCAGAGCTGCGGGTCGGCGGCGAGCTGCGTGAAATTCGCGAGCGTGTACGACGGAGGGAGCAGCTGGGTGGTCCAGGCGCCGTCGCGCGCGAAGGAGACGAGGACGAGCATCGCGTGCGGGAGGAGGAGCACGAAGACGAGCACCGCCGCGGCGGCCGCGGCGGCGGCGCGCTTCGGTCCGGAGGCCACGGCCACGCGCGTCACCCGCCCCTTCCCCGTCACGGCGTAGCTGCGCCGGCGCTCGAAGCGGCGCAGGAGCACGAGCGCCGCCACGGCGGTGAGCGCGAGCACGGTCGTCTCGACGTACGCGAGCCCCATCGCGCCGTTGAGCTTGCTCGCGAGGATCTGCGTGGACATCACCCTAATGCCGCCGCCGAAGATGAAGGGCGCCGAGAAGCTGCCGAGCGCGCTCATGAACACGAGCAGCATCGCCCCGACCAGGCTCGGCGTGAGCAGCGGGAGGGTGACGCGCCGGAGACGGAGCGCGCGGCCGGCGCCGAGGCCGGCGGCCGCCTCGTCGAGCGAGGTGTCGAAGCGCTCGAGCCCCGCCGCGACGAACAGGTACACGTACACGTACATGGTGTACGCGTGCACGACGATGATGGGCCAGATGCCGGTGAAGGACCACGGCGGGTGCGCGAGCCCGAGCGCGCGCTGCACCGTGCGCGTGACGACGCCGCTCTCCCCGTACAGAAAGAGGAAAGCGACGACGCCCACCAGCGGCGGCAGCGCCGCGGGGAGCGTCGCGACCGCGCCGAGCACGCGGCGCCCCGGGAACTCGAATCGCGTGAGGAGGAAGGCGAGGGGGACGCCGATGAGCGACGCCGCGATCACCGACATCACGGCGATCGCGAGCGTGGTGCGGAGCGCCT
>DATKOH010000106.1:0-2957 GCA_035524735.1 Gemmatimonadaceae bacterium
GTTCGCGGGCGTCGTATGCGCGGCGGTCTTCGCGGCGCTCGCGTGGGCGGCGGCCACGGACCCGCCATTCGCGCGCGTCGCGGCCATCCCGCGCGACGGCGCCGGGCTGGCCCCCGCGTGGCAGATGCCGTGGACGCCCGCGGCGCGCGCGCTGGCGCTCGGCGTCGCGGCGCTCCTGGTGATCGTGGCCGCCTGCCGCGCGGCGCGTCTGCCCGCGCGGGGGTGGACGTTGGCCGCGATGACGGTCGGCGCCTGCGCGATCGCCGCGGCGATGCGCCGCGGGCTCACCGGGCCGCCGATCGGTTTCCTCGAGGGGGGACTCCTCGCCGTGAGCCTCGTGGTCCCGGTCGCCGCGCGCCGCGACCTGCTTGGCGCGCGCGCGTGGCGCGTGCTCGCCGCGGCGCTCGCCGCCGCCGGCATCGCGCTCGCCGCCGGCGCGGCGTGGGGCGCGCGCGCCGCCCTGCCGCTCGGGGGCACCGCGCCCGCCACCGCCCGCGGCCCCGCCGGCGCCACGTGGACCTTCACGAGCGATGGGCTCTCGGTGTACGAGGAGCAGAACCGCCACGTGACCGCCGTGCTCGTGGACGTGCGCCGCGGCTCGTCGCGCGTGGGCGTGGCCCGCGCGGAGTGGCGCGACTACCTCGGCGCCAGCGGCGAAACGCTCGGCGACGGCGCGCCCTACGACGCGGTGCTCGCCGCCCCGTTCACCTACACGACGGTGGGGCTCGCGATGCCGCCGGCGGGAGAGGACGTGGTGCTGGACGTGCGCTTCGCGCCGCTCTTCTGGCTCTGGTGGCTCTTCGCGGCGCTCGCCGCCGCCGCCGCGGCCATCGCCGCCGCGGGCCCGGCAGCTGTCGCTTCACGCGGAGAGGCGGGCTGATGGCGCTCATCGCCGGCTTCGCGATCGCGCTCGGCGCCGCGGCGTGGGTCCTCGCGCCCCTCTTCCGGCGAGGCGCGGCGGCCGCACCGCCGCCGGCGTGCCCCAGCTGCGGCGAACGCCCCGAGCTCGATGCGCGCTTCTGCTCGAACTGCGGGCGCGCGCTCTCCGCCTAGAGCTCCGTCGCCTCCAGCCGCCGCAGCGCCACGGCGAGCGGCACGAACGTCGTCGCGAGACAGAGCAGCGCCGCCGACCCGAAGCCGATGAGGAAGACCGGATCGCGCAGGTCCACCGACTTCCGAGTGATGTGCGCCTGCAGGTAGATCAGTACGGGGCGCGCCTCGAGCACCACCACGGCCGCCACGAGGATCACCGACACGATCATGAACACCAGCCCGCCGAAGGACGTGGGGATCTGCGCCGCGTTCTCCGTCTCGTACTGCGGGAAGACGGTGCCGAGCCCGAGCGCCAGCCCCGCCACCGCGAAGGTGAGCAGCGTGATCGTGAAGATCGACGTGACGAAGATGAACTCCGACACCTGCAGCAGCGCGTCGGTGATCCCCACGATCGCGAGCGCGAGCACGAGCAGCGGGATCGTGCCGGTCCAGAACTTCGCCCAGAGCAGCTGGCGCATCGGCAGCGGGCTCGACTTGAGCAGCCAGAGCGTGCGCCCTTCCATGCTCACCGCGGGGAAGATGAAGCGCGCCGCCACCGACGCGAGCACGAACCCCGCCAGCCCGAGATTGAGCCACGGCACCAGGTTCACGAGCAGGAAGGTGATCCCCCCGCTCGAGAGCGGGAGGTACTTCACGTTGATCACGTACACCACCACGAGCACCGCGAGCAGGATCAGCTGCGACCACTGCGTGGTGTCGCGGAAGAAGACGCGCAGCTCCTTGAGCACCAGCTCGCGCCGCACGACGCCGAAGGGCGCGAGCACGCGATCCATCACCGCCGTGAGCGCGCTCCCGCGCACCCATCGCGACGCGCTCTCCTGCGCCTTCGTGAAGCCGGTGGGATAGAGCTTCCAGTGCACCGCGGCGCCGAACACCAGCGAGGCGAGCGCCGTGCTCCAGAGCAGATAGAAGGGCAGGGGGTCGAAGGCGCCGCCGCCCAGCCACGACATCACGCCGCGCGCCGCCCACTCGCTCGGCAGGTACGGCGAGCTCGGCGTGCGCAGCAGCGCGAGGAAGTCCACCAGCGAACGCACCGCCTCCGGCCGCACGAGCTTCTCCGGCCGCAGCAGCCGGAAGACGAGCACCAGCCCCGCCGCGGACACCACCGCCACCACGCCCAGGATGTCGCGCGTGCGCCGCGCCGGGAACGCGTTCACGAGCAGGTTCGTCGTGGCCGCGCCGAGCACCGCGGGGATGATGATGAAGGGGATCCACACGCCGAGCGCCACGAGGGCGAAGCGCCACCCGCCCTCGTACACCCAGCCGTACGCGGCGAGGATCGGCACCGCGATCAGCGTCACCATCCAGCTCGAGTGCGCGAGGCTCTCCGCGAGCTTCGCCGCGTACAGCGTGAGCCAGTCCACCGGCGCCGACATCAGGAGGTCGAGGTCGCGCGCGAGGAAGAACGTCGACAGCGACGTGATCACGTTCGAGAGCAGGAGCAGCATGAAGAAGCTCACGAACGCGAGGCCCAGCCCCTTCCCGGCGATGAGCGAGCCGATCTCCGGCGTCGCGCGCACGGCGACGAGCACCTTCACCACGAAGCCGAGCACGAACGTCCAGAAGAGCGCGCCGATGAGCCCCACGAGCAGCCAGCGCCAGCCCTGCGCGGCGTCGCCGGAACGGAGCCGCGTGCGGATGGTGAGCAGCTTCGGGCGCACCACCACCCCCAAGCTCGGATCCGGCACGCCCGCCGCCGAGGCGTCCGCCGGCAGCGCATCGGCGAGCACTTTCTGCACCGTGACCCGCACCGCCGACTTGCGCGGTCCCGTGACCTCCGGGACGCTCGCCGTCTCGCGGTAGCGCGGCCGCTCCTCAGGCATCCAGCACCTCCACCGCGTCGCGCGCCGCGTTCTCGCCGGTGAGGCGCAGGAAGAGCTCCTCCAGCCCCTTCGCGCCGGCCT
>DATKOH010000107.1:0-15168 GCA_035524735.1 Gemmatimonadaceae bacterium
TCTACCAGAAGCAGGGGGACACGCTGCGCGCGAGCGTCAGCGACCCGCTCGACGACGGCTCCTTCTTCTACTTCGTGCGCACCCTCCACCTCGAGGTCGGCCGGACGTACGAGTTCACCCGCTACTTCATCCCCGAGAAGAACCCGGTGATCGTGAAGGTCCTCAAGCGCGATACGATCACGGTGAAGGCGGGCACCTTCGCGACGATCATGATCCAGCCGATCATCAAGTCGGGGGGCGTCTTCGCCGACGGCGGCGAGGCCCACATGTGGCTCACCGACGACGACCGCCACCTCCTCGTGCAGATGAAGGTCAAGACGAAGATCCCGATCCTCAATTCGCTGAACCTGTACCTGCACGCCATCGATTCGCAGGGCGACTCCGCCAAATGACCGACCGCGAGGCCGACCTCTCCAAGGTGCGCACGGTGCCGATCGAGCGGCGCCCGAACAAGGTGCGCGCGGAGGAGTTCGCCTCCCCCCCCGGCGACGACCGCTCCTTCGGCGCCTTCCTCCGCGCCCTCCCCGATGCGCTCGTCGCGCGCGACTTCCTCGCGGTCGCGGACGCCATCGCCGCCGCCGCCGGCCGCCGCGCCGTCGTGGTCATGACCGGCGGCCACGTCGTCAAGACCGGCCTCGCCCCCATCCTCATCGACCTCATGCGGCGCGGCGTCATCACGCACCTCGCGATGAACGGCTCCGCCGCCATCCACGACTACGAGATCGCGCGCTGGGGGGGCACCTCCGAGGACGTCGCCGCCGGCCTCCGCGACGGCACCTTCGGCATGAGCGAGGAGACCGGCCGCGGGATGAACGACGCCTTCGTGCGCGGCATGAAGGAGGGCTGGGGGATGGGCGAGTCGCTCGCCCGCGCGCTCGAAGAGGAGAAGACGCTCGCGCACCCGGAGCTCTCCGTGCTCCTCAACGCGCGCCGCATCGGCGTCCCCTGCACCGTGCACGCCGCCATCGGCGCCGAGATCATCCACCAGCACCCCGCCGCGAGCGGCGCCGCCATCGGCGACACCAGCCACCGCGACTTCCGCCGCCTCGCCGCCTCCCTCCCCCCGCTCGACGACGGCGGCGTCGTGCTCAACCTCGGCAGCGCCGTCGTGATGCCCGAGGTCTTCCTCAAGGCGCTCACCATCGCGCGCAACCTGAACGCGGGGAAGCCCACCGGCTTCACCGCCTGCGACATGGACATGATGCGGCACTACCGGCCGCGCGTGAACGTGGTGCAGCGCCCGACGATGGGCGGGGGCAAGGGCTACGAGATCACCGGGCACCACGAGCTGATGGTGCCGCTCCTCGCCTGGGCCGTCGCGGAGCGGCTCGCGGGACGCTCGGCGTCCCGCTGAGCGCTCACGAGTTCGAGAACCCTTCCTTGATCTTGCGCGCCGTGTCCGGGCTCAGCACGCGGATGACCAGGTACACGAGCAGCCCGACGAACGCGATCTTCAGCGCCACGAAGAGGAGCACGAAGAACCAGCCGACCAGCAGGCCAAAGATCCCGAAGACGAGCTTCATCGCGATGATCCCGATGATCGCCAGGACGCCGACGCCCATGATGGTGCGGAACATGCTCCAACCCTCCTTGAGTGGTGCGGGTACCTTCTGCGCTCCACCCTACGGCGCCCCGCACCGCGCTGTTTCACCCCGCTCGCCGCGCCGCGCCCCATGGCCGCCGAGCGCGTAGTCGTCGTCGGCGGCGGGCTCATCGGGCTCGCCACCGCCGCCGCCCTCGAACAGCGCGGCGTCGCCGTCACCCTCATCGCCGAGCGCCGCGACGGCGAGGCCTCCACCGCCGCCGCCGGCATGCTCGCGCCCGGCGTCGAGGCCGCCGCCGGACCCGCGCACGACTTCGGCATTGCCGCCCGCGACCGCTACCCCGCCTTCCTCGACTGGCTCCAGCGCGCCACTGGCGTCACCGTTCCCTCGGGGCGCGACGGCATCCTCCAGCTCCCCGCCACCCCCGCCGACGTCTCCCGCCTGCGCCAGCTCGCGCAGGGCGACGCCGTCTGGCTCACCGTGCACGACCTCCGCACCCTCGAGCCCGCCATCGAGGCCGGGCTCGGCGCCCTCCTCCACCAGAAGGACGGCTGGGTGGACAACGCCGCCCTGGTCGGCGCCCTCCGCGCCTACGCCGCCGGCGCCGCGGGGATCGATTGCGTGGACGACCGCGCCGTGGCGATCGAGCCCTCCGCGGACGGCGCCGCCGTGCGGTGCGCATCAGGGCGCCACCATACCGGCAGTTCCGTCATCGTCGCCACGGGAGCCTGGACCCGCGATCTCGCCGGCCTCCCGCGCTCCCTCCCGGTGCTCCCCGTCCGCGGTCAGATGCTCTCCCTTTCGGCGTCCCCGATCCGTCACGTGGCGTTCGGCGGCGGCGGCTACGCCGTGCCCCGCCCGGGAGGGGAGACCTACATCGGCTCCACCATGGAGCACGTGGGCTTCGACGCGAGCACCACCCCAAAGGCGCACGACCAGCTGCGGAAGGTGGCCGCCGCGATCGCCCCTGCCCTCGCCGGCGCCCCCCTGCTGCGCCACTGGGCCGGACTCCGCCCGCTCACCCCCGACATGCAGCCCGTCGTCGGCCGTGATCCCGACATGCCCTCCGTGATCTACGCCTGCGGCCACTCCCGGAACGGGATCCTCATGGCGCCGCTCACGGCGGACGTCGTTTCCGCGCTGGCCTGCGGCGAACAGCCGTGGTACGACCTCTCTCCCTTCAGTCCGACCCGATTCAAGAATTGAGTAACCGTCTATATTTAAATAGAAGGTTACTTTCGCTGGCACCGGCGCCCGGAAATCGTTATACTGCCGCACGATGAGCGAACCGGTCTATCAACTGCAGCGCAAGCCCGACTGGCTCAAGGTGCGCGCGCCCGGCGGCGAGAACTACGCCCGCCTCCGCCACATGATCCGCGACCTCAACCTCCACACGGTCTGTGAGGAGGCGCACTGCCCCAACGTGGGCGAGTGCTGGGAGCACGGCGCCGCCACCTTCATGATCCTCGGCGACGTCTGCACGCGGAACTGCGCCTACTGCGCCGTCGCGCACGGCCGCCCGCCCCGCTACGACATCGAGGAGCCCGCGCGCGTCGCCGAGGCGGTGGCGCAGATGAAGCTCCACCACGCCGTCATCACCTCCGTCGACCGCGACGACCTGCCCGACTTCGGCGCCTTCATCTTCGCCGAGACGATCCGCCAGATCCGCGCGCGCCTCCCCGAGTGCTCCATCGAGGTGCTCGTCCCCGATTTCCAGGGCGACGAGAGCGCCATCCGCACCGTGCTCGACGCGCGCCCCGACATCTACAACCACAACACCGAGACCGTCCCGCGCCTCTACCGCGAGTGCCGCCCCGGCGGCCGCTACCCGCGCGTGATGGAGATCTTCCGCTTCGCCAAGCGCTACGCGCCGCACGTCCCCACCAAGACGGGCATCATCCTCGGCATGGGGGAGACGGCGGACGAGGTGCTCGCCGTCATGCGCGACCTGCGCGCGGTGGACGTCGATATCCTCACCCTCGGCCAGTACCTGCGCCCGTCGGCCGAGCATCACCCGATCGACCGCTACTACTCGCCGGACGAGTTCCGCGCGCTCCGCGACGCGGGGATGGCCATGGGCTTCCGCCACGTGGAGGCCGGCCCCCTCGTCCGCTCCAGCTATCACGCGTGGGAGCAGGTGCAGGCCGCCGGCGTCTGACCGCGCGCCCGCCCGCTCTCCGCCCCCACCCCCCCATGGCCAAGAAGAAGCCCGACTCTCCCGTTTCGCAGTTGCGCGCCCAGTTGCTGCGCGAGATGCTGCTCATGCGCCGCTTCGAGGAGCGAGTGGCCGAGGCCTACGCCCTCGGCAAGATCGGCGGCTTCTGCCACCTCTACATCGGGCAGGAAGCCGTGGGCGCCGGCGCGATCTCCGTGCTCCGCCAGGACGACTACGTCATCGCCAGCTACCGCGAGCACGGGCAGGCGCTCGCGAAGGGGGTGCCGGCGCGCGCGATCATGGCCGAGCTCTTCGGCCGCGCCGACGGCTGCTCCAAGGGGAAGGGCGGCTCGATGCACATCTTCGACCGCAACGTGAACTTCCTCGGCGGCCACGGCATCGTGGGCGGCCACATCCCGCTCGCCACCGGCGTCGGCTTCGCGATCAAGTACCGCGGCGGCGACCAGGTGTGCGTCTGCTTCTTCGGCGAGGCCGCGGTGAACAACGGCGCCTTCCACGAAGCGCTCAACATGGCGGCGCTCTGGAAGCTGCCGGTGATCTACCTCATCGAGAACAACCGCTACGGCATGGGCACCGCGCTCGAGCGCGCGAGCGCCGTGAACGACATCGCCGAGCGCGCCTGCTCCTACGACATGCCGAACGAGGTGGTGGACGGGCAGAACGTGATGGCGGTGCGCGAGGCCACGCAGCGCGCCGTGGAGCGCGCGCGGCGCGAGCACACCCCCACCCTGCTCGAGGTGCGCACCTACCGCTTCATGGGGCACAGCATGTCCGACGCGGTGAGCGGCACCTACCGCACGAAGGAGGAGCTCGACGAGCACCTCAAGCGCGACCCGATCGCCCTGCTGCGCGCCGAGATGGAGCGCCACGGCGAATGGGACGAGGGCGCGATGGCCCGGCTGGACGAGCAGCTCAAGGCGGAGGTGGAGGACGCCTGGCAGTTCGCCGACGCGAGCCCCGAGCCGCCGGCCGCGGCGCTCTACGAGGACGTGCTCCTCGACACCGCCGCCGCGAGCTGACGATGCCGATCATCACGTACCGCGACGCCCTCAACCAGGCGCTTCGCGAGGAGATGCAGCGCGATGACCGGGTCTTCCTCATGGGCGAGGAGGTCGGCGTCTACCAGGGCGCGTACAAGGTGAGCAAGGGGCTGCTGCAGGAGTTCGGAGAGATGCGCGTGGTCGACACGCCGATCACCGAACTCGGCTTCGCCGGCGTCGGCGTGGGCGCCGCGATGGCGGGGCTCCGCCCGATCGTCGAGTTCATGACCTGGAACTTCGCGCTCCTCGCGCTCGACCAGGTCGTGAACGCCGCCGCGAAGATGCTCTACATGTCCGGCGGCCAGTACAACATCCCCATCGTCTTCCGCGGCCCCAACGGCGCCGCACTCCAGCTCTCGGCGCAGCATTCGCAGGCCTGGGAGTCCTGGCTCGCGCACATCCCCGGGCTCAAGGTCGTCGCCCCCGGCACGCCCTACGACGCCAAGGGGCTGCTCAAGAGCGCCATCCGCGACGACGATCCGGTGATCGTGCTCGAGGGGGAGATGCTCTATAACACCAAGGGCGAGGTCCCCGACGGCGAGTACGTCGTGCCCATCGGCAAGGCGCAGGTGAAGCGCGAGGGCTCGCACTGCACCATCGTGAGTTACGGCAAGATGATCCTCGTGGCGATGCAGGCCGCCGACGCGCTCGCCAAGGAGGGGATCGAGGCGGAGGTGGTCGATCTCCTCAGCCTCCGCCCCATGGACACCGAGACGGTGGCGGCCAGCGTGCGCAAGACGAACCGCGCCGTGGTGGTGGAGGAAGGCTGGGAGCTCGCCGGGATCGGCGCGCAGGTGGTGGACCGCATCCAGCGCGACTGCTTCGGCGATCTCGATGCGCCGGTGCTGCGCGTGCACCAGGAGGACGTGCCGATGCCCTACGCGAAGAACCTCGAGCGCCTCGCGAAGCCCGACGTGAACAAGACGGTCGCGGCGGTGAAGCAGGTGATGTATGTCTAGCGCAACGGCGGGTCTCGGCGCTCGGCGCGCAGCGCGCGGCGGGCGTGGCCAGGACTTGCGAGTGGAGTACCGATAATGGCGACCAAGGTGGTGATGGAAGCGCTCTCCCCCACGATGGAAGAGGGGCGCCTCGTGAAGTGGAACAAGGCGGAGGGGGAGAAGGTCGCGAAGGGCGACGTCCTCGCCGAGGTGGAGACGGACAAGGCGGTGATGGAGCTCGTCGCGCGCGGCGACGGCGTGCTGCGGAAGCGGCTCGCCGCCGAAGGGGAGACGCGCCCCGTGGGCGATCTGCTCGCCGTGATCGGAACGCCGGATGAGGACATCGCCGCGCTCGTGAGCGGCGGCGCCGCGGCGCCCGCCGCCACCGCGCCCGCCCCGAAGTCCGCCCCCGCACCCGCACCCGTGCCCTCGGTGCCACGCCTCGGGAACGCCGCGCCCCCGCCGAAAGCGCCGCCCATGCCCGAGCCGCCCACCGAGCAGCCTCGCCACGCCGCCGAGGATGCCGACCGCCCGCGCTCCTCACCGCTCGCACGCCGTCTCGCCAGCGACAGCGGCCTGGAGCTCGCCCAGATCCAGGGCAGCGGCCCCGGCGGCCGCATCATCAAGCGCGACATCGAGGCCGCGATGCAGCGCGGCGCCACTCCCACTCGCGCGCCGAGCGCCGAGCATCGCGCGCCGAGCGCCGAGAGTGATTTCGACGACGTCCCCCTCACGCAGATCAGGAAGACGATCGCGAAGCGCCTCGCCGAGTCGATCGGCCCCGTGCCCACCTTCTACCTCACCGCCGAGTTCGACCTGTCGCGCGTGGCCGAGATGCGCGCCGCCATGGCCGACCTGGGCGACGAGTACAAGGTGAGCTTCAACGACATCGTCCTGAAGGCCACCGCCACCGCGCTCGCCATGCACCCCGAGGTGAACGCGCACTGGCTCGGCGACCGCATCCGCAAGTTCAACCGCGTGCACCTCGGCATGGCGGTCGCGATCCCGGATGGGCTCATCACGCCGGTGATCTTCGACGCCGACCGCAAGCGGCTGAGCGAGATCGCGCGTGAGTCGCGCGAGCTCGCGGCGCGCGCGCGCGACCGGAAGCTCGCTCCCGAGGAGTACACGGGCTCCACCTTCTCGGTGTCCAACCTCGGCATGTTCGGCATCGACCAGTTCACCGCGATCATCAACCCGCCGGAGGCGGGGATCCTGGCGATCGGCGCCGTGGCGGACGTCCCCGTGGCCGAGGGGGGCGCGCTCGCCGTGCGGAAGCATCTGCGCGTGACGATGAGCTGCGACCACCGCGTCATCGACGGCGCCACCGGCGCTAGATTCCTGCAGACGCTGCGCCGGCTGCTCGAGAACCCGCTGATGCTCGTCTTCTAGCCCCCTCCACCTTCTCTGCCGGGAACGCACATGGCGACCTATGACGTGATCTTCCTCGGGGGCGGGCCGGCCGGGTACGTCGGCGCGATCCGCAGCGCCCAGCTCGGCCTCAACGTCGCGGTGGTCGAGCGCGAGGGGCTCGGCGGCACCTGCGTCCTGTGGGGGTGCATCCCCGCGAAGGCGCTGCTCGAGAGCGCGGCGCTCGCCAACCGCGCGCGGCACGCCAAGGAGTTCGGCGTGAACGTCGGCGAGGTGGGCACCGACTACGGCGTCGCGATGAAGCGCTCGCGCGCCGTGAGCACGCAGAACTCGAAGGGGGTGGAGTTCCTCTTCAAGAAGAACAAGATCACCTGGCTCAAGGGCACCGCGCGCCTCGCCGGCGGGCGTACCGTGGAGATCAAGACCGCCGAGGGGAAGACCGAGCGCCACGAGGCCGCGAAGGCGGTGGTGATCGCCACCGGCTCCCGCGTGAAAGGGCTGCCGCAGGTGGGGCTCGCGCTGAACAAGAGCACCGTGCTCTCCTCCGACGACGTGCTCGTGGCCGAGCAGGCGCCGAAGACGCTCGCCGTGATCGGCGCCGGCGCCGTGGGCTGCGAGTTCGCCGACGTCTTCAACGCCTTCGGCACGCAGGTCACGATCATCGAGGTGCTCCCCGCCATCCTTCCCCTCGAGGACGCCGACGTGAGCGCCGAGCTCGCGAAGAGCTTCCGCAAGCGGAAGATCGACATCGTGACCGGGGCGCGGATCTCCGCCGCCAAGGTCGGCAAGGACTCGGTGACGATCGCGCTCGACGCGCCGGAGAAGCGGGAGATCGTGGTCGAGAAGGTGCTCATCGCCGCCGGGCGCGCGCCGAACGTGGAGGAGATCGGCCTCAAGGAGGCCGGCGTGCAGCTCACCGAGCGCGGCTTCATCAAGGTGAACGAGCGCCTCGAGACCACGGCCAAGGGGATCTACGTCATCGGCGACGTGGCCGGCCCGCCGATGCTCGCGCACAAGGGCTCGCGCGAGGGCGTGGTGGTGGCCGAGCTCATCGCGGGCAAGCACGCGCACCTCGTGAATTACGGCAACATCCCGAGCGCCACGTACTGCCACCCCGAGGTCGCGTCCATCGGGCTCACCGAGGCGCAGTGCAAGGAGAAAGGGCTCGCCTACAAGGTGGGGAAGTTCCCCTTCTCGGCCAGCGGGCGCGCGCGCACGAGCGGCGAGACCGAGGGGTTCGTGAAGATCATCCGCGACGCGAAGTACGGCGAGATCCTCGGCGCCCACATCATCGGCGCGCACGCGACGGAGCTGCTGCACGAGATCGCGGTGGCGCGCGAGAACGAGTTCACGGTCGAGGAGATCGACCTCGCGATCCACGCGCATCCCACCATGGCCGAGGCGATCGCGCAGGCGGCGCTCGACTCGATGGGGAGGATGACGGATGCGTGATCGCGGGTCTCGGCGCTCGGCGCTCGGCGCTCGGCAGGGCCGGTGAGCGAACTGCTCGTCGCTGAGCTGGGATCGGTGCCGTATGGAGAGGCGCTCGAACTCCAGCGTGCGGCGGCGCGCGCGCGGATCAGTGGGGAGCTGGCGGAGGACCTCCTGATCCTGCTCGAGCATCCGCCGGTGGTGACGTTCGGGCGCACGGCGAAGGCGGCGAACTTGCTCGCCACGCCGGCGTTGCTCGCGGCGCGCGGCGTGGACGTGTTCGAGGTGGAGCGCGGCGGCGACGTCACCTTCCATGGACCGGGGCAGCTGGTCGGCTATCCCATCCTCGACCTCAAGGGACACAAGCAGGACCTCCACTGGTACCTGCGCCAGGTGGAGGAGTCGCTGATCGTGGCGCTCGGCGCGCTCGGGATCCCCGCCGAGCGCAATCCCGGCAAGACCGGCGTCTGGACGCGCGGTCGGAAGATCGCATCCATCGGCGTGCACGCCCGCGACTGGGTCACCTGGCACGGATTCGCGCTCAACGTGAATACGGACTTGAGCTACTTCGATCTCATCGTCCCCTGCGGCATCCCCGATGTGACGATGACGAGCGTCGCGCGCGAGCTGGGCGTCGGTCGAGCCGACGAGGCCGCGGTGCGCGGCGCGGTGGTGCGCGCCTTCGGCGAGGTCTTCGCACTGGCCCCTCGCCCCGCTTCCCCTGCCGAACTGCCCCTCGCAGACCCCGTCCGGCGGGGCTGAGCGGTCCGTAGGGGCTCCTCCTATGGCGGGGGCGCGCAGGTGAGAACATCTTAATGACCGTATGTTTCCCTTGGCGCTCACTTCCGGGCGCCTCGACTCGTTGCAGGGAGAGAACGTCAATGACCTTCACTGCCGTATCGCGTGCGGCCGCACGCGCGCTGGCGCTCCTCGCCGTGGCCGCCCCGATCGCCGCTGCGCAGCAGCAGACGACCGGCGCGCCGGGCTCTGCGGACGCGACCACCACCATCAGCGGGAAACAGCTCCCCGCGCCCGATCCCAAGTTCGGTGGCGTCATCAAGGACGGCGCCCTCCAGTCGAAGGCGTGGTGGGCGCCGCGCATCGTGCCCCCCAAGGGCGCGCCCAACATCCTGCTCATCCTGGTGGATGACGCGGGCTACGGCGTCCCGAGCACCTTCGGCGGCGTCATCCCGACCCCGGCGCTCGACCGCGTCGCGAAGGCCGGGCTCCGCTACACCATGTTCCATTCCACGGCGCTCTGCTCGCCCACGCGCGCGGCGCTCATCACGGGGCGGAACCATCACTCCGTGGGCTTCGGCGTCATCTCCGAGCAGTCCACCGGTTTCCCCGGCTACAACAGCATCATCCCGAAGGACAAGGCCACCATCGGCCGGATCCTGCTCGACCACGGCTACGCCACGTCGTGGTTCGGCAAGGACCACAACACGCCGGCCTTCGCGGCGAGCCAGGTCGGGCCCTTCGACCAGTGGCCCACCGGGATGGGCTTCGAGTACTTCTACGGCTTCGTCGGCGGCGACGCCAACCAGTGGGAGCCCAACCTCTTCCGCAACACGTCGCAGATCTATCCGTACCGCGGACAGGAAGGGAAGTGGAACCTGATCACGGCCGAGGCGGATGACGCGATCGACTGGCTCTACCGGATCGGCCAGACCGATCCGAGCAAGCCCTTCTTCCTGTACTTCGCGCCGGGCGCCACGCACGCGCCGCACCACCCCACGCCGGAGTGGGTGCAGAAGATCCACGACATGCACCTCTTCGACGACGGCTGGAACAAGCTCCGCGAGACGATCTTCGCCAACCAGAAGCGCCTCGGCGTCATCCCGCAGGACGCCAAGCTCACCCCCTGGCCGAACGACGTCCTCCCGCCGTGGGATTCCACGACGCCGGAGCAGCGGAAGCTCTTCATCAAGCAGGTGGAGGTCTACGCGGCCTACGCGGCGTACAACGACGCCGAGATCGGCCGGGTGATCCAGGCGGTGGATGACATGGGCAAGCTGGACAACACGCTCATCATCTACATCACGGGCGACAACGGGACGAGCGCCGAGGGCGGGCCCTTCGGCACCCCGAACGAGGTCGCGTTCTTCAACGGCATCAACCAGATGCCGATCGACGTGCAGATGAAGTGGTTCGACGTGTGGGGCACGCAGTACACCTACAACCACATGTCGGCGGGCTGGTCCTGGGCGTTCGACACGCCGTTCACCTGGTTCAAGCAGATCGCCTCGCACCTGGGCGGCGTGCGGCAGGGGATGGCCGTCTCCTGGCCGGGTCACATCGGCGATCCGGGCGGCGTCCGCAACCAGTTCTCGCACGTGATCGACGTCGTGCCCACGATCCTCGACGCCACGCAGATCAAGGCGCCGGAATACGTGGATGGCATCAAGCAGGCGCCGATCGAGGGGACGAGCTTCTTCTACACCTTCGACGCGAAGAACGCCAACGCGCCCTCGCGCCACACGGTGCAGTACTTCGAGATGATGGGCGACCACTCCATCTACGACCACGGCTGGCTGCTCAGCACCAAGGTCATCCGCGCCCCCTGGCAGGTGACGGGGGCCGCGAACCCGGATCCGCTGAACAACGTGACCTGGGAGCTCTACGACCTGAACAAGGATTACTCGCAGTCCACGGACCTGGCGAAGAAGTACCCCGAGAAGGTGAAGCAGATGAAGTCGCTCTTCCTCTCGGAGGCGAAGAAGTACCAGGTGCTGCCGCTCGACGCCTCGGTGGCGGCGCGCATCGTGGCGCCGCGCCCGAACATCACGGCCGGCCGCACGTCGTTCGTGTACACGCGCCCGATGACCGGCACGCCGCAGGGCGACTCGCCGTTCATCCTCGACGCCTCCTTCACGGTGACGGCCGAGGTCGACATCCCCGACAGCGCGAACGGCATGATCCTCACGTCGGGCGGCCGCTTCGGCGGCTACGGCTTCTACCTCGTGAAGGGGAAGCCGGTCTGGACGTGGAACCTCGTGGACCTCGAGCGCATCCGGTGGGCGGGCGCGGACGCGATCCCCGCCGGCAAGCACACCATCGTGTACGACCTGAAGTACGATGGGCTCGGCGTCGCCACGCTGGCGTTCAACAACTTCAGCGGCCTCGGCCGCCCGGCCACGGCCACCCTCAGCGTGGATGGCAAGGTGGTGGCCACGCAGTCGATGGCGCACACGATCCCGCTGATCTTGCAGTGGGACGAGGCCTTCGACATCGGCTCGGACACGGAGACGGGGGTGAACGACGCGGATTACACCCCGCCCTTCCCGTTCGAGGGCAAGCTGATCAAGCTCACGATCAACGTGGACCGTCCGAAGCTCTCGCCCGCGGACATCAAGAAGCTCCAGGAAGCGATGAGCGGGAACAACAAGTCGAGCGAGTAGGGATCATGGCGGTCGCGGGACAGTAGCGAGAGGTGGGAGATGGGGCGGTCGCCCCGTCTCCCACTTCTCGCTTTCCGCGCCGCTCTTCCGACGCGTCACGCGCCGCCATAGCTTCCGCGGCGTCTCGGCCCCATCGACACATGCCAGGAGCTCCCATGACGTTCCGTCGCGCGATCCTCGCATCACACGCCGCGCTCGCCGTGATCACGCTCGCCGCCTGCGAGAAGGCCCCGCCGCCGGCCGCCGCCCCGGCCGCCGGCGAGATCGACCGCACGGTGCTCCCGATCGCGCGCCCCGTCACGCCGACGATCACCACGCTCGACGCGCGCAACGCTACCGCGCCGCCGATGTTCCAGGTCACCGCGCCCAAAGGCGCGCCGAACGTGGTCTTCATCCTGATCGACGACATGGGCTTCGGCGCGCCGAGCACCTTCGGCGGCGCCATCCCGATGCCGGTCCTGGACTCGCTCGCGACCCAGGGGCTCCGCTACAACCAGTTCCACACCACCGCGCTCTGTTCGCCCACGCGGATGGCGATCCTCACCGGACGCAATCATCACACGGTGAACGCCGGCGCGATCATGGATCTCGCCACCGCCTTCACCGGCAACACCGGCATCCGCCCGCTCGAGACCACGCCCATGGCGGAGATCCTGCGGCAGAACGGCTACAGCACCGCGGCCTTCGGCAAGTACCACGAGACGCCGCCCTGGGAGGTGAGCGTGTCGGGACCGTACGACCGGTGGCCCACCCATTCGGGCTTCGACAAGTTCTACGGCTTCATCGGCGGCGAGACGAACCAGTGGTCGCCCCTGCTCTTCGACGGCACCACCATGGTGGAACCGTCGCGCGACCCGAAGTACCACGTCACCGTGGACCTCACGGACCACGCGATCCAGTGGATGCAGGCGCAGCACAGCGTCACGCCGGACAAGCCCTTCTTCGTCTATTTCGCGCCCGGTGCCACGCACGCGCCGCACCACGTGCCCAAGGAATGGATCGCGAAGTTCAAGGGGAAGTTCGACGACGGATGGGATGCTTACCGCGAGCAGACGCTCGCCCGCCAGATCAAGCTCGGCGTCGTGCCGCCGGGGACGAAGCTCGCGCCCCGGCCGGAGGCGATCAAGGCGTGGAACGCGCTGAGTCCCCTCGAGAAGAAGGTCTTCGCGCGCGAGATGGAGGTGTACGCCGGCTTCGCCGCGCAGACCGACTATGAGATCGGCCGCCTCCTGCGCGCGCTGCACGACATGGGTGTCGCGGACAACACCCTCGTCTTCTACGTAGCGGGCGACAACGGCGCCAGCGCCGAGGGCGGCATGGCCGGCATGTTCAACGAGATGACGATCTTCAACGGGGTGGCGGAGAAGGTCGAGGACATCGCCAGGCATCTCGATGACCTCGGCGGTCCGAACTCCTTCGGCCACTTCGCCGCCGGGTGGGGGGTGGCCACCGACGCGCCCTTCGAGTGGACCAAGCAGGTGGCCGGCAGCTACGGCGGCACGCAGAACCCGCTCGTCATCTCCTGGCCGGCGCGGATCAAGGCCAAGGGCGGGATCCGGACGCAGTGGTCGCACGTCACCGACATCGCCCCCACCGTGCTCGAAGCGGCCGGCGTGCCGCAGCCGCGGACGGTGAACGGGGTGCCGCAGGCGCCGATGGATGGCACGAGTCTCGTGTACTCCTTCGACAGCGCGAGCGCGAAGAGCCGGCACAACACGCAGTACTTCGAGATCCTCGGCAACCGCGGCATCTACCACGATGGGTGGATGGCCGGCACGGTGCACCGGATGCCGTGGGAGACCGTGGCGCCCCATCCGCTCGATCAGGACGTCTGGGAGCTGTACCACGCCGACTCCGACTTCTCGCTCTCGACGAACGTCGCGGCGCAGTATCCGGACAAGTTGAAGGAGATGCAGGCGCTCTTCATGAGCGAGGCGGCGAAGTACCACGTGCTCCCGATCGACGACCGCTCGATCGAGCGGTTCGATGCGTCGCTCGCCGGCCGCCCCGATCTCATGGGCGGGCGCACCACGATGACGGTGTACCCGGGGATGCACGGGATGATGGAGAACGCGTTCATCAACGTGAAGAACCGCTCGCACGACATCACCGCCGAGCTGGAGATCCCGGCGGGCGGCGCGAACGGCGTGATCCTCGCGCAGGGCGGCCGCTTCGGCGGCTGGTCGCTGTACGTGAAGAACGGCCGTCCCATGTACGCGTACAACTACCTCGGCCTCGAGATGTTCAGCGTGCGCGCGTCCGCGCCGCTCCCGGCGGGCAAGGTGACGCTGCGCTACACGTTCCTGTACGATGGCGGCAAGCCGGGCGCCGGCGGCACCGAGATCATCTACGTGAACGGCAAGAAGGTGGCCGAGGGGAGGATCGGCAAGACGCAGGCCTACGTCTTCTCGATGGACGACGCCGCCGATGTCGGCATGGACGAGGGCACGCCGGTCACCACGGACTATCCCCAGTGGGGCAACGGGTTCACCGGCACCATCACGTCGGTTACCGTGAAGACGAGCCAGGCGAAGCTGACGCCGGAGCAGATCAAGCAGCTGGAGCAGCTCGAGGAGGACGACGCGGTGAGCATCGAGTAGGCGCGCGCACCGCCTTCACTGCTCGCGTCGCGCGGCCGTCCCCCGGCTCCGCCGCCTGCGCGCTTACACGCTTCGAGCCTCGCGGCTGGACTGCGCCGGGAGCCGGCCTTGCTCCCGGGCGCTTGAACAGCGCGAGCCGGTCCAATCGGCCGCTTCGCGCCCGAGGGCGGTCCGCTAGGCTCACCGCCCACGAGATAAAGCGCGCCCTCGTAGTCCCCGCCAAATTCCACCTTCGTGATATCCCGCAACGAGTACTCGGTCGGTTCCGCGTTCCAGACCGCGTCCGGTCCGATCTCGAGGAGACTCAGTCGATCCTTGCCGACCTTCACCACGCGACCGATCCAGCACACGCTCGGATCGATCCGCTCGCGATGGATCGTGACCAGCGTGAACGTGCGCCCCGCGGACTGGAGCAGACGGCGCAAGTTTGCAATGCTCACTTTGGGCCGACGCGGCCTGTGCCCACGCCGCGCCCTCAGCGCCGATTCCGCGAAAGCGGCGAACGGATCCCTCGCGAACTTGCGGACATCACGAATGCGGAACGCCTGGAAGCCATTGAATCGAATCTGGTCGCTCACGACGGCTATCAAGAACATTTCTCGCCCGACGGCCAGAACATAGCCGCGGATCGTCTCGTCCTCGAACGGGCGCGAGAAGCGGACGAAGT
>DATKOH010000108.1:0-11226 GCA_035524735.1 Gemmatimonadaceae bacterium
CCCGCTCGCCGGGAACCGGCCGTGCCTACTTTCCCGTCTTGAACGCGAGGCTGACGCCGAAGCCCGTCTGCGAATTGCCGTTCGCGATGCCGCCGAAGGTGAAGGCGGCGCGCGCGGACATCGCGCTCGTGAGCTCGTAGCTCGCCCCGAGGTCGAAGTTCAGCACGCCGTACGTCCCCGAGCAGGTGCTCGTGCACACGTCGATCGAGAGGCGCGGGAAGGCGAAGGCCTGCAGGCTGCGGCCGTTGTCGAGCTTCCAGGTGTGACCGACGTTCACGCCGATCGGGAAGCGGACCACGCCGATGTCGCTCGAGAAGGCGCCGTAGATCCCGAAGGTGCCGCTGACGTCGATCGGCTTGTCGGGCGTGGGCGTCATGAAATTCCAGAGACCGGCCACGCCGACGAGGAAGCCCGTCGTGCCGCTCGCCGAATTGAGGCCGACATCGGCCCAGATCTGCGTGCGCTTCTCGACGCTCCAGCGGTACTGGCCGACGAAGGAGGTGCCGTAGTCGCCGAAGCCGGACACGATGAAGTTCGCCTCGTTCGCGGTGACGTCGGCCGGCTGGAAGGCGGCGTAGTGCCAGGCCTGCGCGCTCGCGGGGGCGGACGCGAGCGCGAGGGCGCCCGCGATGGCGGCGGCGGCGATTCGGAAGGTTCGCATCTGCATTGGGGGTCGTCTCCTTGGGATCGTGGGTGCTAGTTCGCGCTCACGCGCGCTTTCTCGGTGACGACGCGGATCACATCGTCCACCACCTGCAGGAAGCCGCCTTCGATGTCGAAGCGGCGTTCGTCGGTGCCGTGCATCACGCGCAGGGTGCCCCGGCCGAGCAGCGTCATGAGCGGCGCGTGGCCGGCGAGGATGCCCAGCTCTCCATCGTACGCCGGCGCCACGACGGAAGTTGCATCTCCCTCGAAGAGGGTCTGCTCGGGCGAGATGACCGAAATGCGCACCGTGGGTTCCCGGTCAGCTCTGAAGGGTCTTGGCCTTCTCGACGGCCTCGTCGATCCCGCCCACCATGTAGAACGCCTGCTCGGGGAGCTCGTCGAACTCGCCGCTCACGAGGCGCTCGAAGCTCTCCACGGTGTCGGCGAGCTTGACGTACTTCCCCTCGATGCCGGTGAACTGCGACGCGACGGAGAAGGGCTGCGAGAGGAACCGCTGCACGCGGCGCGCGCGGCCCACGAGGCGCTTGTCGTCCTCGGAGAGCTCCTCCATGCCGAGGATCGCGATGATGTCGAGCAGCTCCTTGTAGCGCTGCAGGACGCGGAGCACCTCGGAGGCGGTCTTGTAGTGCCGGTCGCCGAGGTACTGCGCGGAGAGGATGCGCGAACCGGAGGCGAGCGGATCGACGGCGGGGTAGATCCCGATCTCGGTGAGCGCGCGCGAGAGCACGATCGTGGCGTCGAGGTGCGCGAACGCGGTGGCCGGCGCCGGGTCGGTGATGTCGTCGGCCGGCACGTAGATCGCCTGCACGGAGGTGATGGATCCGTCCTTCGTGGAGGTGATGCGCTCCTGCAGGTCGCCCATCTCGGTGGCGAGGGTGGGCTGGTAGCCCACGGCGCTCGGCATGCGGCCGAGGAGGGCGGACACTTCCGAGCCCGCCTGGGTGAAGCGGAAGATGTTGTCGATGAAGACGAGCACGTCCGAGTGCTCCACGTCGCGGAAGTACTCGGCGACGGTGAGCCCGGAGAGGCCGACGCGGAGGCGCGCGCCCGGCGGTTCGTTCATCTGCCCGTAGATGAGGGCGCAGCTCTTGATGACGCCCGACTCCTGCATCTCGAGGAAGAGGTCGTTCCCTTCGCGCGTGCGCTCGCCCACGCCGCAGAAGACGGACTTGCCGCCGTGCCCCTTCGCGACGTTGTTGATCAGCTCCATGATGACGACGGTCTTGCCGACGCCGGCGCCGCCGAAGAGGCCGATCTTGCCCCCCTTCACGAAGGGGGCGATGAGGTCGATGACCTTGATGCCGGTCTCGAACTGCTCGGTCTTGGGCTCGAGCGCGAGGAAGGCCGGGCTGGGGCGGTGGATCGGCCAGCGCGGGGTGTCGGCGGGGATCGCCGGGCCGTTGTCGACCGGCTCGCCGAGCACGTTGAGGATGCGGCCGAGGGCGGGCGCGCCGACGGGCACCGAGATGGCGGCGCCGGTGTCGACCACATCCATGCCGCGCTCGAGGCCGTCGGAGGACGACATGGCGACGGCGCGCACCTGATTGCGGCCGATGTGCTGCTGCACCTCGGCGGTGAGGTGGATGCGGCCGCCGCTGGCGGCGGCGGCGTCGATCGTGAGGGCGTTGTAGAGCTCGGGGAGGTGCGCGGCGTCGAATTCGACGTCGATCACCGGGCCGATCACCTGCACCACCTTGCCGATGTTCTGCTTCACCATGGGTCCTGGTCCTCGTGCTCGAATTGAGGGGCGGCGCCGGCCGGCGTCACCCGTTCAGCGCTTCGGCGCCGCCGACGATCTCCGCGATCTCCTGCGTGATCTGCGCCTGGCGGGCGCGGTTGTACGTCCGGGTGAGCGTGTCGATCAGGTCGCCCGCGTTGTCCGTCGCATTCTTCATGGCGGTGCGGCGCGCGCCCTGCTCGCCGCAGGCGGTCTCGACGAGGGCGCGGTAGACGGCGTTGCGCACGTAGGCCGGCAGGAGCTCCTGCAGGATGGTGCGCGCGTCGGGATAGAGCAGATAGTCGCGCGCCGCGCCCGTGCGCACCGGGGGCGTGACCGGGAGGATGACCTCGGCCACCGGCGGCGTAGAGAGCGGCGAGTTGTACTTCGCGTAGACCACGTGCACGGCGTCGAGCGCGCCGTCGTGGAACGCGCGCGCGAGCGGCGCGGCGAGGTCCACCGCGTTCGCGGCGGTGGGGGCGTCGCCGATGTCGGTGCGCGTGGAGGCGAGCGGCGTGCCGAGGAACTTGAAGAAGCCCGCGCCCTTCTTCCCCACGACGTGCAGCTCGACCTCGGCGCCCTGGTGCTCGAGGCGTGCCTTGAGCTGCTGCGCTTCGCGGATGAGCGAGCTGTTGAAGCCGCCCGCAAGGCCGCGGTTGGAGGTGAGGAGGAGGATCGCCGCGCGCTTCACCTGCGCCGGCTGCCGGAGGAGCGGGAAGTGCTCGGCGAGGTCGGGGGAATAGAGATCCGCGATGACGCTCGCGAGCGCGCGCGCGTAGGGGCGCGCGGCGACGACGCGGTCCTGCGCGCGCTTGAGCTTGCTCGCCGCCACCATCTCCATGGTGGAGGTGATCTTGCGCATCCCTTCGAACGACTTGATGCGCCCCTTGAGCTCGCGCCCCTTGGCCATGGCCCCTTACGCCTTCGCGGCCGCCGGTGCGCCGGCGGGGGTCGCGCGGAAGGCGTCGATGCCCTGCTTGAGCGACGCCTCGGTCTCCTTCGAGAGGACCTTGTCCTTCACGATCGCCTGCCCCACCTGCGGCCAGCTCTTCTTCATGAAGGCGAGGAAGTCCTTCTCCCAGCCGCGCACGCGCTCGACGGCGATGTCATCGAGGTAGCCGTTGGTGGCGGCGTAGATGATCATCACCTGGTCCTCCACCGGCATCGGCTGGTACTGCGGCTGCTTGAGCACTTCGACGATGCGGGCGCCGCGGTCGAGCTGCGCCTTGGTCGCCTTGTCGAGGTCGGAGGAGAAGGACGCGAAGGCCTCGAGCTCGCGGAACTGCGCGAGGTCCAGGCGCAGGCGGCCGGCCACCGAGCGCATCGCCTTGATCTGCGCGCTGCCGCCGACGCGCGACACCGAGATGCCGGCGTTGATCGCGGGGCGGACGCCGGCGTTGAACAGGTCGGCCTCCAGGAAGATCTGGCCGTCGGTGATCGAGATGACGTTGGTCGGGATGTACGCGGAGACGTCGCCGGCCTGCGTCTCGATGAGCGGGAGCGCGGTGAGCGAGCCGCCCGCCTTGAAGATCGTCTTGTTGTCCACGACCTTCGGGTCCTCGCTGATCTTCGCGGCGCGCTCGAGGAGCCGCGAGTGGAGGTAGAAGACGTCGCCCGGGTACGCCTCGCGCCCCGGCGGACGGCGGAGCACCAGCGAGATCGCGCGGTACGCCGTGGCCTGCTTGGAGAGGTCGTCGTACACGCAGAGGGTGGACTTGCCCTCGTGGTACATGAAGTACTCGGCCATCGCGCAGCCCGTGTAGGGGGCGATGTACTGCATCGGCGCCGGGTCGGATGCGGCGGCGAGCACGACGATCGTGTAGTCGAGCGCGCCGGTCTCGCGGAGCTTCTCGACGGTGGCGGCGACGGTGGACTTCTTCTGCCCGATCGCGACGTAGACGCAGATGACGCCGGTGCCCTTCTGGTTGATGATCGTGTCGATCGCGATCGCGGTCTTGCCGATGGCGCGGTCGCCGATGATGAGCTCGCGCTGGCCGCGGCCGATCGGGATCATCGAGTCGATCGCCTTGATGCCGGTCTGGAGGGGCTCCTTCACCGGCTGGCGGACGATGATGCCGGGGGCCTCGGACTCGACCTTGCGGGTCATCTTCGCGGCAATCGGCCCCTTCCCGTCGAGCGGATTGCCGAGGGCGTCGACGACGCGGCCGATGAGCTCGTGGCCGACGGGCACCTCGAGCACGCGGCTCGTGCGGCGGACCTCATCGCCCTCGCGGAGCTGGAGGTAGTCGCCGAGGATGACGGCGCCGATGTTGTCCTCTTCGAGGTTGAGCGCGAGGGCGGTGATCTTCTCGCCGGTCTCGGAGGAGGTGACCTCGAGCATCTCGCCGGCCATGGCCTTGGTGAGGCCGTAGATGCGGGCGATGCCGTCCTTCACCTCGAGCAGGGTGCCGACCTCTTCGACGTTGAGGTCCTTGAGGTCGGCGGCCTCGATCTCCTTGAGGAGAATGTCCTTGATCTCGCCGGGGCGGATGGTGGTATCGGCAGCCATGTGGTGGGTGCGGGAGGGTGGTGGGTCCAGCTTGTGAAAATTATCACAAGAATCGGGGTGGAGCAAGTTGCACGGGTCGCATGGAGGACCGGGATCCGGCGGCCGGTGCCCGATGGGCGGCGCGCGGTTCCGCTAGCCGATCACCCTCCCCTGGCCTCGCGGGGCGCCGGAGCGCGCGCCGCGCCCGCTTCGCCCACGATCTCCGCCGCGCGCACCAGCACTTCCCGCGCGTTCTCGTAGCTCAGCCGCTCCATCGCCTCCGGCAGCGGCAGCCACACGCACGCCGTGATCCCCTCGGCCTTCTGCGGCTTCGTGCGGCCGCGCGGGGATTCCATCACGTAGAAGGTGCACCGCTTGTGGATCCGGCGGCCGCGGAACTGGAACCACCATTCGATGCGGCCGGCGTCCCCCTTGAGCGAGAGCGCGTCGAGCCCCGTCTCCTCGGTCACCTCGCGCAGCGCCGCGCGCTCCGGGGCCTCCCCCTTCTTCAAGTGTCCCTTCGGGAAGCCCCAGTTCCGGTAGCTGTCGCGGATGAGGAGCCACTGCGGCGCGCCATCCACCATCCGGTACACGACGCCCCCCGCGGAGACCTCGTGGAGGGTTCGCGCCGGCGGCATCAGAAGATCTTCACGTTCACGTACCGCGAGGGACGCGCCTTGACGTCCACGGCGAGCGCGCGGAGCGCGACCATGAGCGAGTCGGTGTCGCGGTAGAGCGACGGGTCGTTGACGAGGAGGCCGAGCGAGCCCTGCCCGCGGTTCACCTTCACGGCCACCGAGTCGACGTGCGAGACCATGGATTCGAAGCTCGCGGTGGTCCGCGAGAGCGAGGAGGCCGACTTGCGGAGCTGCGCGGCCATCTCCTTCAGGTCCTCCGACGCGGCGCGGACGTTCGTGATGACGTCCTTCACCTCGCCGCGCGCCGTCGCGGAGTCCAGGCGCCCGGTGGTGCGCTCGATGGCGCCGGCGGCGGACTCGATCGACGTGATCGCGGTGCCGAGCTGGCCGGAGATCTTGTCGAGGTTCTTCGACTGCTTCCCGACGGAGCTGTTGAGCGTCTCGGTGAGGATCTCGATGTTCCGGATGGCGAGTCGGAGCTCGCGCGCCGCGCTGTCGCTGAAGGCGGTGCCGAAGCGGCGCGCCACGGTCTCGACGTCGGTCGCGATCCGGCCGGCGACCACCGTGAGGTCGGCCACGCCGGGGAGCACGGCGCCGGGGATCGCGCCGTCCTTGCGCGCGGCGGGGTCATCCAGCTGCGCGCGCACATCGCTGTTCTCCGGCGCGGTGCTCCGCGTCTGCAGCGTGGCCTGCCACTTGCCGAAGAGGCTCGCCTCGCTGAAGAGGAGCACCGGATCGACCGGCAGCGTCATCCCGCGGTCGAGGGTCACGCGCACCTCCACCCAGCCATCCTTCTCGTTCAGGATGATGCCGGTGATCCGCCCGGCCTCGACGCCGCGGATCACGACCGGGGAGCCCACCTGGATGCCCCCGACCTCGCGGGTGCGCGCCAGCACCGTGCGGCGGCTCGCGCCCAGCTGCGCGTGGCTCAGGAAGAGCGCGAGCGCGGTGACCGCCGCGATCGCGAGGATCACCACCAGCCCGACCAGGAAGTCGTCCTGTCGTTTCATGCGCGTCCCCCCGCGCCCCGGGGCGCCTCCGCTCCATCCTCCTCGAGCGTCGCGCGCCCCTCGATGAACTGCCGCACCACCGGGTCGGTGGTGTGCTGGATCTCGGCCACCGTGCCCATCTGCCGCACGCTCCCTTCGTAGAGCATCGCGATGCGCGTGGCCACGCGGTACGCGCTCCGCATGTCGTGCGTGATGACGACGCCGGTGACGCCGAGCTGCTGCTGCATGCGGATCATCAGCTCGTCGATCACGGCGCTGGTCACGGGGTCGAGCCCCGTGGTCGGTTCGTCGTACAGGATGTACTTCGGCCGCAGCGCGATCGCGCGCGCGATGCCCACGCGCTTGCGCATGCCGCCCGACAGCTCGGCCGGGTAGCGCTGCTCCACCCCCGGGAGGTCGACGAGCGCGAGCGCCTCCCCCACGCGCTCGGCGATCCCGGCCTCGTCCAGCGTCCCCTGCTTGCGCAGCCCCATGCCGACGTTCTCGCCGATGGTGAGCGAATCGAAGAGCGCCGCGAACTGGAACACGTAGCCGATCTTCGAGCGCAGCGCGTAGAGCTCCTTGCGCGTGAGCTGCGGCACCTCCTTGCCGTCCACGAACACCGTGCCGGCATCGGGCTCGAGCAGGCCGACGATGTGCTTGATCGCCACCGACTTCCCGCTCCCGGAGTAGCCGATCAGCGCCACCGTCTCCCCCTCCTTCACGTCCATGGAGAAGCCGCGGAGCACCACCTTGTCGCCGAACGCCTTCGAGATGTTGTCCAGTCGGATCATCAGCGCACCGCCTGCAGCCAGGTCATCGCCCAGAAGGCATCGAGCACGAGGATCATCACGGCGGAATAGACCACCGCCTGCGTCGCGGCGCGCCCCACCCCCTCGGCGCCGCCGCGCGCGCGCAGCCCGGCGATGCAGCCGATGAGCGACACCGCGAAGCCGAAGCTCGCCGATTTCACGAGGCCGTACGAGATGTCGAAGCCCTGGTAGAAGAGCTGCACCCCCTGTTCGAACTCGGCCGTGGTGAGGCCGACGATGCCGAGCGCGGCGACGTAGCCGAAGAAGAGCGCCACCGCCATCGACAGCCCCACCACGATCGGGAACATGACCGTGCCGGCGAGCACGCGCGGCACCACCAGGTAGGCGTACGGGTCGTACGCGAGCGTCTCGAGCGCATCCACCTGCTCGGTGACGCGCATGGTGCCGAGCTCGGCGGCGATGTTCGCGCCGACGCGCCCCGCGAGGGCGAGCCCCGTGAGCACCGGCGTGAGCTCGAGCGTGATGGTCTTCTCCAGGAGGACGCCCACGAAGTACAGGGGGACGGCGCCGGTGAGGGCATAGTTGGCGAGGAGCGCGAGCACGATGCCGGTGAACGCCGCGATCAGGAGGCCGATGGGGAGCGAGTCGACCCCCAGGCGGCGCATCTGCTGCATCGCGTTCACCGTCCACGTGCGCAGGTCGGAAATGCCGCGCGCGGCCTCGCCGGCGAACTCGCCGACGCTGCCGAGCGCTTCCACCTGCCTGCGGACGAACGCGCCGAGCGCCGTGATCACGGGGGAAATGTGGGCGCTCGGACGGCGCGCGGCAACGCGCACTTTCCGTACATGCCGGGGTAGGAATGCCTCCGGGAGGCGCCGTCGCGCCCCTCGACATCCCACCGTGCACCCGGCGAGATTCCGTCGCATGCGCCGCACCGTACTCCTTCCTCTCCTCGTCGCCGCCGCCGCGGCCGGAGCCGCCGCGCAGGGGGCGCCGCCGCCGAAGGCGCCCGCGCCCGCCGCGCCCGCCGCGGCCGCGCCGCCGCGCGCGCGGGTGACGGGGATCGTCTTCGACAGCCTGTCGATGCAGCCGCTGGCCGGCGCGTCGGTGCTCGCCTCGGGGTCCCCGCTCGTCGCGAAGTCGGACGCGCAGGGGCGCTGGTCGATGGACGTGGACTCGGTGGGCGCGGGGACGCACACGTTCAGCTTCTTCCATCCCGCGCTCGACTCGCTCGGCATCGCGCCGCCCACGCGCACGATCGAGCTGCGCGCCGGCCAGAACGCGATCCTCGACCTCGCGATGCCGTCCGGCGGGACGCTCGTCGCCTCGGCGTGTCCCGACAGCCTGCAGGGGGGCGGGCGCGGCCTGCTGCTGGGCGTCGTGCGCGACGCGGACGCGGACAAGCCGCTGCCGAACGCGATCGTCGTCGTGCGGTGGACCGAGCTGACGGCCACGTCCAACTCGATCGCCAAGCTGCCGCGCGCGCTGAGCGCGAAGGCGGACGCGAACGGCGTGTACCGGGTGTGCGGGCTGCCGCCGAGCACGGGGCTCAAGGTGCAGGCGAGGCTGCTGCCGAAGACGAGCGGGTGGATCGACCTGCAGCTCCCGCCGTACGGCGTGTTCGTGCAGGAGTTCCTGGTGAGCGAGCGGCCGCCCGCGGCGGAGGGGGCGGGCGGGAACACGGGCCCGTCCGGCGGGCCCGTCTCCACGGTGAATCCCGGACTGCCGGTGCTCGGCGCGCCGGTGGCGAAGGCGCCCGCGGTGGCGCTCGGCACGGCGATGCTGACGGGCACGGTGACGAACGCCGAGGGACAGCCGCTCGAGGGCGCGCAGGTGGCGCTGGTGGGATCGAGTCTCGCGGCGCGCGCGGACTACAAGGGGAACTTCCGGCTCGCGGGGCTCCCGGCGGGGACGCAGACGGTGGAAGTGCGGCTCCTCTCGTACCAGCCGCGCCGCTTCGTGGTGAACCTCGCGCCGAACCGGGAGACGAAGCTCGCCGCGACGCTCACCGTGCGCGCGCAGGTGCTCGACCCGGTGAAGGTGACGGCGGACCCGAGCTCCGACATCCCGGGCTTCGACGACCGGCGGGCGCACGCGGCGGGGACCTTCTTCACGCACCAGCAGATCATGGACGCGAGCTTCTTCCAGTTCACGGACGTGTTCCGCCAGGCGCCGGGGATGCAGGTGCTGTTCGTGGACGGGCAGTACACGGTGGTGTCGTCGCGCGGCGCGGCGTCGAACGGCTGCCTGAGCGCGCAGTTCTGGGTGGACGGGATGAAGTACGACGTCTCGAAGTCGAACCTGGACGACGAGTTCAAGCCGACGGAGATCGAGGCGGTGGAGATCTACCCGGGCACGGCGTCGCTGCCGCCGCAGTTCACGACGGGGGCCGCGCAGTGCGGCACGATCGTGATCTGGACGATGCGGGGGCACTTCAAGAAGAAGACACCGTCGGACAGCACGCCGCCGGGCTCGAGCGAGTAGCGCGCGGCGGGGGGAACGCGAACGCGGCGCGGGACCGGAGTCCCGCGCCGCGTTCTTTCGTCCGTGATCCGGCGGCCGTCAGGCCGCGAAGGAACCGAGCGCCTTGCCGACGTCGCCTTCGCGGAGGCGCTTGAGGGCGCGGTCGCGGAGCTGGCGGACACGCTCGCGCGTGACACCGAGCATGGCGCCGATCTCCTCGAGGGTGTGCTCGCGCCCGCCGTCGAGACCGAAGTAGAGACGGAGGACCTTGGCGTCGCGCGCGGGGAGCGTGTTGAGCGCGGCCTCGATCTCGTCGTTGATGAAGCGGTTCATCGCCTCTTCCTCCGGGTCCGGCATCTCATCGGCGACGAAGCGCTCGATGAGGGAGCGGTCGCCGTCGGGATCCATGGGGGCATCGAGGCGCACGTCGCCGGTGTTGAGGGCGGCGAGGGAGCTGACGACGTCCACGGAGAGGCCGGTGAGCTGGGCGAGCTCCTCGGGGCTCGGCTCGCGGCGGAGCTTCTGGCGCAGGATCTCGGAGGCCTTGATGATGCGCGAGAGGTCCGCGGTGCGGTTGAGGGGGACGCGGACGGTGCGTCCCTGGCGCGCGAGCGCGGAGAGGATCGCCTGGCGGATCCACCAGACGGCGTAGGAGATGAACTTGACGCCCTGGTCGGGATCGAACTTGCGGGCGGCGGTGAGCAGCCCGACGTTCCCCTCGCCGATGAGATCGATGAGGGGGAGGCCCCGGTTCTGGTACTTCTTGGCGACGGAGATGACGAAGCGGAGGTTCCGCTTGACCAGCTCCTGGAGGGCGTCCTGGTCGCCCGCGCGGATCTTGCGGGCGAGGTCGAACTCGGCCGTCCCCTTGAGGAGGGGATAGGTGGAGACCTCGTAGAGGTACTGGTCGAGGATGTCGCGCTCGGGCTCGTTCGGCGCGATCCCAGCGGGGGTGGCGCGGCGTCGGCGGCGCTTGACTTCGGTCATGGTGGGAACCTCGTGGTGCGGTGGAGCATCTATGGTTGACGCGACGAACGGCGGTCGCGATCGGCGGGAACACTGGCGCTACCGGGGCGTAGGACGGAGGCCCAGATAAAGCCGAGCAAATATATGCGATTCAAGTGTTTCCGCCAGACTCACTTGCTTGACAAGGCATATACACACATCTAGGCTTACGGGTTCCCGGCGAACGGCTGGGGAAGGGTCCAGGGGGCGTAGCTCAGTTGGGAGAGCGCTTGAATGGCATTCAAGAGGTCAGGGGTTCGATTCCCCTCGCCTCCATTCCTGGAGCAGGGGGAAGGTCGGGAGGGCTTGCGGGGCGCGAGGGAAGAATGGCAGGAGGGCCCCCCGACCGTGATCGCGGGAATAGCTCAGTTGGTAGAGCACAACCTTGCCAAGGTTGGGGTCGCGGGTTCGAGTCCCGTTTCCCGCTTTGACACCGAGCAGGGCCGTCGAGTTTCCCTCGCGCGGATGTCGCGCGCGAAGAGCGGCG
>DATKOH010000109.1:0-5339 GCA_035524735.1 Gemmatimonadaceae bacterium
GTGTCCCGCACCGGGGAGCGGCGCCATCGGCTGCGCGGCGGCGAGCGCGAAGAGCAGCACCGCGCCCACGCGCAGGAGCATGAGCAGCAGGTTGCGCAGGCGCAGCGAGCGGCTGTGCTCGCGCTCGGCGCGCTGGAGCCAGCGCACCGCGGGGAAGTCGATGGGCGCGCCGGTGCGGCGGCGCAGCAGGTGGATCGCGAGCGGCACCGCCGCCGCAAGCGCCGCGAGCAGCCAGAGGGGGGAGAGGAAGGCCATCAGGGGAGCCGCTGCCGCGCGGCGAAGGCGCGCCGCAGCGGCACGCCGAAGGGAGCGTCGGTGCTCACCACCTCGTACGACGCGCCCGCGGCGGCGAGGGCGGCGCGCCACTCGCCGAGCGCGCGGCGCACCGTCTCGCGGTACGCCTCGCGCACCTCGGCGGGGGCGGCGGGCACGGCGGCGCCCCCTTCCGGATCCACGAAGAGCGCCTCCCCCGACGCGGCGAGGTCGCGCTCGGCGGGATCGAGCACGTGCAGCACGACCACCTGGTGCCCCGCGCGGCGGAGCGTGCGCACGGGGGCGAGCACGTCCTCGGGATCGAGGAGGAGGTCGGAGATGAGCACGATCATCCCGCGGCGCGGCACGAGGCGCCCCGCCTCGAGGAAGGCGGCGCCGGCGCGCGTCTCGCGGCCCGCGCCGGGATCGTCGAGCGACGCGACGATGCGCTTCCACTGGCCGAGGCGCGCGCGCGGCGGCACGGCGCTGCGCACCGCGGCGTCGAAGCGGATGAGGCCGACCGCGTCGCGCTGGCGCAGGAGGAGGAGCGCGACGGCGGCGGCGAGGCGTTCGGCGTAGGCGAGCTTCGTGAGGCGCGCGCGGTCGCCGCTCCAGGCCATGGAGCGGGAGACGTCGAGCACGATGGTGGCGCGGAGGTTCGTCTCCTCCTCGAACTGCTTGACGACCAGCCGGTCGGAGCGGGCGGCGATGCGCCAGTCGAGGGTGCGCGGCTCGTCGCCGGGCTGGTAGGGACGATGCTCGGCGAACTCGACGGAGAATCCCTTGCGCGGCGAGCGGTGGAGGCCGGTGAGGAAGCCGTCCACGACCCAGCGGGCCACCACCTCGATGCGGCCGAGCGACGCGATCTCGGCGGGATCGAGGAGGTCCGCACGCGCGCGGGAGTAGGTCATGCGGAGTGGCGAGTGGGGAGTGGGGGAAGCTAGGACTCGGCGCGGGAGTGGGCAATTGGGCGGTGGCGGTGGTGCGGGCCCGGCGTCCGGCTCCGCCGCCGGCGCGCTTACACGCTTCGCGCCTCGCCGCGAACGGCGCGGCGAGTCGCTCGCTACGCGCGACGGCGGCTGCGCCGGGCGCCGGGCCCTTCCACGCGGCACGTTCCACGCTCCACTCGCGCCGCGGGCCGCGTTCTCCCCTCCGCTGCGGGTGCGACACGGGCTGAACGACAGTGCGGACGGCGTGACA
This sequence comes from Gemmatimonadaceae bacterium, assembly GCA_035524735.1. Taxonomy (GTDB): domain Bacteria; phylum Gemmatimonadota; class Gemmatimonadetes; order Gemmatimonadales; family Gemmatimonadaceae; genus DATKOH01. The sequence goes on from DATKOH010000109.1 coordinate 1,453, forward strand.
TCGTGCGGGCGGTGGAGGAAGGGCGCGAGTGGCGAGTGGAGCGTGGAGCCGGCCGCACCGCAGCCGCCGTCGCGCGTAGCGAGCGACTCGCCGCGCGGTTGCGGCGAGGCGCGAAGCGTGTAAGCGCGCCGCCGGCGGAGGCGCGGCCGGCGGAACGCGCGCACGCGAGTAGTCCCCAAGGCTATATTTGTCCACTACCGACCTCCGACCCACGGCCCACCGTTGCAACTCGATCACATCCGCAACTTCTGCATCGTCGCGCATATCGACCACGGCAAGAGCACCCTCGCCGACCGCCTCATCGAGTCGACCGGCACCGTGGAGAAGCGCGAGCTGAAGGCGCAGATGCTCGACACGCTCGACCTCGAGCGCGAGCGCGGCATCACGATCAAGCTCAACGCCGTGCGCATGCAGTACCGCGCGCAGGATGGGCGCGACTACGAGCTGAACCTCATCGACACGCCGGGGCACGTCGACTTCACCTACGAGGTGTCGCGCTCGCTCGCGGCGTGCGAGGGGGCCATCCTCGTCGTCGACGCGTCGCAGGGGATCCAGGCGCAGACGCTGTCGAACCTCTTCCTCGCGCTCGACGCGGGGCTCGAGATCATCCCCGTCCTCAACAAGATCGACCTCCCCGGCGCGGAGCCCGAGCGGCGGCAGAAGGAGCTGCACGACCTCATCGGCGCGAACCCCGAGGACATCCTGCACGTGAGCGCGAAGGAGGGGATCGGCATCGGCGCGCTGCTCGAGCGGATCGTGAAGGCGGTGCCGCCGCCGGAGGGGGACCCCGACGCGCCGCTGCGCGCGCTCATCTTCGACTCGTACTACGACCGCTACCGCGGCGCGATCCCGAGCGTGCGCGTGGTCGACGGCGTCGTGCGCCCGGGCATGCGCATCACCTTCGGCGCGAGCCAGGAGGTGTACGAGGTGGCGGAGGTGGGCTACTCGCAGCTGCGGCAGGTGCGCACCGACGAGCTGCGCTGCGGCGAGGTGGGCTACGTGGTGGCCAACGTGCGCGCCGTGCGCGAGACGCGGGTGGGCGACACCGTCTTCGACGCCGACCGCCACGCCGAGGTGCCGCTCCCGGGCTACCAGGACATCCACAGCATGGTGTTCGCGGGGCTCTACCCCACCGACACCGACAAGTACCCCGAGCTGCGCGACGCGCTCGAGAAGCTGCAGCTCAACGACGCGAGCCTGCACTACGAGCCCGAGACCTCCACCGCGCTCGGCTTCGGCTTCCGCTGCGGCTTCCTCGGGCTGCTGCACATGGAGATCGTGCGCGAGCGCCTCGAGCGCGAGTTCACGCTCTCGCTCGTCACCACCGTGCCCACGGTGGAGTACCACGTCTACATGCAGGACGGGCGCATGGAGCTGCTCGAGAACCCGAGCCTCATGCCGCACCTCTCCACCGTGGACCGGATCGAGGAGCCGTACGTGAAGGCGCGCATCGTGGCGCCCGCGGAGTTCATCGGCGCGATCATGACGCTCGGCAACGAACGGCGCGGCGTGTACCGCAACATGAGCTACGTGGACTCCAGCCGCGTGGAATTCGACTGGGAGTTCCCGCTCGCCGAGATCATCCTCGACTTCTTCGACAAGCTCAAGACGGTGAGCCGCGGCTACGCCAGCCTCGACTACGAGCTGCTCGGCTACCGGCCGAGCGACCTCGTGAAGCTCGACATGCTCATCAACGGCGACCCGATCGACGCCTTCAGCGTGATCATCCACCGCGACAAGGCGTACGACTGGGGGCGCAAGATCGCCGACAAGCTGAAGGAGCTGATCCCGCGGCAGCTGTTCGAGGTGGTGATCCAGGCGGCGATCGGCACGAAGGTCATCGCGCGCACCACGGTGAAGCCGCTGCGCAAGAACGTGCTCGCGAAGTGCTACGGCGGCGACATCACGCGCAAGCGCAAGCTCCTCGAGAAGCAGAAGGAGGGGAAGAAGCGCATGAAGCAGGTGGGGAGCGTGGAGATCCCGCAGGAAGCGTTCCTCGCGGTCCTGCAGGTGGACTGAGCCGTGCGCGGCACGCCCACGGCCGAGCAGCCGGCGGTGCGGCGGCAGCCGGTGACGGAGCCCCCTCCGGTCACCGAGCAGCTCGTGCTGCAGACGAGCTTCCTCGGCGACACGGTGCTCACCACTCCGCTCATCGCCGAGCTCGCGATGCGCGGCCCGGTGGACGTGCTCACGACGCCGGCCGCCGCGCCCCTGCTCGCCAACAGCCCGCACATCCGCACGGTGCACGTGTACGACAAGCGCGGCGCCGACGCGGGGGCGAGCGGGCTCCATCACGTGGCGCAGCGGCTGCGCGACGGCGTACGCGCGCGCGGCGCCGCGCACCGCATCTGCTATCTCGCGCAGGGCTCCCTGCGCAGCGGCGCGCTCGCGGCGATGGCCGGCTACGATGAGCGCGTCGGCTTCCACGACGCGGCGGGGCGGATGTTCTACACGCAGCGCGTGCTGCGGCGCGAGGACCGCCATCACGCCGAGCGGCTCTGGCGGCTCGCCTTCCCGTCGAACCCCGGCGTGGAGCCCCCCGAGGGCGCGCTCCGCCCGCATCTCTATCCCGGCGCCGCCGAGCGCGAGGCGGTGGATGCGCTGCTCGCGCCGCTCGACGGCGCCCCCTTCGTGGCGCTGGCCCCCGGATCGGTCTGGGCCACCAAACGGTGGCCCTACTATAGTAAGCTCGCCGCCGAGCTCGCCCCGCGAATCCCCCTCGTGGTCGTGGGGGGGGCGGACGACGCCGAGCTCGCGCGCGCGATCGCCGGCGCGGCGCCCCCCGGCCGCACGCTCGACGCCACGGGACGCCTCTCCCTGCTCGCGTCCGCCGAGCTGATCGGCCGCGCGCGCGCGATCGTCACCAACGATTCCTCGCCGCAGCACCTCGCGAGCGCGATGGGCACCCCCACGGTCACGATCTTCGGCCCGACGGTGCCGGCCTTCGGCTTCGGCCCGCTCGCTCCGGGCTCGCGCGAGGCCGAACTGACGAAGCTCGAATGCCGCCCCTGTCATCATCACGGCCCGCCCACGTGCCCGCTGGGGCACTGGCGCTGCATGAACGACCTCAACCCCGGCTACGTGGCGGCGATGGTGGAACAGATCCTGAAGGAGGGATGATCTCCGCGACGGACACGGGGCCCCCCTGACGGCTGATGGCTGACGGCTGACCGCTCGCACTTAACCCACACCTCCCGCACCATGCCCAAGTACATCATCGGCGTCGACCTCGGCGGCACGAACATCGTGGCCGGCGCCATGCCCGAGGACGGGAGCCGCGAGATCGCGGTGCGCTCGGAGCCGACGCACGCGCAGCGCGGCGCCGAGGGCGTCGTCGACCGGATCGTCGCGCTCATCGCGCAGACGATGTCGGACGTCATCGCGAAGGAGCGGGCGCAGGCCACGGACTTCCTCGGCATCGGCGTGGGCGCGCCGGGGCCGCTCGACCGCGACCGCGGGATCGTCGTGATCGCGCCCAACCTCGGCTGGGTGAACTTCCCCCTGCGCGACGCGATCTCCGACCGCATCCGGCTGCCGGTGACGCTCGACAACGACGCGAACTGCGCGACGGTGGGCGAATGGTGGCGGGGCGCCGCGCGCGGCGCGCGGAACGCCGTCGGGATCACCATCGGCACCGGCATCGGCGGCGGCGTGATCCTCGACGGCAAGCTCTACCACGGCTCGAGCGACGTCGCCGGCGAGATCGGCCACACCACCATCGACTCCACCGGCCGCTACTGCAAGTGCGGCAACTACGGCTGCCTCGAGGCGTACGCGTCGGGCACCGCGATCGCCGCGCGCGCGCGCGAAGCGCTCGAGCGCGACGAGGCGAGCGCGCTCCGCAAGATGGTGGACGGCGACCTCGCGAAGCTCACCGCCGCCACCGT
>DATKOH010000110.1:0-29551 GCA_035524735.1 Gemmatimonadaceae bacterium
CCAAACGCGCCCCTGCCGTTCCAAACGCTCACGACCAAACGCGCCCCTGCCGTTCCAAACGCTCACGACCAAACGCGCCCCTGCCGTTCCAAACGCTCACGCCCAAACGCGCCCTTGGCCATTCCATCCTGGCTCCCCTCCCCCCGCCGCAATACCTTCCCCGCAATGCCCGCGCCGCGCTCGCTCGACTTCGTCAACCTGCCCGATGCCGACCTCGCCGCCCTCGCGCGCGACGGCCGGGAGAGCGCTTTCCGCGAGCTCGTGCGCCGCTACGAGCGCCCCGTCTTCTCCCTGATCTTCCGCATGGTCCGCGACCGGGAAACATCCGAGGACCTCGCGCAGGAGACCTTCATCAAGGTCCTCAATCACATCGACCGCTACCGCCCCGAGTTCAAGTTCTCCAGCTGGCTCTTCAAGATCGCGAACAACCTCACGATCGATCACCTCCGCAAGCGGCAGCTCAAGACGATCAGCATCGACGGCTCCCCCCACGCCGCCACCGCCGCGGAGGTCGAGGCGAGCACCTTCGACGTGGAGGCCCGCGGCGAGTCCGCGCTCGACGAACTGCAGTCCCGCGAGCTCGGCGGCGCGATCGAGAAGGCGATCGCCCGCCTCCGCCCCGAGTACCGCGCCTGCATCCTCCTCCGGCACGTGGAGGACCGCTCCTACGAGGAGATCGCGGCCACCCTCGATCTCCCCCTCGGCACCGTCAAGACCTACATCCACCGCGCGCGCCACGAGCTGCGCGAGATGCTGGAGGGCCTCAGAGAATGACCCGCTCCCCGCACACCCCCCGCCGGCCGGCGGCGAATGGCCGCGAAACCGGACTCCACACCACCCCGTAGGTATCCCCGTGAATCGCCACCTCCTCCCCGACGAGATCGACCAGCTGCTGGACGGCGAGGTCGGCTTCGAGACGGCGCCCCTCAAGGCGCACGTCCGCGGCTGCGACCGGTGCCGCACGGAGCTCGAGCGCGCCCGCGAGTTCGTGCGCGACCTCGAGCACCTGCCGCACTACCGTCCCTCCCTCGGCTTCAGCGACCGCGTGATGTCGCGGGTGCAGGTCTTCGTGCCCTGGCACGTCGCCCTCGCCGACTGGGCGCGCGCGCTCGTGCCGCGTTCGCGGGGGCTCCGGATCGCGGTCGGCACCGGGCTCGCCGCCGCGGGGCTCGTCCTCACGGTCGCCTCCGTCTGGGTGCTCACGCGCCTCGATGCCGTGCTCTTCGTGGGCGAGATGCTCTGGGACCGCCTCCGCGACGGGTCGATGGGCGCGCTCACCGCGTTCGTCGGCGCGCTCCTGGGCGACGGCGCGGCGGAGGCCTTCCGCGCCAGCGGCGCGGTGGGCGTCGGCATCCTCGCCGGCGGCGTCGTGGCGACGGCGCTCGTGGGGCTCGGCACCGTCCGCGCGATCACCGCCCGTTCGCGGGCGAGGTGATCCGCATGCGCACGCTCCTCTTCGCGATCGTGGGGGCCGTGGCCGTCCTCGCGATCGCCGCGCGGCGCCCGGCGGGCGACCACCGCGCGCTCTACGCGCAGTCCACCGTCTCGCAGGCGGCCGCCGTCACGAGCACGCTCGACTCACTGGGGCGCGATCCCAACGGCATCGCCATCACGGCGAACGACCTCACCGAGGGCGCGCGCACCATCGGCGCCAGGGAGCACGTCGCCGGATCCGTGGGCAGCTGGCACGGGCCGCTCACCGTGCTGGGCACCGTGGACGGCAGCGCCGTCGCGATCGGCGGCGACGTCACCATCGAGAAGGGCGCCCGCGTGCGCGGCGACGCGCTCGCCGTGGGCGGCACCGTGGTGAACCGCGGCACCGTGGACGGCGAGGTGCGCACCCTCAGCGCGATCACCGTCGGCCCCCCGGCCCCCGTCCCGCTCACCCCCGCGCAGTCGATGCGCCGCGCCATCTCGCTCGCCACCGGCTGGTACCTCGTGCTCGGGCTCATCGGCATCGGCATCATCCTCATCGTGCGGCCGAACCTCGAGAGCGTGAGCGACGCCGTGCGCGTGCAGACGATGCGCAGCTTCCTCATCGGCATCCTCGGCCAGATCGGCCTCCTGCCCGCGTTCGTGCTCATGGTCGTCGCGCTCGCGATCACCATCATCGGGATCGCCGCCCTCCCCTTCGCCATCGTCGGCTACGTCGCCGCCGCCGCCGGCGCGCTCGCGCTCGGCTTCATCGCCGCGGCGTACCTCGCCGGCCAGGCGATCGGCGGCGCCCGGAACGGAGACCGCTCCTTCGCGAGCACCGTGCAGCCGATGGTCATCGGGCTCACCTTCTTCCTCCTCCTCTGGGTGGCGGGCACCGCCTTCCCCGGCGCGGGCGGCTTCGCGCTGGCGCTCCGCTTCCTCTCGGCGTTCATCACGTGGATCGCCCTCACCGTCGGCTTCGGCGCGGTGCTCGTCACGCGCGGCGGCACCCGCACGGTGACGCCCCCCGCGGCGATCGCGCCCGTCGTCACCTCGGAGCTCGAATGGCAGACGCCCACGCCGGTCTCCGGCGTCGCCGCGGCGCGCCGTCCCACGCCCGCGCCCCGGCGCGACGCGGGGGCCCGGTGAGGCGCGCCCCGCTCGCACTCGCCGCGGTCGCCCTCGCCGCGGCGGCCCTCCCCGCCGGCGCGCAGTCCTGGCGCACCATCACCGCCCAGCGCGAGATCGCGCACGAGGACGCCCTCCACGTGACGGTGGTCTACGGCTTGGGGAAGCTCACCGTGCGCGCGGCAGAACCGGCCGTGCTCTACGACCTGAACGCCCGCTTCGACGCGGAAGCGTTCCGCGTCCACCGCGGCTACGATGCCGCCGCGCGCTCGCTCTTCGTGGGCGCCGACAGCGCCGCCGGCGACCAGCTCTCCGTGCGCCTCTTCCCCGGCGGCCAGCGGCACCGCACGAGCGACGGCTACCTCACCCTCGGCGTCGCGCGCGGCATCCCCGTCGACCTGACCGTGAAGCTCGGCATCGGCGCGGCGAACCTCGAGCTCGGCGACCTCTGGCTCAGCCGCCTCGCCCTGTCGACCCGCTTCGGCGGCGCCGAGGTGGACTTCCGCACGCCGAATCCGCAGCCGATGAAGGAAGTGCTCATCGACAGCCACTTCGGCGGCGTCGACGTGAAGGAGCTCGGCAACACGCACGCGGAGCTGGTGCGCATCGCCGTCACCTTCGGCGGCGCCGACGTGGACCTGCGCGGCGCGTGGACCGGCGAGATGCAGGTGGCGGTGAACGCGCGCTTCGCGGGGGTGAGCCTCATGGTCCCCCGCGACGTCGGCGTGATGGTGGATGCCTCCACCAAGCTCGGCGGCGCCTCCGTGAAGGGCTTCGTGCGCAAGGGCTCGGCGCTCTACAGCCCCAACTACGACAGCGCGCCGCGCAAGCTCCACATCACCGGCAGCACGACGTTCGGCGCCATGGACGTGGAGTGGGTGGAGCCGTAGCGGCTACACCGCCCGCCGGTCCCACCGCCGCCACTTCCACAGCCCCGCCATCGCCAGCCCGCGCCCGATCGCGGTGATGCTCAGCACCCACCAGATCCCCGGCGCCCCCCAGCGCTGGGCGGCCCACGCCGCGAGCGGCACGCGCACCACGGTGAGCGCGGTGCTCGTGATCATCGGCGGCAGCGTGTCCCCCGCGCCGCCGAGCGAGCCCTCCAGCACCACTTCCGCCCCCGCGAAGAGCGTCGACAGCGCGCCGATGCGCAGGTAGCGCGCCCCCTCCGCGATCACCGCCGGGTCGCTGGTGAAGAAGCGCGCGAAGGGCACGGCGCAGAAGTACTCGAGCGCCGCGCCCACGAAGCAGACGAGCGTCACGAAGCCCGTCGCGATCCATCCCGCCTGCCGCGCGCGGTCCGGGCGGCGCGCGCCGAGGTTCTGCCCCACCACCGCGGCCGCCGCCGCGCCGAAGCCGATCCCCACGGTGTACGTCCAGCTCTCCACGCGGTGCCCCACGCCGAGCGCCGCCACCGCGGGCACGCCGAAGAGCGACGTCGTGCGCGTGAGCAGCACGTAGACGAGGCTGAACACGATGCCCGTGAGCGCGGTGGGGAGCCCCACCTTCGTGATGCTCGCGATGTTGTGCCAGCTCGGCATCCCGAACTTCACGAGCCCGCGCCGGGCGAGCAGCGTGATCCCCGCCACGGTGGTCACGAAGCGCGTGACGAGCATCGACACCGCCGCCCCCGCGATGCCCAGCCGCGGCGCCGGGCCGAGCCCCATGATCAGCACGGGATCGAGCAGGAGCGCCGCCGCCACCGACACCACGAGCAGCATGAGCGGCGTGCGCGTGTCGCCGCTCGCGCGGAAGCTCGCGTCCACCGTGAAGAAGCAGAAGACGAGCGACGCCCCCCAGAGGTAGGTGCCCAGGTAGCGCTTCCCGAGCGCCGTCACCTCGGGGGACGTGTGCTCGATGCCGAACATCTGGTCGAGGAAGAGGTGCCCGAAGATCGTGACGAGCAGCGAGAGCAGGAGCGTGTAGACGATCGCGTCCCCCACCGCGCGCGCGGCGAGGTCGCGCCGCCGCTCGCCGTGGCGCCGCGCGGCCACCGCGGTGATCCCCACGCTCACCATCTCCGAGAGGCTCACGATCGCCCACACCCAGAAGATCGACGTCGAGACCGCGGCGAGCCCCGCGGGGCCGATGCGCGTGCCCACCCAGAAGGCGTCGGCGGTGATGAAGGAGATGAGGAGGAAGGTCGAGCCGACGGCGGGGATCGCGACGCTCAGGATCGTGCGCGCGAGCGGTCCGCCGACGAGCGCGGGCACGCCGGCATGCTCCCCCGTGACGCTGACGGTGGCGACGCCATCCCGCCCGTCGAAGGGGAGCGTGGCCGCCGGTTCGCGCGCCGTCTCCGTCAAGCCGCGGTCGGCGGGCTGGGCGCGGGGGCGTTCGCGAGCGCCTCCACGATGCGCTCCGCCGTCGCGACGAGCGCCTTCGCCGCCGCGGACGCCGGGTCGGCCACCACGATGGGCCGCCCCGTGTCGCCCCCCTCGCGCACCGGCGGCGCGAGGGGGATCTCGCCGAGCAGCGGCACGCCGAGCTCGCTCGCGAGCGCGCGCCCGCCGCCGGTGCCGAAGAGCGGCGTCGGCTTCCCGCAGTGCGGGCAGAGGAAGTAGCTCATGTTCTCGACGATGCCGAGCACCGGCACGCCCACCCGCTGGAACATCTTCGCGCCGCGCAGCGCGTCCCCCGTCGCCACCGGCTGCGGCGTGGTGACGATCACCGCGCCGTGCACGAGCGTCGCCTGCACGAGCGAGAGCTGCGCGTCGCCCGTGCCCGGGGGCATGTCGACCACCAGATGGTCGAGCTCCCCCCAGTCCACGTCGGCGAGGAACTGGTTGATGATCCGCATCACGATCGGCCCGCGCCAGATCGCCGGCTGGTCGCGCTCGATCAGGAAGCCGAGCGACATGAGCTTCACGCCGTGCGCCTCCAGCGGCTGGATCCGCTCGCCCACCACCGGCGGCGGCTCGTTCACCCCCATCATGCGCGGGATGTTCGGCCCGTAGATGTCGGCGTCCATGAGCCCCACGCGCTTGCCGCTGCGCGCGAGCGCCACCGCGAGGTTCACCGCCACGGTGGATTTGCCCACGCCCCCCTTCCCCGACGAGACCGCGAGGATCCGCCCCAGCCGGGGGTACGCCACCGGCACCGGCGCCGACGGCGCCTGCGCGCGGCGCGACTGCGGCTCCTGCCCCATCACCGGCAGCGGGCGCTTCTTCTCCCGCGGCGGCGGCGGGGGCGGCGCGACCTGCGCGGGATCCTTCACCTCCACGCGCACGTCCTTCACCCCCTCCACGCGCTCCACCGCCTGCCGCGCGTCGCGCACGAGCGACGCCGGGTCGCGCGCATCGAGGACGAGGGTGAAGTGCACCCGCCCCTCGCGCGTGATCCCCACGTCGAGCACCATGTCCGACGCGACCAGGCTCTGCCCCGTGCGCGGATTCACGATCGCCACGAGCGCCTTCTCGATGCGTTCCTGCAGCGTCTCACTCATCCGTGCGCTCCGCTGTTCTCTAGTCGCTAGTCGCTTCACCACTCGCTGCTCGCCTCGCCACTCGCTGCTCGCCTCGCCACTCGCTATCCGCGCCCCTTGCCGTCCCCGACGAACTCCCTCGCCGCCGCCACGACCTTGTCCTTCACCTCGAGCAACCCGCCCTGGATCATCGCCCCCGACGCCCGCGCGTGCCCCCCGCCGCCGAACTGGCGCGCGAACGCGTTCACGTCCACGCCGGCCGTGCTCCGGAAGCTCACCTTCACCTGCCCGTGCCCGAGATCGCGGAAGAAGAGCGCCATCCGCGTGCCGCTCACCGAGCGCGCGTGCTCCGAGAAGCCGTCGAGCTCCTCGCCGCGCACGTCGTACTTCTCGAGCACGCCGGCGGGCAGCGAGATCCACGCCAGCCCGTGCGCGGCATCCACCTCGAGCGAGTCCAGCGCGTCGCGGAGCAGCTTGAGCCGCCCCACCGACACCTGCGCGTAGATCCGCCGGTACATCTCCTCCGGGTCCACCCCCGCCGCCAGCAGCTGCGCCGCCACCGCGTGGCAGCGCGGCGACGTGTTGCTGAAGCGGAAGCCCCCCGTGTCGGTGAGCATCGCCGTGTACAGCGCGCGCGCCACCTCGGGGGTGATCTCCAGCTCCATCACGCGCGCCAGATCGAACACCAGCTCCCCCGTGGCGCACGCCGCGGTGTCGGCCACGATGATCTCCCCCGGCGGCTCCGCCGCGGGCACGTGATGGTCGATCACGAGCTTCGTCCCGCGGAAGCCGCGCACCGCATCGGCGAGCGTCCCCAGCCGCTTCACGTCGCTGATGTCGAGCACGATCGCGAGATCGGCGCCCTGCAGCGCGCGCGCCCCCTTCGCGCTGTCGTCGTGGATCCCCTCGAGCAGGAAGGCGAAGGTCGCCGGCCAGGGGGTGGGGTTCACGATCCGCGCGCCGATCCCCCGCTGCGCGAGCAGCAGCGCGAGCGCCGCCTCCGAGCCGCAGCCATCGCCGTCCGCGTTGATGTGCGTGCTCAGCACCGCCGTGCGTCCCCCCGTGAGCTCGCGCGCCACGCGCTCCAGCGCCGCGCGGCGCGCGGCGGGGATGTGCAGCGGGCTGTGGAGGGGCGTCGTCGGCATGCGCGGGAGGGGGAAAGCGAAGCGGCGCCCGCGATCATCCGCGGGCGCCGCTCAAGATAACAGACGGGACGGTCAGCCGCCCGTCGCGAGCTTCGAGTGCTTCCGCCCGTAGAACGCGTACACGATGAAGCCGATGCCCATCCAGACCAGCAGCCGGATCCACGTGTCCGCCGGCAGCTTCCACATCATGTAGCCGCAGATCAGGATGCCGAGGATCGGCACCAGCGGCACCATCGGCGTCTTGAAGGGGCGCTTCAGGTCGGGCGAGCGCTTGCGCAGCACGATCACGCCGAAGCACACGATCACGAACGCGAGCAGCGTGCCGATCGAGACCAGCTCGCCGAGCAGCCCGATCGGGAGGAAGCCCGCCACGATCGCGGCCACGATCCCCGTCACGATCGTCGTGACGTACGGCGTCTGGTACTTCGGGTGCACCTTGCCGAACTCCGGCGGCAGCAGCCCGTCGCGCGCCATGGAGAAGAACACGCGCGGCTGCCCCATGAGCATCACCAGCACCACCGAGCTCAGCCCGGCGATCGCGCCGATGTTGATGAAGTAGGTGAGCCAGTGGAGCGCCGGGCCGGCCGCGTCGATCGCCACGTACACGGGGTGCGGCACGTTCAGCGTGCTGTACGGCGTGAGCCCCGTCATCACCAGCGACATCAGGATGTACAGCACCGTGCAGATGCCGAGCGACGCCAGCATGCCGATCGGCAGGTCGCGCTGCGGGTTCTTCGCCTCCTGCGCCGCCGTGCTCACCGCGTCGAAGCCGATGTACGCGAAGAACACCACCGCCGCCGCGCGCACGATCCCCGAGAAGCCGAAGTGGCCGTCCTCGCCGGTGTTCGGCGGGATGAAGGGGTGCCAGTTCGCCGTCTTCACGTACATCGACCCGAAGCCGATGACGAGGAACACGATCGCCACCTTCACGAACACGATGATGTTGTTGAAGTTCGCCGACTCCTTGATGCCGATCACGAGCAGCGTGCTCAGGAGCGCGATCAGCACCACCGCCGGCAGGTTGATCATCGCGCCCGGCGTGTGCACGAGCGTATGCGTCCCCACCACCGTGAACGGCGCCTGCGTCCACGCCACCGGCAGGTCGATGCCGATCTCGTGCATGAACGCCACGAAGTAGCCCGACCAGCCCACCGCCACCGTCGACGCGCCGAACAGGTACTCGAGGCAGAGGTCCCAGCCGATCACCCAGGCGACGAACTCGCCCATCGTCGCGTACGCGTACGTGTACGCGCTCCCCGCGATCGGGATCATCGACGCGAACTCGGCGTAGCAGAGGCCGGCGAAGAGGCAGCCGAGCCCCGCGACCACGAAGGAGAGGACGACGGCCGGTCCGGCGTACTGTGCCGCCGCGCTCCCCGTGAGCACGAATATCCCCGCGCCGATGATCGCGCCGATCCCCAGCATCGTGAGGTTCGTCGCGGTCAGCGCGCGCTTCAGCGTACCCGATCCCTCGGCAGACGCTTCCTGCTGAAGCGAGCTGATGCTCTTAGTCGACCATAGGCTCATGCGGCTCTCCGGGTGAGGCGGAACTCTGCGCTGCGGACGGGCGCGCCTACGTTCTCCGCCGTCCCGCCCTTTGTCAAGGATGTCCCGACGCCGCCGCGAGCGCCCCCGCCGCGGCCGCCGTGAGCGCCCGAATGAACCCGCTCACGTGATCGGGCGCCGGCGGCGGCGACACCAGGAAGGGGTCCATCACCGTCGAGCGCAGCACCACCAGCCCCTGCGCGCCGCTCTCCTTCCACTCCGCGGGCGAACAGACGCCGAGCCCCGCGAGGATCGGGTCCACCGCCCCGTCGTACATCGGCGTCCGGAACCGCGTGCGCGTGATGATGTACTCCGGCTGCGCCCCCGGCGCGCTCAGCGACATCCGCTGGTAGATCCCCTCGTTCAGCGCGTTCACCTGCGCGAGCGTCGCCAGCGACGGATGCGTCATCACCCAGCAGACGATGTTGATGTCCGGCTCCGGCAGCATCACCGCGCGGAACCCGCCCATCGCCGCCGCGCCGAGCGCCGCGTGCAGCCGCCGCGCGCCGAGCACCGTGCGCTCCACCAGGTGCCCGTAGCCGCGCTCGTCGAGCGGCAGCACCTTGTGGCTCAGCCACACGCTCGCCGCCGCCGCCCCCGGCTTCGACCCCTCGAAGATGTAGCGCCCGAGGAATCGTTCCTCCGTGGGCGCGCCCCCCTCCACCGGCGCGAGGTACGGCGGGTCCGTGCTCACGAGTTCCCGCGCGCGACGGTCGCGCAGCAGGAACGCCCCCGCCGGATACGGGATGTAGCCGAGCTTGTGCGGATCGATCGTCACCGAGTCCGCCTCGCCGAGCGCGGCCATCGCGCGCACCCAGTCCTCCCCCGGCCAGTCGAGGCCGAGCAGCGACGCGCGGATCTCCGCGGCGCTCCGCCGCGTGCGCCCCCCCGCCTTCCACGTCACCGCCGCCGCGTAGCCGCCGTAGCACGCGTCCGAGTGCACGTGGAAGCTCACCCCCAGCTCCCGCTCCGCGCGCGCGCGCACCGCGAGCACCTCGTCCAGCCGGTCCACCGCGCTCTCCTCCGTGGTGCCGCACACCGACACGCACGCCATCACCGGCACGTGCTGCGCGCTGAAGTCCCGCACCGTCCGCCAGAGCGCGTCGGGGTCCATCCGGAAGCGCGTGTCCACCGGGATCCACACCAGCTGGTTCGACCCGATGCCCAGCGCGCGCACGATCTTCTCCCACGAGTAGTGCGCCGTGGCGGCCACGAGCACCACTCCCGCCGGGAGCGGATCGCCGTACGCGCGCCCCAGCCGCCGCGCGTAGTCCTGGTAGCCCACGGTGGCGAGCGAGTGGTCGTTGAGCGCCTTCTGCACCTCGCCCTCCGGCGCCGCGTCGAAGAGCGCGCGCCAGAGGTCGAGCGCCGCGCCGTTCGTGAGGTTCACCAGCTGCCAGAGCGTGAGCGAGGAGAGCGGCGCGCGCGATCCGTCGGGGAGCGTCACGTCCAGCGACACGCCGAGCTGGTGCGCCGCCCCCGCCACCGCGATCGGCAGGTAGATGATGTTCCGCGCGATCCAGAGCGCCTCGAAGTTCGCCACCGTGCCGCCGGAGGTCAGGTGCCCCCACGCGCGCGCCGGGTCGTAGCCGATCATCCGCGCGAGGTCCGCCGCCACCTCCAGCTCCAGCCGCGTCGTGACCGGGCTCCCCTCGATCGCCACGTTGTTCGGGTTGTAGAGCATCGCCGCGAACCACCCGATCTGGCTCGCCAGCGTCTGCTCGAAGCTCATGTGCCCCTTGTAGCGCCCCGAGAAGAAGGGGACGCCGCGCTTGAGCTCCGCGAGCAGCCCGAGCAGCTCCTGCGTCATCGTCGCCACCGCGCGCTCGTACCCCTCGCTCCGCTTGTCCGTCTCGCGGATCGTGAACCCATCCTCGGGATGGAAGTTGCGCCGCCAGAAGACGTGGTCGCGCAACGCCTCCACGATCAGCCGCTCGAGGAGGTCGGCATTCTCGGCGCGCGGGCCGAGGAACCAGGCGGGGAGGGAGGGGGAGGGCATGGAGGAAGGTGGGATCCGGTCACCGGTTCGCGGTGCGCGATGGGCGGTGCCCGGTGCGCGGTGCGGCGGAACGCCCCCGCGCGCCCGGGGGCCGGTCACCGCCCATCGCACCCCGGCGACCGCACGCCGGGAACCGGTCCGTCACAGGCTGTAATTCGGCGCTTCCCTCGTGATCGTCACGTCGTGCGGGTGCGATTCGCGCAGGCCGGCCGTGGTGATCCGCGTGAACTCCGTCTGCGTGCGGAGCGCCGCGATGTCGCCGCAGCCCACGTAGCCCATCCCGCTGCGCAGCCCGCCGACCATCTGGTAGATCACGTCGCCCACCGGACCCTTGTAGGGGACGCGCCCCTCGATCCCCTCGGGGACGAGCTTCCGCGCCGACATCTCCCCTTCCTGGAAGTAGCGGTCCGCGCTCCCGTCCTGCATCGCGGAGAGCGAACCCATGCCGCGGATCATCTTGAAGCGGCGCCCCTCGAGCAGGAAGCTCTCCCCCGGGCTCTCCTCCGTGCCCGCGAGCATCGAGCCCATCATCACGCTCTGCGCGCCGGCGGCGAGCGCCTTCACGATGTCGCCCGAGTACTTGATCCCGCCGTCGGCGATCACCGGGATCTCCCCCGCCCCCTCCACCGCCTCGAAGATCGCGGTGAGCTGCGGCACGCCCACGCCCGTGACCACGCGCGTGGTGCAGATCGACCCCGGGCCCACGCCCACCTTCACCGCGTTCACGCCGCGCTCCACCAGCGCGCGCGCCCCTTCGCGCGTGGCGACGTTGCCGGCGATGAGCTGCACGTCGGGGAGCAGCTCGCGCAGCTCCGCGGTCGCCTCGAGTACCCCCTCCGCGTGGCCGTGCGCCGTGTCCACCACGAGCGCGTCGACCCCCGCGTCCACCAGCGCGCGCGCCCGCTCGCGGAAGTCCGAGCCCGCGCCCACCGCGGCCGCCACCCGCAGCCGCCCGTGCTGGTCCTTGTTCGCGTTCGGGTACTGCCGCCGCTTGTGGATGTCCTTCACGGTGATCAGCCCCTTGAGCACCCCCTGCGCATCCACCACCGGGAGCTTCTCCACGCGGTTCTTCCCGAGGATCCGCTCCGCTTCCTCCAGCGTCGTGCCCACGGGCGCGGTGATCAGCCCGTCCTTCGTCATCACGTCGCGCAGCGGCTGGTCGAAGTTGCGCTCGAACTGCAGGTCGCGGTTCGTGATGATCCCGACGAGCGTGCCGTCGCGGGCCACCACGGGGACGCCGGAGATCTTGAAGCGCGTCATGAGCGCGCTCGCCTCGCGCAGCGGCGCGTCCGGCGTGAGCGTGATCGGGTTGAGGATCATCCCGCTCTCGGAGCGCTTCACCCGGTCCACCTCCGCCGCCTGGCGGTCGATGGACATGTTCTTGTGGATGACGCCGATGCCGCCGGCGCGCGCCATCGCCATCGCCATCTCGCTCTCGGTCACGGTGTCCATCGCCGCCGACACGAGGGGGACGTTGAGGCTGATGCCGGTGGTGAAGCGGGACGCCGTGCTCACGTCCTTGGGGTGCGTGCGCGAGTGGCGCGGGACGAGGAGGACGTCGTCGAAGGTCAGCGCGCTCTCGGCGCGCACGCGCGGGAGGGGCTGCTCACCCCCCTTGATGCGCGAAGGCCCGCCCTCCGCGGATGCGGAGCCGGCGGGCCGGGGATTGGACCGGGTCGTGGTAGCCATGGGTAAAGGTAGTTCGGGGCATTGCCGCTCTCAAGGGACGGGAGGCGGAGGGTACCGAGCGGCGGACGAGCTGGTGTCCGGGAACCGGTGGCCGGTACCCGGCCCTGCGCCGAGCAGCGTGCACCCCTCAGCGCCGGCGCCCCACCCTTCCCGCCAGCCGCCGCCGGATCTGTCTGGGCAGGAAGAACGCCGCCGCGCTCAGCGCCACGGTCAGGTGCTCGTCGCTCAGCTCTTCCGGATCGCGGCGCCAATGGTCGAGCACCACGCGCTCCCCCGCGTTCGCCACCAGGTGCCGCACCGCGAGCATCAGGAAGAAGACGTCGTCCGCCTGGCCGATCACCGGGATGAAGTCCGGCACGAGGTCGATCGGCGAGATCGCGTACGCGAGCGCGGCCACCACGAGCATCTTGTCGAACCAGGCGACGCGCCGGTCGAAGAAGAGCCCCCAGAGCATCCGCAGATAGTCGGGGATGGCGGCGATCGCCGCGACGAGGGTGCGGCGCGCCCCGGTGCGCGGGCGGCGCGCGGCGAACGCGGTCACGGCTTCCCCTTCCCCTTCGGCTCGGCGCGCGCCGCGGGGGCCTTCTCCGCAGCGGCCGGCGACGCGGCCGGCGACGCCGGCGGCCCGGCCGCCGCCGGCGCCGTCGCGGCCTTCCGCTCCCCCGTCGCGCGCGCCGCGGCGTCCAGCGCGTCGGTCGCGATCTTCTGCCCCGTCGCCGCCACGCCGGAGAGCACCCCCACCGCCCTGTTGAGCAGCCCCATCGTCTCCGCGATCGTGGACGCGCTCACCTTCCCCGCGCGCAGCGTGTCCTCCACCCCCTCGGCGAAGCGCTCGAAGGCGTTCGGCGACATCGCCGTCTTGCCGGCGTACTTCGACTCGAGGAACTCGATGTAATCGAGGAGCTGGTAGCCTCGGTCGTCCGGCAGCTCATCGAGCTTGCGGAGGATGCGGTCGCGGAGGGCGGGGTTCATGCGGTGATCGTCCGGCGGTGGAAGGGGGGTGGAGCGCGGTTCCCGGGATGCGGTGACCGGTGACCGGTGGGCGGTTCGCGGTGCGCGGGTCGCGGGCGGCGGAGCGGGCACCGCTCACCGCACACCGCCCATCGGAACGCGGGAACCGCAGACCGGCACCCGGTCCGCACACAAATCATAACGCCGCCGCCGCGCCGGATGTGTCAGGAAAGAGGGCAAAGGAAAGGGCCGGCACTCGGCCGGCCCCGTCACGCGCGCTCGCGATCGCGCTCCCGATCGAGGCGGGCGCTCACCCCACCGCCTTCCCCCACCGCGCGCGGGTGCCGCGCGCGTCCACGTGCACGAAGGGGCCGTGGCGGCGGTTCCCCTTGTAGATCCCGGCGCCGCCCACGAGCTCCGGGTGCGCGGCCTCCACGCGGTCGATCGCGTCGCGGATCACCTTCGCGTCGCGCCAGTCCACCTTGTGGTCGTGGTTGAGGTCGCTCATCCGGCCGGAGCCGTCGTTGTCCACGAAGATGTCGGCCGCGTCGCCGAACTGGTGGCGGCTGTCGCGCGCGCGCCCGCCCTCCCCCACCCCTTCACGGTTGTACTCGGGGGTGCGGAAGCCGGACATGATCGTGAGGTGCGCCACGCGCACGCCGTGCGCGTTCAGGTCGTCGATGATCAGCTCGAGCTTGTCCACCAGCCGCTCATCCAGCACGAGGTACTTCGGCCAGACGTTCTCCTGGTCGTGCGTGAGGAAGTCGCGCAGCCGGAAATGCTCGGAGACGTAGGTGTCCTCGTTCTGCGTCGTGACCTGGATGAAGCCCGCCGGGTTCGAGTACAGCTCGTTGCGCGCGGGGCGCCGCTCGTACGGCCAGTTCCCCACGCGGTAGCTGCCGATGCGCCCCTTCTGCTTCACCGAGAAGGGGAGCAGGGTGAAGAAGGTGAAGCGCTGCCCCACGGTGCTGTCCTGCACGGCGTAGGCGCCCGGACGCACGGCCGCGCTGTCGCCGAAGAGGCGCGTGAGCGCCGGGCCGGCCAGCTCGCGCTTGTCGGCGCTCACGAAGCGGGCGCGCAGCTTGTGGCTGAGCCCCGCGAGCGAGTCGAGGAGATCGAAGAGGTTGCCGGTGAGCACCGGCGCCGGCGAAGCGGACCCGCCCCCGCCGCCGCCCCCCCCGCCCGCCATCGCCGCCGGAGCGCCAAGGGCGAGCGCCATCGCGACGGCGACGGCGACCCCGGCGAACGCCCTCATGGGGCGGCGGATCGTTGAACGGACCATGCGGGAACCTCCCTGGCAGCCAGACGAGCCGAGTGAACGACCGCGGCCTCTTGGCTTTGCGCGCCGGCGACTGCGCCGGCTTGCCCTTTACAAGGAGCCCCAGCCGAGGCTGGGAGCGGACACACGAACATAAGCAGGACGACGGCCCCCGGACAGGGCAACTAATGGCATCCCGGTGCGGGGCTAAGACCGTGTCAAAAGGCGACGTGAGCGTTTGGCGTTTGGGGTTCTAAACGCCAAACGCTCACGTCGCAGTTGGCCGTTAGGTCAGTATATGTACACCGGCGTCCCCACCGGAACGATGCTGTACAGGTAGGCGATGTCCTCGTTCCTCAGTCGCACGCAACCGTGACTGGCCGCTTGGCCAATCGACTTGGGCTCGTCCGTGCCGTGCAGTCCGTAGCCGTCGCCCAGGTTCAGTCGATGCCCCCCCACCACCCACTTGTACTTCCGCTGCGTCGTCCCGAAGGGGGGCACCACGATCTTGTTCCCCGCCACCAGCTCGTGCCCCTCGCTCGCCTCCAGCAGCTGCACGTGGCCGTCCGGGAAGGCGCGCACCACTTCCTCCCCGCGCACCTCGTACCAGGACCCGTCGCCGATGTCGATCTTCTGCCCCTTCTTGAGCATCACCACCCCCATCCCCTTCTTCTTGGACGCCATCTCCACGAAGTGCCAGTCGGGGGGCATCCAGTACGGGTCCACCTCCTTGTACTGCACGGTCAGCCGCCCGCGGGGGGTGTCGAACTTGTACTCCTTCTTCCCCCCGGTGGTCTGCACGAGCGACTTGCCGCTCCCCACCGCGACGCGGGTCGTGTACAGCGTCGTGTCCCCCTCCTTCAGCCAGAGGCGGCGGTCCTCGATGCTCACCACGATGTACATGCCGGTGAGCGGCGTCTCCGGGCTGGAGGCGATCGCGTTCTGGAGGGAGTCGATCACGAAGTCCTCGTGGCGGCGCAGGGAGTCGAGCTGCCCCTTCACCCCGGTCACCACGAACTCGTTCCCATCGCGCCGGCGGCGGAGCTCCACGGTGTCGTAGAGCATCCCCGCCGTGACCGCTCCCGCGATCACGGTGGCCACGGCCAGCACCCAGATCGTCGGGGGCGCGTCCTTGAGCACCTCGGAGAGCTTCCGCATTCAGTAAATGTACACGGGGGTGCCGGGGGTCAGATTGGGCGCCACCGCGCGGAGATCCTCCTGCGGCGCGCGGATCGCCCCGGGGAGCACGTACTTCGGGTCGCGCAGGGGTCCCGTGGCCGGCAACGCATAGATGACGGTGCCGCTCCCGAGGATCACCCCCACCGGGCCGAGCGCCCCCGCCACCATGCTGTCCTTGGGGACGGGGAGCCGCCGGTCGGCGTACACCCACTGCGGCACGGGCCACGGATCGCTCGGCCCGAGCACGCGCACCACCGAGTCGGCGCCCCGCGGCACGGGCAGGTTCAGGCTGTCGCGCGCGGTGCTCAGGGCGCGCGCCGCGCCGAACTCCACGCGGAAGCTCCGCAGCACCGCCCCTTCCTGCATCAGGTGCGCGAGGCTGCTGTCCACGTCCACCGAGAGGTGCAGCGGCTTGCCGAAGCGCGCCTGCCGGCGCACCACCTCGAGCACCAGCTTCTGCTGTTCCTCACGCGAGCCCGAGAGCGCGTCGGCGCGCTTCCGCTGCACGTCGCTCATGCTGCCGCGCAGCGCGTCGATCTGCGCGAAGTACTCGGCGCGCCGCTGGTAGAGCACGAGGTCCACGGCGAGCAGGATGCCGAGGATGAGCAGCACCCCCGGCAGGTAGCCGGGGTTCTGCTCGCGGAAGTCGCGGAACTTGATCTGGGTGAACATCGACCGCGTGCTAGCGCAGGACGATGCGCTGCACGTCCAGCACGGGCACCCCCGACGGGTCGCTCTTCCCCGAGCGGACGCGCGCGATGATCACGATGCTCGACATCGGCTTGAGCGTCTTCCCCTGCTGCATGAGGCTCGGCGGCAGCGCCAGGTACAGCAGCGAGTTCTCGGCGCCCGGGCCGCGGGCGAGCAGGTAGGGCTCGTCGGTGCCGAGGTCCTTCCGGAGCGGATCCGCCGTCTGGTAGGCGATCACCTGCACCTGCCAGCGCACGGTGGTGCCCCGGTACTTGTCGGGCTGCGCACGCAGGTCGGCGGCGGACACGGAGCTGAGCGCGTTGCTGTCCAGCGGGACGAGGTCGGCCTGCCGCACCCAGCCTTCGAGGGTCACCTTCACCCATCCGCGCTCGGCGGGGCCGGTGGTGAGACGGGTGGCGGAGTCGAGGGAGCCGAGCGCGACGCCGCTCGGCGCGGTGAGGATGGGAGTGGCGTGGCCGACCATCACGTCGCCGGGGAGGGACTCGGGGGGGACGGGCGGCGGCGCCGCGGCGGCGGACGCGGCGCCCGCGGGGGCGGCCGAGGGGGGCGTGCCCGGCGCCGTCGTGGCGGAGGTTGGCGCGGGCTTGGCGCCGGCCGGTGGCGGGGCGGGCTTGGCGGCCGCGACCGTCGCGGCGGGGGGCGCGCCCGCCTTGAGCGTCTTCGAGAGCACCCAGCCGGTGCGCTGCACGTGCGCCCACTGCTCGGTGCGCTGCGACTGCATGAGCCCCATGCCGTCCTCGAGCTGCGCGACCACGGCGCCGTTGCGGTCGGCGGTGGCGCGCATGAGCGCGCCGTTGGGGCTCTTCACGGTGAGCGCGAAGGAGTCCTTCCTGGGGCCGATGACGCTCACGTGGAGCCAGCCGTCGAGGACGACCTGCGTCCAGCCGCCGGACTGGGTGACGGTGCGCACGCCGGCGCCGGGGCGCAGCTGCGCGAGGACGCGGCCGTCGGGGGCGAGGCGGAACTCGGTGGCGGCGGTGACGGTCGCGGCGCCCGCCTGTGGAGCGCCGGCCTGCGCGGCGAGCGCGGCCGGAAGGAGGAGCGCGAGGATCGCCAAGCGGTCAGGTCGCATCGCTGGAAGGGGCGGGAGCATGGGGGTACATTTCGCTCGCAACGAGCCGCGCCGGAAGTCTAGTCTCACACGCACACCGAGCAAAGATGCCGTCATCGCGGAAGCGCCCGGTGGTCCTCGCCGTCCTCGACGGCTGGGGCTACCGGGAAGCGAGGGAAGGGAACGCGATCGCCCTCGCGCACACGCCCACGTGGGACGCGCTCTGGGGGCGGCATCCGCGCACCCTGCTGGAGGCGTCGGGTCTGGCCGTTGGACTCCCCGCGGGACAGATGGGCAACAGCGAGGTGGGGCACCTGAACCTCGGCGCGGGGCGCGTGGTGATGCAGGACCTGGTGCGCATCGACGCGGCGATCGCCGACGGTTCGTTCTTCGCGAATCCCGAGTTCGAGCATCTCTGCCGCGCGGTGAAGGGGCGCGGGGGGACGCTGCACCTCTGCGGGCTGATCGGTTCGGGGGGGGTGCACGCGATGGACCGCCATCTCTTCGCGCTCTTCGACCTGGCGGAGCGGCAGGGGATGCCGCGGGTGGCGCTGCACGCGCTGCTCGACGGGCGCGACACGCTGCCGCGCTCGGCGCTCGGCTTCATGCGCGAGACGGAGGCACGCGCGCGCGGGCGCGTGCGCGTGGCCTCGCTGGGCGGGCGCTACTTCGGCATGGACCGCGACAAGCGCTGGGACCGCACGGAGAAGTGGTATCGCGCGATGGTGCAGGGGGTGGGGCCGCGCGCGCGCGACGCGGCCGGGGCGATCCAGGCGGCGTACGATCGCGGGGAGAGCGACGAGTTCATCCCGCCGGTGGTGATCGAGGACGCCGCGGGGGACGCGGTGGCGCCGGTGCGCGACGGGGACGGGATCATCTGCTTCAACTACCGCGCGGACCGGATGCGGCAGCTCGTGCGCGCGCTCACCGAGCCGGGCTTCGACGGCTTCGACGTGCGCGGGCGGCCGGCGGCCGGCGTCGTCACGATGACGCAGTACGACGAGACCTTCACCTGTCCGGCGGCGTTCGCGCCGGTCACGCTGTCGCACATCGTGGCCGAGGCGGTGAGCGCGCGCGGGATGACGCAGCTGCGCACGGCGGAGACGGAGAAGTACGCGCACGTGACCTATTTCTTCAACGGCGGGTACGAGACCCCGTACGCGGGCGAGGTGCGGGAACTGGTGCCCAGCCAGAAGGTGGCGACGTACGATCTCGCGCCGGAGATGAGCGCGGCGGGGGTGACGGACGTGCTCTGCCGGGCGATCGCGGGGCGGGAGCACGACTTCATCCTCGTGAACTACGCGAACGGCGACATGGTGGGGCACACGGGGATCATCCCCGCGGCGGTGAAGGCCGTGGAGACGGTGGATGCGTGCCTCGCGCGCGTGATGAAGACGGCGGCGGAGGCGGGGGCGCGCCTGGTCATCACCGCCGACCATGGGAACTGCGAGATGATGATCGACCCGGAGACGGGTGGGCCGCACACGGCGCACACGACGAATCCGGTGCCGCTGGTGGTGGTGGACCCCGATGGCGACCGTCCGCTGCGCGGGGGCGGGGCGCTGAAGGACGTGGGGCCGACGGTGCTCGCGATGCTCGGGATCGACCGGCCGAAGGAGATGACCGGCGTGGACCTCAGGGAAATGGGAGCGACGGCGTGAAGCGTCTTTCGTGGGTGGTGGCGGTGATGATGGCGGCGTCGGCGCCGGCGGTCCGCGCGCAGGACACGGTGATCACGCACATCAACAGCCCGTACGTGAGCTTCGACCAGCGGCAGGGGTTCGACCTCCTGGTCGGCTATTTCGCGGGGAACACCGGCGGCGCGGGGGTGGGGCCGCAGGGGGCGCCGGACATCGGTCTCATGTACCACCGGCACCTGGGGGGCCCCGTCTTCGCGGCGGCGCGCTTCCAGTACGCGCCGTCGCAGCGGACGGTGCTCGATCCGGATCTGCCGGCGAGCCAGCGGAACGTCGGCACGGTGTCGTCGCCGCTCTACATGTTCGACCTCTCGGTGGACGTGTCGATCACCGGCGAGAAGACCTGGCACGGGATGATCCCGACGGCGGGGTTCGCGCTCGGCGCCGCGTACGACCCCCAGAAACCCGATGTGGGCGGCTACGCGTTCGGCACGCAGTTCATGCTGGGGCTCGGCCTCGGGCTGGCCATCCCGCTCAAGAAGCACTGGGTGGCGCGCGTCGATTTCTGGGACTTCCTCTGGCAGCTCAAGTATCCCACCTCGTACTTCACGACGGGCTCGGGGGGGATCTTCGACGTGAACGCGCCCGACAAGGAGTGGACGAACAACGCCGTCTTCACCGTCGGGCTCACGTACAGCATCTCGCACTGACCCGATGCCGCGCGCCTCGCTCACCCGGCGGGTGACCTTCGCCGCCGCGCACCGCTACCGGCGGCCGGACTGGAGCGACGCGAAGAACCACGAGGTGTTCGGCGCGTGCGCGAACCCGCACTATCACGGGCACAACTACGCGTGCGAGGTGACGGTGCGCGGCGAGGTGGACCGCGTGACGGGGATGGTGATCGATCTCGCGGTGCTCGACCGCGTGCTGCGCGACGAGGTGGTGTCGCGCTTCGACCACCGGAACCTCAACCTCGAGGTGCCGGAGTTCGGCGAGGGGCAGATGATCCCCACGGGGGAGAACCTCGCGCTGCTCATCGCGGAGCGGGTGCGCGCGGCGCTGGCCGGGCGCGTGGAGCTGACGCGCGTGGTGGTGCGCGAGGACGAATCGCTGGCGGCGGAGTGGACGCCGTGAGCGGGAGCCCGCGGCGCCCGGCGCCGTGAGCGCGCCCTGCACCGGCGCGATCCTCGCGGGCGGCCCCTCCACGCGCTTCGGCGGGGAGCCGAAGGGGCTGGAGCGGGTGGGAGGGCAGCGGCTGATCGACCGCGCGGCGCTCGCCCTGTCGCAGGCGGCGGACGCGCTGCTGCTCATCGCGAACGATCCGCTCGCGGAGGGCTGGCTGCCGGGGGTGCCGGTGGCGGGCGACGTGCGGCCGCGCTGCGGCAGCCTGGGCGGGATCCACGCGGCGCTGGTGCGCGCCGCGGAGCGCGCGCCCGGCGCCGCGCCGGCGGTGCTCGTGCTCGCCTGGGACATGCCCTTCGTGCCCCCCGGTCTGCTGCGCGCGCTGCGCGCGCTGGGCGAGGGGGGCGCCGACGCGGCGGTGCCGGAGAGCGGATCCCGCCGCGGCGTGGAGCCGCTGTGCGCCTGGTACGCGCCGTCGTGCCTGCCCGCGATCGAGCGCGCGCTGGACGCCGGCGACCGGCGCGCGATCGCGTTCTTCGACCGCGTGCGCGTGGCGCGGATGCCGGCGGCGGAGGTGGCGCGCCACGGCGATCCGGCGCGCCTGTTCCTGAACGTCAATTCCCCCGATGAGCTCGCGCTCGCGGAGCGACATGCCTCGACCCCCGATCCTCGCGATCGTCGGCACGAAGAAGCACGGTAAGACGACGCTCACGGTGCGGCTCGCGGCGGCGCTCAAGCGCCGCGGCCATCGCGTGATGACGATCAAGCACGGGACGCACACCTTCGATCTCGATCCCGCCGCCACCGACACGTACCGCCACTACCACGAGGGGGAGGCGGAGAAGGTGGCGATGGTGAGCCCGGACAAGTTCGCGCTCGTGGAGCGCTCGAGCGCCGAGCGCACGCCGGAGGAGATCGTGGACGCGCACATGATGGACGCCGACATCGTGCTCTGCGAGGGATTCAAGGGGTCGGCGCTGCGGCGGGTGGAGATCTGGCGGAGGGAAGCGGGCGGCACGCCGCTGCTCGACGCGTCGAACGCGGGGCTGTACCTGGCGCTGGCGACCGATGATGATTCGGTGACGGCTCCGGGCGTGAGGATCGTGCTCACGACGACGCCGGACTGGATCGGGGAGCTGGCGGGGATCGTGGAGCGGGAGATGATCCGTTCCCGGCGCAGTTCATAGTGGTCATGCCTCGTACGGTCATCGATCATCGAGGGTCGGCCCGTATCCTGCGGCCGACTTTCGATCTTCGACTGTCGTACGAGGCATGACAACCGTTCCCCAGGGTTAGTTTTCGCGCTCATGCACACCGTCCCTGACGCCGCCGAGCGGATCCTGAAGGGGATCGCCCCCCTGCCCATCGAGCGCGTCCCGCTGCGGGACTCGCTCGGGCGCGTGCTCGCGGAGGCGGTGGTCTCGCCGGTCACGCTGCCGGCGTGGGACAACTCGGCGATGGACGGCTATGCGGTGCGCTCGGCGGACGTCGCGGGGGCGAGCGAGGCGCGGCCCGTGGAGCTGCGCGTGCTCGAGACGGTGGCGGCGGGGGGGATGCCATCGCGGCCGCTGGCCGCGGGCACGGCGACGCGCGTCATGACGGGGGCGCCGGTGCCGGAGGGCGCCGACGGCGTGATCCGCGTGGAGGACACCGACGGCGGCCGCGAGCGCGTGCGCATCCGCGCCGACCGCGACGCGGGGAAGAACGTCCGCCGGCGGGGCGAGGACGTGCGCGAGGGGCAGGTGGTGCTCGAGGCGGGGGCGCCGCTGGGGGCGGCGCAGCTCGGCGTGCTCGCGTCGGTGGGGGCGGCCGCGGTCGCGGTGCGGCGCCGGCCGCGCGTCGCGTTCATGGCGTCGGGGGACGAGGTGGTGGACCTCGACCGCTTCGACGAAGTGCGCGCGGGGAAGAAGATCATCTCGAGCAACGGCTACACCCTCACGGCGCTGATCGCCGCGAACGGCGGCGTGCCGGTGGACCTCGGCATCGCGGCGGACGATCCCGCGGACATGAAGCGCCGTCTCCTGCGCGCGCGCGACGAGCGCGCGGACCTGCTGATCACGTCGGCGGGGATCTCCGCGGGGGAGGCCGACTACGTGCGCGTGGTGCTGCAGGAGCTCGGCGTGTCGATGGAGCTCTGGAAGGTGCGCATGCGTCCCGGCGCGCCGCTCGGCTTCGGGCACGTGCTCGGCATGCCGTGGGTCGGGCTGCCGGGGAACCCGGTGTCGACGATGGTCACCTTCGAGCTGTTCGTGCGGCCGGCGATGCGGAAGATGATCGGCCACGCGCGGCTGCACCGGCGGCCGGTGAGCGTGGTGCTCGAGGAGCCGGTGGCGATCGGCGCGCCGCTCACGCACTTCCTGCGCGCGGTGATCTCGGTGCGCGCGGATGGGACGCTCGCCGCGCGCCTCACGGGGCCGCAGGGCTCGGGGATCCTCACGAGCATGACGCGCGCGAACGCGCTGCTCGTGGTGCCGGAGGACCGGACGCGCGTGGAGGCGGGGGAGACGCTGCACGCGATCCCGATCTCGGAGGACGCCGCCCTCGCCGAGCGGTTCGCGCTGTGACCGCGGCGCTGGAGCAGGACCTCGAGCGGCGCTTCTCGACGGCGAACGAGACGATCCGCGTGGGGGAGAGCGACATCACGCTCCTCCGGCCGCGCAACGCCGACGACCTGATCAGCGAGGCGGACTACGTGAAGGACGAGCGGCTGCCGTACTGGGCGGAGGTGTGGCCGTCGTCGCGCATCCTGGCGGAGTGGTTCGCCGGCGAGGCGGGGAACGGTCGCACGATGCTCGAGCTGGGGTGCGGGCTGGGGCTGGTGACGCTCTCGGCGATGCGCGCGGGCTTCGAGGTGACGGCCACCGACTACTACGACGACGCGCTCGAGTTCACGCGCGTGAACGCGTGGCGGGCCACGGGGCGCGAGCCGGCGACGCGCATGGTGGACTGGAACGATCTCCCCGGCGACCTCGGGCGCTTCGACCTCGTGGTGGCCTGCGACGTGCTCTACACGAAGCCGTACGCGGGGCTGATCGCCGACGCGATGGTGAAGTACCTGGCGACCGACGGCACGGCGGTGGTGGCGGACCCGGGGCGGATCGCGATCGAGGAGTGGCTGGAGGCGTGCAAGGCGCGCGAGTTCCGCCGCGTGGAGACGATCGAGCGGAAGTTCCCCGTGGGGGACAAGGAGCAGACGATCAGGATCTACCGGATGGCCTGGTAGCAGGGGGCTGCGCGGCTCGCGCGACCGCCGTGACGGCGAACGTGAGCGCGAAGGGCGCGAGGATCGTGAAGGCCGCGTACTCGTTCACGATCCGGAAGCCGAAGACGGCCAGAGAGAGGGCCACGGACGGCAGACAGGCCCACGCCGCGGCCCGCAGCGCGCGCCCGAAGGTGCGCGGGAGATCGCGGTAGCGGATGCCGCTGAAGAATCCGTAGGTGGCGCCGGTCGCGCCGACCGCCACGCCGAAGATCGCCATCACCTCCTCGATCGACACGATCCCCGCGGCGCGACGTCCGAGCGGCCAGAAGCCGATGGAGAGCAGCACCGTCCAGAGGGCGGCGCAGCCGCACACCAGCACCGCGAACTTCCGGGACTCCGTGCTGCGTCCCAGCGCCGCGTAGCCGGCGAGCGCGACGATCGCCCATCCGACGGGGGCCAGCACCAGCGCCCCGAGCGATTGGATCGAACCGGCGATCATCCACGCCAGCGCCGGCACCGCCGCCGAGGCGATGATCATCACGGTGCCGCCCACGCGAAGGGGCGGCGAGGTCAGTTCGGGCAGTCGCGTCTTCTCTTCCATGCGCTCACTCCTGGGTCGCGAGTCGCTCCGCGACGGCCTCGGCGATGTCCACGATCGGCACATCGCTCCCCTTCGCCTTGAGCCCGTCGAGGAGCATGGTCATGCAGAAGGGGCAGGCGACGGCGATCGAGTCCGCGCCGGTGGCGAGCAGCTCCTCGGTGCGCTCCAGGTTGATGCGCTTGCCGGTCTTCTCCTCCATGAACATCCGGCCGCCGCCGGCACCACAGCAGAGGCCGCGGTCGCGCGAGCGCGCGGGCTCCACCATGCGCATCACCGGCAGCGCGCGCTTGAGCACCGCGCGCGGCTCGTCGTACACGTCGTTGTAGCGTCCGAGGTAGCAGCTGTCGTGGTACGCCATCGTGAGATCGCGCCCCTCGTCGGTGCGCAGCGAGAGGCGGCCGTCCTCGATCAGCCGCTCGATGAGCGTGCTGTGGTGGATCACGTCGTAGTTGCCGCCGAGCTGCGGGTACTCGTTGCCGATCTGGTGGAAGCAGTGCGGGCAGAAGGTGACCACGCTCGTGATGCCGTAGCCGTCGAGCGTGGCGATGTTCTGCCTGGCGAGCATCTGCCAGAGGTACTCGTTCCCCATGCGCCGCGCGGGGTCGCCGTTGCAGCATTCCTCCTGGCCGAGGATGGCGAAGGGGATGTGCGCGGCCTTGAGGATGCGCGCGAGGGCGACGGAGATCTTCTTCGCGCGGTCGTCAAAGGAGCCCATGCAGCCGACCCAGAAGAGGATCTCCGGCCGCTCGCCGCGCGCCGCGCACTCGGCCATCGTGGGGATGTCGAGCCCCTCGGCCCACTTGGCGCGGTCGGCGGGGGCGAAGCTCCACGGGCTGCCGCGCTGTTCGAGGCTCTCGAAGGCGGGCTGCACCTCCGCGGGGAAGCGCGACTCCATGAGCACGAGGTCGCGGCGGAGGTCGATGATGTGGTCGAGGTGCTCGATCCCCACCGGGCACTCGTTGACGCACGCGCGGCAGGTGGTGCAGGCCCAGAGCTCGTCCTCGGTGATGAAGTTGTCGAGCAGGCGGTGCGCGCGGAGCTCCGGGCTCGCGGTGCCGCTCTCGAGCGCCGGCGCGAGTTCCATCAGGCGCTGCCGCGTCTCGACGATGATCTTGCGCGGTGACAGCGGCTTGCCGGTGAGGTTGGCGGGGCAGACCGACGTGCAGCGCCCGCATTCGGTGCAGGAGTAGCCGTCGAAGAGGTCCTTCCACGTGAGCTGGTCCACGTCGGCGGCGCCGAACTGCTCCGCCCCCGGGGCGTCGAGGTCGAGGAAGCGGATCACCCCCTTCGGCATCGGCCCGTTGGCGTTCGAGAAGAACACGTTCGGGATGGACGTGAGGACGTGCAGGTGCTTCGAGTACGGCAGGTAGTTGAGGAAGGCGAGCACGAGCAGCGCGTGCATCCACCAGAAGGTGTGCTGCGCGGCGTAGGCCCAGTCGGGGGACGTGCCGGCGAAGACGTGCGCGAGCGCCTGCGACACCGGTTTCTCCCCCGCCATCGCGTCCGGGCGCGACACGATCTCGAAGGCGTTGGCGAGGAACATGGTGATCATGAGCCCGGCGATCATCGACAGGATCAGGAGCGCGTCCCCCTGGTGCGTGCCGTCCCCCTGCAGGCGCTTGGGATGGACGACGAGCCGCCGATAGAGCGCGAAGGAGACCGCGCCGAGCACGATCACGCCGAAGAGGTCCTGCGAGACCGAGTACGCGCGGTAGAGCGCCGGCGGGAGGAAGGCGTAGCTGAAGGCCGGGAACATCCCGTGGAGGATGAGCTCGACCGTGCCCGCGGTGAGCACGCAGAAGCCCCAGAAGATGAGCGCGTGCATGGGGCCGGCGATCGGGTCGCGCAGGATCTTCTTCTGGAAGATCGCGATCGTGAGCACGTTGCCGAGGCGCGCGAGCGGGTGGTCCCAGCGCGGGTCGGGGCGCGCGATGCGCAGGTCGGCGATGAGCCGCTGCACGTTGTAGGAGAACAATCCCGTGGCGCCGAGCACCACGAGGATGAAGAGCCAGTTCTCGCCGGTCATGGGCGGGAAGGTAGGGGGCGCGCCGGGGGGCGGCTAGGCGCCCGCCTTGGCCTTCTTCACCGCTTCCGTGAGCGCCGGCAGCACCTCGAGCACGTCGCCCACGATGCCGTAGTCGGCCACGGCGAAGATCGGCGCCTCCTTGTCCTTGTTGATGGCGACGATGGTCTTCGACGTGCGCATGCCGGCGATGTGCTGGATCGCGCCGGAGATCCCGCACGCCACGTACAGGTCGGGGCTCACCTGGCGGCCGGTCTGGCCGATCTGGTCGCTGTGCGGGCGCCATCCGTCATCCGTCACGGCGCGCGTCGCGCCCACGGCGGCGTTGCCGAAGGCGGCGGCGAGGTCCTCCACGAGCTTGAAGTTCCCCGCCTCGCGCAGCCCGCGGCCGCCGGAGACGATCACGGGCGCGTCGCCGAGGTCGAGCTTGGCGGTGCTCCCCTGCACCATCTCCTTCACGACCACCTTCGCCTGCGCGGGATCGAGCGCGGGGGGCATCGTCTCCACCTTCCCCGCCTTCGCATTGGCCTTGGGCGCCATCGCGCCGGGGCGCAGGGTGATCACCGCCGGCGAACCCGTGAGCGTGAGCGTGGCCACGGTCTTGTTCGTGAACGCGGGATGCGTGCCGACGATCGCGTCCCCCTGCACGGTGAACGAGGTGACGTCGGGGAGCATCGACGCGCCCACGAGCGCCGCGACGCGCGGCGCGAGGTCCTTCCCCTGCGCGCTCGACGAGAAGACGGCCGCGCGATAGCCGCCCGCCTTCACGCGCGCCGCCGCGGTGGCGGCGAAGCTCTCGGGCACGTAGCGCTCGAAGGCCGGGTGCTCCACCACGATCACCACGTCGGCGCCGTGCTCGGCGAGCCTGGGCGCGAGCGCGGCCGTTCCGGGCGCGCCGATGAGCATCGCGTGCACCTCGCCGCCGCCGGTGGCGTCGGCG
Source organism: Gemmatimonadaceae bacterium (assembly GCA_035524735.1). Classification (GTDB taxonomy): domain Bacteria; phylum Gemmatimonadota; class Gemmatimonadetes; order Gemmatimonadales; family Gemmatimonadaceae; genus DATKOH01. The sequence goes on from DATKOH010000110.1 coordinate 27,022, forward strand.
ATCGCGCGCGCCGCGGTGACCGCCTCGAGCGCGGGGCGGCGCAGCGCCCCCCCGCGCGATTCCGCGAATGCGAACGTGTTCGCCATCAGAGCACCTTGGCTTCGTCGCGGAGCAGGCGGACGAGCTCCGGCACCGCCGCCGGCCCCTCGCCCACGATCCGCCCGGCCTTCCGGTCGGCGGGCAGCTCCATCTTCGTCACGGTGAGATGCACCGGGCCGAGCTGCGCCGGGCGCACGTCCAGCGGCTTCTTCTTCGCCGCCATGATCCCCTTGAGCGCGGGATAGCGCGGGCGCGCCACCCCTTCGTCGATGGTCACCACCGCGGGCAGGGGGAACTCGACGATCTCCGCCGCCCCCTCCAGCTCGCGGCGCGCCGTCCCCTTCCCCGCGCCGATGTCGAGCTTCGACACCGACGTCACGCACGGCAGCCCGAGCAGCGTGGCCGTCATTGGCCCGACGGTGCCGTGCTGCGTGTCCATCGCCATGCGGCCGAAGAGGATCAAATCGTAGCCGCCATCCTTGAGCTCCGCCGCGAGCGCGGTCGCGATCGCGAAACCGTCGGCGGGCACGGCGTCGGCCTTGAGCTGCACGCCGCGCTCGGCGCCCATGCTCATCGCCTTCCGCAGCGCCTCCTGCACCACGTCGGGGCCGAGCGCGATGACGACGGTCTCGCCGGGCGGCTGCTTCTCGTTGATCTGGAGCGCCGCCTCGACGGCGTAGCCGTCGAAGTCGCTCATGTCGAACTTCAGCCCGGTCTCATCCACCCACTTGCCATCGGGGCCGATCCGGAAGCGCGACTCCATGTCCGGAACGCGCTTGATGCATACGGCGATCTTCATATGGTCGGGTGAGGGATGGGGCGCGGCGCTCGGCCACCGCGGCGCCGAGCGCCGCGCGCCGAACGCCGAGCGCCGATGCGGTCATTCGAAGGCATTCAGCCCCGTGATCGCCTGCCCGAGCACGAGCGAATGCACATCGTGCGTCCCCTCGTACGTGTACACCGACTCCAGGTTGGCCATGTGGCGCATGCTCGCGTATTCGGCGAGGATGCCGTTGGCGCCGAGGAGGCGGCGGGCTTCGCGGGCGATCTCGGTGGCGATGTGGACGTTGTTCCGCTTGGCGAGGCTCACCTGCTGCGGGGTGAACGTGCCCGCATCCTTCAGGCGCCCCAGGTGGAGCGAGACGAGCTGCCCCTTCACGATCTCGGTGAGCATGTCGGCGAGCCGCACCTGCTGGATCTGGAAGCCGCCGATCGGCTTGCCGAACATCACGCGGTTCTTCGCGTAACTCGTCGCCTCCTCGAAGCACGCCATCGCGGCGCCGAGCGCGCCCCACGAGATGCCGTAGCGCGCCTGCGTGAGGCACATGAGCGGGCTCTTGAGGCCGCCGCTCTTGGGGAGGATGGCGTCCTTGGGCACGTGCACGTCCTGCAGCACGAGCTCGCTCGTGTCCGACGCGCGGAGCGAGAGCTTCCCCTTCTGGTCCTTCGCGGTGAAGCCCTTCGTGTCGGTGGGGACGATGAAGCCGCGGATCGACTTCTGGTCCTTGTCGCCGTTCGTCTTCGCCCACACCACGGCGGCCTTGGCCTGGCTGCCGTTCGTGATCCACATCTTCGCGCCGTTGATGATCCAGGAGCCGTCCTTCTGCTCCCTGGCCATGGTGATCATCCCGCTCGGGTTGGAGCCGTAGTCGGGCTCGGTGAGCCCGAAGCACCCGATCACCTCGCCGGCGGCCATCTTCGGGAGCCAGTGCTTCTTCTGCTCCTCGCTGCCGAAGGCGTAGATGGGGTACATGACGAGCGCGCCCTGCACGCTGGCGAAGGAGCGCAGCCCGGAGTCGCCGCGCTCGAGCTCCTGCATGATGAGCCCGTACGCGACGTTGTTGAGGCCGGCGCAGCCGTATTCCTCGGGGAGGTTGGCGCCGAGGACGCCCAGCTCCGCCATCTCGGGGATCAGCTCCCTGGGGAAGCGACCCTCCACGTAGCACTTGCCGATGATGGGGAGCACGCGCTCATCCACGAAGCGGCGCACCGAGTCACGGACGGCGCGCTCCTCCTCGGAGAGGGCGGAATCGATGTCGTAGAAGTCGAGCATTCGATAAAGCTAGCCGCGCCGGAGGAATGATTGAAGAGCGGCCCGCAACGATCGCGGGCCGGCGGGGGCCGCCGCAGTCGGGGGAAGGCCTACCTCGCGGGCCTTCGCCTTGAAGCGCGCGCGGTGGTCCAGGGGAAGGCCGTTCTCGTCCTGCCACTGGTGCACCATCTCGTGCAGCAGCGTCTCGCGCACGGCCTCCCAGCCGTGGCGGCGGAGATGACGGCGGCCGATGGCGATGTGCGGGGGCGCGCCCCCCTGCGCGGGGGAATAGTGGCCGAGGCGCGAGCGCATCGGCGCGCTCAGGCGGATCTCCACCCGCGCGAGCGCGCCGCCGAAGTGGCGCGCGTTGAGTGCGGCGTGCTCCGCCTGGAGCCGCGCGATGACGCGCGCGACGCGCGGGTCGAGGGGGGCGGCCGGGCGTGCGCGGCGCGGCCGGCT
>DATKOH010000111.1:0-5217 GCA_035524735.1 Gemmatimonadaceae bacterium
TGCGCCGCCTGCTGCGCGACATCGCCGAGGGACGCGCCCTCGGCGACACCACCACCCTCGCCGACCCCGGCGTGGTGGCGAAGCTCAAGGACGAATACGAGTCACTCGAGAGCTGACGGCGCGATCAGTCGTGAGCGTTTGGGGCGGCTGTGGTGCGGCGGAGGTCGATGAGGGCGGTAGCGAACAGGGCCGTGATGATGCACGCCGACGTCACGCACCAGATGCAGATGGCGTGGATCACGAAGAGTTCGAGATAGGTGAGCCAGAGGGAGAAGAGCACTCCCGATCCCGAGATCGCGGCGAGGGCGCGGCTGATGCCGCGCGAGTCGAGCAGGCGCTCGGAGAGGCCGGCGATCGCCAGCGCGAAGAGCACGACGTACGCGCCGAGCCCCCACGCGGCGACGGGCAGCCGCAGGAAGGTGGCGTACCGGCTCGTGTTCACCGTCTCGCACTCGCCCACCGAGCAGCTCAGCGTGCCGAGCACGCCGATCTTGTACAGCGTGAGATAGAGCGCGACGAAGGCCCCCGCGAGCGCGAGGAGCGCGATCGCCTGCCGTGCCCTCACGGCTTCCTGGCCGGCGCCGCCGCCGCGGGAGCGGGCGTCCGCGGCGCCGCCGCGGCCGCCGAGTCCACGCGCGCCCGGAACTCGTCGTAGCTGATCGCGCCCGGGATGACCTTCTTCCCGATCACGAAGGTCGGCGTCTGCCCGACGCCGACCTTCTCCCCTTCCTTCCGGTTCCCGAGGATCGTGGGGAGGTGCTTCTCCTCCATCACGCACTGCCGCCACTTCGGGACGTCGAGCCCCATCGCCTGCGCGTACTGCGTGAAGAACTTCATCGGGTTGTCCGTCGCTTCGGTCGACCACTCGGGCTGGTTGAGGAAGAGCGCGTCGTGCATCTCCCAGAAGTGCCCCTGGTCGTTCGCGCAGGCCGCGGCGACCGATGCGATGAGCGTGTTCTTGTGCTGCGTGAGCGGGAAGTCGTAGTAGCGGTAGCCGATCTGCCCCGTCTTGATCAGCCGCGCGCGCACGTCGGGCTCGGTGACCGTGCTGAACTGGCCGCACGCCGGGCATTCGAAGTCGGCGAACTCGGCCACCTGCACCGCCGCGTTCGGATTCCCGAGGAAATAACCTTCGGCGGCCGCCGGCTGCACGTCCGTCTCGCGCACCACCGGCGAGCCGCCGCCGGTGAGCTTCGTGCCCAGGAAGACGCCTCCCGCCACCACCACCATCGCGAGCAGGATGTAGAAGCCGCGCTGCTGCGTCGGCTTCTTCTTCGTCACCACTCCTTTTCCGGATCCTTTTCCGGCTGCCATTTCGTCGGCTCCCAGTGCGGTTCGTTGGCGAGTGCCTCGTCGACGATGCGGCGGCTCTCGGCCACCTCGGGCGTGTCGTACGTGGCGCGGACCTCGTAGTGGAAGAGCTCGCTGCGCAGGTCGCCCGTCATCCGCATGAGCTCGGCGGCGTGCTCCAGCAGCGTGCCGTTCGCGTCGAGCTCGGCGATGCGCGCCGCGAGCGCGCGCAGGAGCGCCACCAGCTGCCGGCGGCGATCATCTCCGTAGGTCTGTTCGGGCTCCCGCATGGCTGAAAGCTACGGCCCGCGCCCGAGGGGGGCAACGCGATGCGCCCCCTGCAAACCGGACGCTCGTCCGGTTACATTTCGGGGTACTCCAACCACCCAGGGAGAATGGCCAAAGACAGGAATCGCCGGCGCGAGGTGACGGTCCCGACCCCCTTCGAGCAGGCGCGCGACGAGATGTTCCAGCAGATCATCCAGTGCGGCGTGTTGCAGGCGGCGCCTGAGCACCAGATAGAGTGGCTCGACGAGACGATGCAGTACCTGGCGGAGCGATACCACGAGCTGCAGCCGGGCGACCTGAAGGAGCTGCGCACCCTCGGCACGCGATTCTGCCAGCCGCCCAAGGCGCGGCCGGCCGGCGAGCCTGCTCCCGAGATGGCGACGGCGTAGTCTCGACGAGCGCGCACTGACGTGACGAGCCCCCGCGGATCCCGCGGGGGCTTCGTGTTCCCTGGATCAGCGCGCCCGCGCGCCCGAGCGCCGCAGCCCGAATCCGATCTCGAGCCCGCCGCCGTAGCCCAGCTCCACGAACGGGCGCCAGCTCCCCCAGTTCGGTCCCTCCGCGCCGACGAGCGCCACCACCGCGCCCTTCCAGCTCGGCGTGGCCTCATAGCGCAGGCTCAGCCCCCCGCGCCCGTAGAGCGACCAGGCGTCCACGTGCTCGGGATCGAGCAGGTAGCCGGCGAGCAGATCCACGCGCGCGCTGAACCGGCCCGCCCCGCTCGTGACGGTGCTGCCGATCCCGCCGAGCGCGACCAGCCGCACGTCGCGGTCGAGCGCCCACGCGCCGCCGCCGCCGGCCTGCATGGTGGTGGCCGTGGCGAAGAAGAGGTCGCCGCGCCACTCGGGGCGGAACCCGCTCTCCACTTGCTGCGCCGCCGCCCACGCCGGCGCGGCGGCCAGCGCGGCGACGGCCGCGGCGACGGCGAGCGGCCGTGCGATCACTGGTGCTTCCTCGTGCGCGCGAGGAAGAGCGTGTAGTCCACGATGGCCCAGAGCGAGGCCGCGGCGAGCGGGATCGTCACCCACATGATGTCGTGCGGCGCGAGCAGCAGCACGAAGAGCGCCGCGAGCTGCAGCGCCATGACCACCTTCCCCGGCCCGCGTGCCTTGAAGAGCGTGGGATCGAGCCCCGGCAGGTAGTACGCCACGAGGAAGCCCACGGCCGTCGCCAGATCGCGCGAGAGGATGATGAAATAGTTGCCCGTGGAGAGCGTGCCGTTGAAGAGGAAGGCCGAGAGGGCGAAGAGGATGAACGTCTTGTCCGCGATCGGGTCGAGCAGCGCGCCGAAGCGCGTGGTGGTGCCCATGCGCGCGATCCAGCCGTCGAGGAGGTCGGTGGCCGAGGCGGCGACGATGAGCCAGAAGCGCACGGTGGTGTCGTGCACCGCCACGAAGGCCGCGGCGAGCGGGAAGCGCGCGAAGGAGAGCAGGTTCGCGAGGGTGAGCACGCGGTCGCGGGGCACGCGCTCAAGCTAGGCGGCGCCCTGCGCCGTTGCCAGCGCGGGGGAACGGGCGTATAACAAGAGCCATGTCCGCCGCCATCGACCTGCTCGCGACGATCGCGATCTTCAAGGACCTCACCCCCGAGGAACTCGGCCGCATCTCGGAGGTCTGCGAGGAGCGGAAGTACGACGGGGGCACGTACATCTTCCACGAGGGGGAACCGGGGAACCGGCTCTTCATCATCGTGGACGGCGCGGTGCGCATCTCGCGCCAGATCCCGGGCGCGGGCGAGGAGGCGCTCGCCGTGCTCAAGAAGGGATCGCTCTTCGGCGAGATGGCGGTGTTCGACCACAGCGAGCGCTCCACCGACGCGATCGCCGACGGCGCCGTGACCGTGCTCACGATCTCCCGCCCCGAATTCGAGATGCTCCTCGAGTTCAACAAGGAGCTGGGCACGAAGGTGCTCTGGGCCGTGATCCGGATGCTGAGCGGCCGCCTGCGCAGCACCAACGAGTCGCTCAAGTCCTTCCTGGCGATGAGCATGTTCTGAGGGAGGGCGCGAGCGGCGGGGTATCCGCCGCCGCCTCGCCCCCGTCGCGTTACCCGGACCCCTCCCCGGGCATCCTTATACAAATGCCCGCGACCGTTCCCGCGCCCGCGATCAGCGCCTTCACGCACGTGGCCGCCGACCTCCTCGGCGTGCCGGCGGAGTCGTGCCGTGACGCCGCGATGCTCACCGGGCTCATGATCGCCGCGGCGGGGGCCGCGGGCTACGCCGCGATCGGCGCGCCCGTGGTGAAGCAGCTCCCCGCGGGGGACGTGGCCGGCGTGATGCTGCTCGACGGCTGCCACATGGCGCTGCACGCCTTCCCCGACCGGGAGATCATCCTGGTGGACATCCTCGCGCCGGCCTCGCGCGACGCGCGCAAGGCGCTCGACGTCTTCGCGCGGCGGCTCGCCCCGCGCCAGATCCGCAGCGAGGCGCGGCCGCGCGGCTGATCAGCGCGCCGCCGCCGTGGCGCCCGCGCTCCCGCGGACCACGGCCTGCACCACCGCCCGCTCGTCGAAGTACTTCGCCGCCAGCTCCCGCATCGCCGCCGGGGTGACCGCGCGCACGCGCGCGTCGTGCTCGTCCAGTTCGGCGAGGCCGCGGCCGAGGATCCACGCGTCCATCACCTCGGCGAGCACGCTCGCCCCGCTCTGCTGCGCGATCGCGTGGGTGCCGATCGCGTACTCGCGCGCGAGCGCGAGCTCGGCGTCCGACACCTCCGTCTCCCTGAGCTTCGCGAACTCGCGCAGCAGGCCGGTGCGCGCGGCCTCCTCCTGCGCGGGGGAGGTGGCGATGTAGCCCACGAACATCCCCGCCTTGCGGCGCACCGCGGGGAAGGCGTGCACGGTGTAGGCCAGCGAGCGCTTGTCGCGCAGTTCCTCGAAGAAGCGGCCGCCGAGCCCGCTCGTCACGCCGGAGAGCATCGCCGCGGCCCAGCGCGCCTCGCTCCCGCGGCCGGGCGCGGGGAATCCCAGCGCGATCGCCGTCTGCGCCTTGTCGCGCTCCTCGGCCACCGTCAGCGCGCGGGCCGGCCACGAGGGCGCCGCCACCGGCGACGGCGCGCCGCCCTGGAGCTCCCCGAAGAGCGCCCCCGCGCGCGCCGCCGCCGCCGGCCCGTCCACGTCGCCCGCGATGATGATCACGCACGCGCCCGCGAGCACGCGTGAGCGGTGCCACGCACGCACCTCGTCCGCGTCCACCGCCGCGAGGGTGTGCTCGAAGCCGCCCGGCGGCGTGCCGTAGGGATGCCCGGCGAAGGCCGCCTGCGCGAGGAGGCGCATCGGCCAGCGGTACATGTCGTCGCGGAGCAGCGCGAGGTCGGCGGTGGCCACGGCGCGCTCCGTCTCGAGCGCGCCGGCCGGGAACTCCGGTCCCTGCACGACGTCGGCGAGCAGCGCCATCGCCGCGTCGGCGCGCGGCGCGGGCACCGAGAGCGTGAATCCGAAGTGCTCCGCGCCCACGTGCGCGCCGATCCCGCCGCCGAGCAGCTCCGACTCCTCCGCGATCTGCTCGGCGCGGCGCCGCGCCGTCCCCTTGAGCGCGGTGCGCGCCATGAGCGTGGTGAGCCCCGCGACCTCCTCGCGTTCGTCGCTCGCGCCGCCCGCCGCGAAGACGCCGAGGTGCACGAGGGGATCGACGCGGTAC
>DATKOH010000112.1:0-22076 GCA_035524735.1 Gemmatimonadaceae bacterium
CGTGCGCGAACATCGCGAACCTGCTGCTGGCGCGCGGTGCCGCGCGCCAGCGGGAGATCGCGGTGCGTCTCGCGCTCGGGGCGGGGCGCTGGCGCGTCGTGCGCCAGCTCCTCACCGAGAGCCTGCTGCTGGCGCTGCTCGGCGCCGCGGCGGGGGTGCTCTTCGCGTCGTGGGCCAGCCGCGCCGTGGTGGGCTTCCTCTCGCTCGGGCCCGCGAGCGTATGGCTCGACCTCTCGCTCGACGGCCGCGTGCTCGCCTTCACGGCGGCGGTCACGGTGCTCACCGCGCTGCTCTTCGGGATGGCCCCCGCGTGGCGCGCGACGCGGGTGGACCCGCAGGCGGCGCTCAAGGCGGGCGGGCGGGGCGCCGTGGGTGACGCGCGCCACCGGCTCGGCCGCGGGCTCGTGGTGCTGCAGGTGGCGCTCTCGCTGGCGCTGGTGGCGGCGTCGGGGCTCCTCCTCGGCAGCTTCCGCCGGCTCGTGACGCTCGACCCGGGCTTCCGCCGGGAGGGACTGCTGCTCGTGCGCATGGACTTCGGCGTCGCGGGCTACAAGGACTCGCAGCTCGTCGCCGTCAAGACCGAGGCGCTGCGCCGGGTGCGGGCCATCCCCGGCGTGAGCGCGGCGGGGGCGTCGTTGCTCACGCCGATGAGCGGGATGGGCTGGAACGAGTTCGCGCTCGTGCCGGGGTACTCGCCCGCGGACGCGCGCGACTCGCTGATCTGGATGAACGAGGTGAGCGACGGCTTCTTCGCCGCGTACGGCACGGCGCTCCGCCACGGACGCGACCTTCGTGGATCGGAGATGGGGACCACGGCCCACGTGGCCGTGATCAACGAGACCGCGGCGCGGCACTTCTTCGCCGGCGTCGACCCGATCGGGCGCAGCTTCCGCCTGCACGGGGGGAAGGGCGACTCGGCGCCGTTCGAAGTGGTGGGCGTGGTGCAGGACGCGAAGTACCGTCAGCTCGACGAGAAGCCGGTGCCCACCGCGTACGTGCCGCTGGGGCAGGGGCCGTTCGCCGTACCGGCGGCGACGTACGCGCTGCGCACGGGTTCGCCCGCCGCCGTCACGGCGGCCGTGCGCGCCTCCGCGGCATCGCTCAACCCGGCCATCTCGCTCGGCGTCACGACCATGGAATCGCAGGTGGCGCGCTCGATCGCGCGCCCGCGGCTCCTCGCCACGCTCTCGGCGTTCTTCGGCGCCGTCGCGCTGCTGCTCGCGGTGGTCGGCCTCTACGGGACGATCAGCTACTCGGTGACGCGCCGCCGCAACGAGATCGGCGTGCGGATGGCGCTCGGCGCGGGGCGGCAGCAGGTGCTGGGTCTCGTGGTGGGCGATGCGGCGTGGCTCATCGCCGGGGGCATCGTGACGGGCGCGCTGCTGGCGTTCGCCGGCACGCGGCTGCTGGCGTCGATGCTCTACGACGTCAGCCCGGCGGACCCCGCGACGTTCGCGCTGAGCGCGCTCGTGATGGCCGCCGCGGGCACCGCGGCCGCGCTGCTGCCCGCCCGGCGGGCGGCGCGCCTCGACCCGATGGAGGCCTTGCGCGAGTGAGGGGCTAGCCGCGCGCGCCCGCGTGCGCCATCATCGCGGGAATCGTTCCTTCCCAGGAGGAGACGTCATGCGCACGTGGAAGATGGTGGCAGTGGGCGTCGGGGCCGCGATGGTCGCCGCGGCGGCGCCGCAGCAGCAGGACACGACCGCGAAGCCCGCGGCCGCGCCGCAGGCGGCCGCCGCGCCGGCGAGCGCCGTCACCGTCGAGATCGTGATCGGCAAGAACGTGGCGGACCGGATGCCGACCGACACCGCGTCGGCCTTCCCCGCCGACGTCGGCTCGCTCGTCTGCTGGACGAAGGTGACCGGCGCCGCCGGGCAAAAGATCACGCATACGTGGACGCACGGCCCGCACACCGACGTGATCACGCTCTCCGTGGGCGGCTCCCCGTGGCGCACCTACTCGCGCCGGACGATCGATCCGTCGTGGACGGGGGAGTGGACCGTGACGGTGAAGGACGAGGCGGGGAACGTGATCGGGACGAAGACGTTCACGGTGGGTTCTTAAACGGCTAGCCATCAGCCGTCGGCCGTCAGAAGGGCGGGCGGAGGGAAACGCGATAGCTCGTCGCGAGACAGCTCGATGATGATGACCTCCTGTGTACCCCGTATCGTGGGGTGCACAGGAGGTCCTTCATGAAGGAATGCGGTCTTCGCGGCCTCATCGTCTGGCGGCGCGCGGCCGAATTGGCCACTGAGATCCACCGTCTCGCGAAACGGCTCCCTCCGCAGGAGAGTTTCGGACTGGCCTCTCAGTTGAGGCGCGCTGCGGCGTCAGTGCCGGCGAACATCGCGGAGGGCAAGGGGCGGAGCAGCCCCGCCGACTATTGCCGATTTCTCTCGATCGCTCGCGGATCGCTCCTGGAGCTCGAGTCGCACCTCGAAATGGCGGTCCGCTTCGAATACCTGACCGCGGAGGACACCGCGCTCGCCCTCGACCTGCTCTCCCAGGTCCGCCGTCTCCTCGCTCGACTCTCCCAGTCGCTCAAGCCGAAGAGGGATCCGTCATCGCCCTGAGCAGACGGCTCACGCCGGATGCCTGGCGGCACATGGCTGACGCCTCGCGGCTGATGGCTGATGGCTGATGGCTGATGCCTGATGGCTGTGTTATCCGATGAACGTCCCGTCGCGCAGCTCCCCCAGCGCCCGCCGCAACTCCTCCTCCGTGTTCATCACGATCGGCCCGTACCACGCCACGGGCTCCTCGATCGGCTTGCCGCTCACGAGCAGGAAGCGGATCCCCTCCTCCCCCGCCTGCACCACGATCTCGTCGCCGCTGTCGAAGAGCACGAGGTTCCGGTTGTGCACGTCGTACACGGGCGGACGGTCGGCGCCGCCGGCGTCCACGCGCTCGGTCAGCACGGCGCGCGGCTCCGATGCGTCGCGGAAGGTGCCGCTCCCCGCGAACACGTACGCGAAGGCGTGCGCGCCGCGATCCACCGCGAGCCGCTTCCGCTTCCCGGGCGGCACGGAGACGTCGAGATAGCGCGGGTCCGCCGCCACCCCCTCCACGGGGCCCTTCTTCCCCCAGAACTCGCCGCAGATCACGCGCACGTGCGTGCCGTCGTCGTCCGTCACCTCGGCGATGTCCTGCGATCGCACGTCCTGGTAGCGCGGCGCGGTCATCTTGAGCCGGCTCGGCAGGTTCGCCCAGAGCTGGAAGCCGTGCATCCGCCCGGCGGCGTCGCCGCGCGGCATCTCCTGGTGCAGGATGCCGCGCCCGGCGGTCATCCACTGCACGTCCCCCGCGCCCATCGCGCCGCGGTTGCCAAGGCTGTCGCCGTGCTCCACGGTGCCGGCGAGCACGTAGGTGATCGTCTCGATGCCGCGGTGCGGATGCCAGGGGAAGCCCTTGAGGTAGTCCTCGGGGCGTTCGTTGCGGAAGTCGTCGAGGAGCAGGAAGGGATCGTAGGCCTCGGTGTCGCCGAAGCCGAAGGCGCGGCGCAGCCGCACGCCGGCCCCTTCCGTGGTGGGCTGCGACTCGATGATGCGCTGGACGGGGCGGATGGACATGGTCTCCCATGAACCGGCGGAGGCGCGCGGAAGTTCCGAGCCGAGGTTGCGGCGTCCGCGCGCTCCCGGCGAGATTCTCGCCATGCGCGCCGCGCCGCTCCTCCTCATCGCCGCGCTCGCCCTCCCGCTCGCCGCCCAGCACGCGCCGGCCCGCCCGCCGGAGCGCGTCGCCTGCATGGGGCAGACGATCGCCGACATCGTCGTCATCACCCTGGCGCCGCTCGAGAAGGCGGAGCCGCGGTGGTACGACGCGCCCGTGCGCGTGATGAAGTCCACGCACGCCACCACGCGCCCCGCCGTGGTGCGCGCCTTCCTCCAGCTCGCGGCCGGCGAGCCGTGCGACGAGTTCCGGCGCCGAGAGTCGGAGCGCGTCCTTCGCGAGCAGCCGTTCATCGCCAGCGCCGATGTCGCGGTCTACCAGGCGGCCGCCGGGAAGGTCACCCTCGTCGTCACGACCCGCGACGAATTCTCGTTCATCATCGCGATGCGCGTCTCCGGCGCGAGCCCCTATCTCACCGCGCTCACGCTGGGCGACGGCAACCTCGGCGGGCGGGGCATCAGCGCCGCGGGGAGCTGGTCGCACAACTCCATCCGGGACGGCTTCGGCATCGCGATCAGCGACTACGCGCTCTTCGGCCAGCCGGTGGTCGGTCAGCTCGCCCTCTCGCGCGGCGATCTCGGCGTGTCGAGCGCCGTGTTCGATCTGAGCCACCCGTTCTACACCAACGCGCAGCGGTTCGCGTGGCGCGTCGCCGCGGCGGACCTCCACTATCTCGAGCCCTTCCAGCGCGCCGACACCGCGCCCTTCGACGTCGGCGTGACGCGCGAGTTCGCCGCCGCGGGGGCCGGCGTCCGCATCGGCCGCCCCGCCGGCGCCGTGCTCAACATCGGCGCCGGCCCGTCCACCGAATTCGACGCCACCGGCGTTCCCGCCACGGGCTACGACAGCACGCTGGACTACGCGCCGCTCTTCGCGCGCTACGCGCCGTACCGCAGCGTGCGCGCGAACCTCTTCGGCCAGCTGCGCGCGGTCAGCTACGCGCGCGGCGTGCGGCTCGGCACGCTCAACGGCACGCAGGACCTCAAGCGCGGCCTCGAGATCGACGCGCTCGTGGGCCGCGGCTTCGGCGGCATCGATGGCTCCACCGCGGACCGCTTCGCCTCCGGCCTCTTCTACCTCGGGCTCGGCGGCGGCTCCGCGTTCAGCTACCTGCAGGCGGTGATCGAGACCCGGCGCGTCGAGGGGAGCGGCAGCTGGGCCGATGCGATCGGCAGCGCGCGCTGGTTCCTCTTCGACCGCGTGGGCGATCGCCATACCGTGACGGTGGACGCCGAGTTCGGCGGCGGCTGGCGCACCACGCGCCCCTTCGAGCTCGACATCGGCCAGCCCGAGGGCGGCGTGCGCGGCTTCGGCGCGTCGCACGAGGCGGGGGGACAGCGCGTCGCCCTCAAGGTGGAGGACCGCTGGTTCATCGGGAGCATGGGGAAGCTCGTCGACCTCGGCCTCGCTCCCTTCGTGGACATCGGACGCCTCTGGGCGGGCGACGTCCCCTACGGCACCTCCACCGCGCCGAAGGTGGGCATGGGCGTCGGCTTCCTCGCCGCGACCCCCTCGGGCTCGCGCCGCACCTACCGGATGGACGTCGCCTTCCCCGTCACCGCCGACCCGCACGCGGGGTGGGAGGTGCGCGTCACGGTCGTCAACATCGCCGAGCTCGGGGGCTTCCACGAGCCGGCGGACGTGACGCAGGGGCGCGAGCTGATCACCACCGCCACGAACTTCTCCTTCCCGCGCTGACCGCGGACCCTACTCCGTGCGGAGCGCGACCATGGGATCCACGCGGCCGGCGCGGCGCGCGGGGAGCCAGCTGGCGAGCGCGGCCACGGCGAGGAGCACGGCGATCACGCCGCCGTACACCCACGGGTCGTGCGGGGACACGTGGAAGAGCAGCGGCGCCACCCAGCGGCTCGCCGCGAACGCCGCGAGCCCGCCGGCGGCGATTCCGGCGAGCGCGAGGCGCATCCCCTCGCCGAGGACGAGGCGCACGAGATCGTGCATCCGGGCGCCGAGGGCGAGGCGCACGCCGAGCTCGTGGGTGCGCTGGGCCACGGAGTAGGCGATGACGGAGTAGAGCCCGATCGCCGCGAGCACGAGCGCCAGCGCGCCGAAGAGCGTGAACATCGACGCGCCCAGGCGCCAGGAGCGGGTCTCTCCGCCGATCACGTCCGCGAAGGGCGTCACGGTCACGTAGCTCACGCCGGGCATCAGCGCCTGCAGCGTGCGGCGCACGGTCTCGCGGTCGGCCGGCCGGTCGGCGGTCATGCGCAGGAAGAGGTCCCCCTGCTGCGGCGCGAACTGCTCGTGCGAGAGCCAGTAGAAGAGCGACTTGTCGTCGTCGTTCAGCGCCTGGTCGCGGATGTTCTCGGCGATCCCCACCACCGTGGTGCACGGCGCGGTGTCGGCGTTGACCTTCACGCACTGGCCGAGCGCGTCCGTGCCGGGCCAGAGCGTCTTCGCCATCGCCTCCGTGACGACCATCGCGCGCGGCGCGCCGGCGACATCGGCGTCGGTGATGCCGCGCCCGCGCAGGATGCGCGTCCCCATCACGGCGAAGTAGTCGGGGGTCACGGCGTTGAGGTCGAACTGGCCGAGCCGCTGCACGGAGTCGATGCCGGCCACGTGGAGGTCGGTGGACCACTGGAACCAGAAGGGCATGGTGACGCCGATCGACGCGCGCTCGACGCCGGGGATCGCGCGTGCGGCCTCGAGCATGCGGCGCCGCAGCACGACATCGGCGGCGCTGTCGAGCTTCACGCCGCGCATGCGGAGCGACACGTACAGGATCCGGTCGCGGTCGAAGCCGAGCCGCATCGTGTCCACGTTGTGCAGCGAGCGCACGAAGAGCCCCGCGCCCACGAGGAGCACCACGCTCAGCGCTCCCTGGAAGACGAGCAGCCCCGCGCGCAGCGGCGAGCGGTGCACCGTGCCCTCGCGCGCCCCCGCCTTGAGGTCGGCGGTGAGGTCCGCCCGGCGGCTCTGCAGGATGGGCGCGAAGCCGGTGAGGATCCCCGCGGCCACCGCGGCGGCGCCCACGAAGAGCAGCGTGCGCGCATCGCCCATGACGTCGGCGGTGGAGCCCGGCGGCAGGAACTCGGCGCGCAGCAGCGCGCCCCCCCACTCCGCGGCGAGCAGCCCCGCGGCGCCGCCGAGGAGGCCGAGCACGAGGCTCTCGGTGAGCAGCTGCCGCGCCAGCCGCGCGCGCGTCACGCCGAGTGCGAGCCGCACCGCGATCTCTCGGCGGCGCTGGAGCGCGCGCGCGAGCAGCAGGTTCGCCACGTTCGCGCACGCGATGAGGAACACGATGAGCGTGACCCCCGCGATCCAGCTGCCGACCTTCGCTTCCGCGGACTCGGTGGGGCCGCGCTCGACGAGGATCGACCCCGCTTCCGCGCGCGGCTTCGCCTCGTCGATCGGCGTCATGCCGGTGCTCGTCGCCGCCTGCGCCTGGTAGCTGCGGCGCATCGCCGCCGAGAGGTCCGCGTTCGCGCGCGCGAGCGGCACGTCCGGCTTCCGCTCGGCGATCATCTGCATCCACTGCCAGTGGTAGCTGGCGTCCCACGTCTCGCCGCGGAGGTCGATCTGCCGCGCCATCTCGCTGCCGTACGCGGTGATCGGGATGTACGCGGCCGGCGGCTGCGTGGTCCACACACCGGCGAATCCCCGCGGCGCCACGCCGACCACCGTGTAGACCGTCGCGCCGATCTGGATCGGCTGCCCGATCGCATCCGCGCGGCCGCCGAAGCGCGTCTCCCAGAGCGCATGGCTCAGCACCGCGACCGGGGTGCCGAGCGGGGGGCGGTCCTCTCCCTCCGTGAACCAGCGGCCCGCCGCGGGCGCCGCGTCGAAGAAGGCGAAGAAGCTCGCGCTCACCGCCGCCACCTGCATCTCCACGGCGTCGGTGCCCGTCCCCACCGGCATCTCGCGCTCGGTGATCCCCGCCGTGCGATCGAACGACGTCGTGAATTGCGACAGGTCGTGGAAGCGCGCGTACTGCATGCTGCGGTTCGTGAACGGCTTCCCGCGGTAGTCCTCCGTGGTGTAGATCCGCTGCGCGCGCGCGGCATCGCGCATCATGGGCGGCGGGCGGAAGAGCAGCCGGTCCACCACCGAGAAGAGCGCGGCGTTCGCGCCGATGCCCAGCCCGAGCGTGAGCACGATGGCGAGCGTGAAGCCGGGGCGGGCGCGGAGGGCGCGGAGAGCGTAGCGGAGGTCCATGACGGCCGGGGGGCGAAGGGGAGGGTGTTCGGAACTGGACGCTCACGTCCCAGCTTCGGGCGGCCGGCCCGGGGCATTCGCGCGAGCCGGCTCCGGGCCATGTCAGTGCAGAAATCGTGCCTTCACGCGTGCGCCGGGATGCTGCAAGTTGTACGGCGTGGAAGGAAGGGGACTCCAGTCGCGGAGGTGGGCCATGCGTGTGCTCGGGATCCTTCTCGGAGCGGTGCTGGTGGGCGGACTGACGGGGGCGGCGCGGGTGGGGGATCCGCCGAACGCGTGCACGGTCCTGCCCACGAGCGACATCACGGGTGCGCTCGGCGCCGGCTGGACGCCGAATCCGCCGTCGCTCAACGCGAACACGTCCGATCTCAGCTCGTGCATGTACACGCACGGGATGCACAACCTCGTCGCGTTCACGATCGTGCGCGCGCCGGGCGGCGACGCGAAGGGCGCGGTGGCGACGCGGAAGGCGAGCGTGTCCCCGCGGCACGCGGTGACGGCGTTCCCCGCGCTCTGCGAGGGCGGGTTCGCGGAGGCGCTCACCAAGAGCAACACCACCGTCTACACGTCGAAGGGCGAGTGGGAGGTGATGACGCAGGTGGAAGTGAACCACAAGCCCGATGTCGAGACGGCGGTGAAGCTCACGGCCGGCGCCTGCAAGCGGCTGTGACCCCGGCGGGGGATCGCGGGCGGCGCCCCCCGGCCACCCGCCCCCGCCGTCCTGTCAGGCATTGCACCCCTTCCCAAGAGGCCCGCCCGATAAGTAATTGAGGCAGAACCCAACCGGAGCGGCCTCTGCGCCCCACCGACGTCAAGGACCCGTCCTACTACCATAGAGTCGTCGACTGCCAGTGGGCCTGTCCGGCCCACACGAACGTCCCCGAATACCTCCGGCTGATCGCGCAGGGGAAGTACACCGAGTCGTACCTCCTCAACCGCCAGTCGAACGTCTTCCCGGGGATCCTCGGCCGCACCTGCGACCGTCCCTGCGAGCCCGCGTGCCGCCGGGGACGGGTGGACGGCAAGCCCGTCGCCATCTGCCGGCTCAAGCGCGTGGCCGCCGATCTCCGCGACGACATCACCGGCCGGCTCCCCACCGCGCCCGCCGAGAAGAACGGCAAGCGCGTGGCGCTCGTCGGCTGCGGGCCGGCCTCGCTCACGGTCTGCAACGACCTCATGCCGCTCGGCTACGAGTGCACGATCTTCGAGAAGCTCGACCGGTCGGGCGGCCTGATGCGGGTGAACATCCCCGCCTTCCGCCTCCCCGCCGACGTGCTCGATGAGGAGATCGGCTACATCACGGACATGGGCGTGGACGTGCGCTACGACTCGCCGGTGGAGAGCATGAAGGCGCTGCTCGCCCAGGGCTACGATGCGGTGTTCGTGGGCTCCGGCGCGCCCAAGGGGAAGGAGCTCGACATCCCCGGCCGCGACGACCCGGCGATCGCCGACCGCATCCACATCGGCATCGAGTGGCTCGCGAACGTGCACTTCGAGCACGTGACGAGCATCCAGGAGCGGGTGCTCATCATCGGCGTGGGGAACACGGCGATGGACTGCTGCCGCACGTCGAAGCGGCTCGGCGCGAAGGACGTGAAGGTGATCGCGCGCCGCGGGCGGCGGTACTTCAAGGCGAGCCCGTGGGAGCTCGAGGACGCCGAGGAGGAGATGGTCGAGATCGTCGAGAACCACGCGCCGAAGCGCTTCGTGATCGAGCGGGGGACGCTGGTGGGGATGGAGTTCGAGCAGCTCGCGTGGACGGTGACCCCCGACGGCAAGCAGACGAGCACCGTCACCGGGACGGTGGTGATCCCGTGCGACGCGGTGATCCTCGCGATCGGGCAGGACAACGCCTTCCCGTGGATCGAGCGCGACATCGGGATCGAGTTCGACAAGTGGGACATGCCGGTGGTGGACAAGACGACGCACCAGTGCACGCGGCCGGGGGTGTTCTTCGGCGGCGACGCGGCCTGGGGACCGCTCAACATCATCTGGGCGGTGGAGCACGGGCACCAGGCGGCGATCTCGATCCACGCCCACTGCCAGGGGCTGCCGCTCACCGAGCGCGGCGCGCAGACGTACGACCTCACGAGCGCGAAGCTCGGCATGCACGCATGGAGCTACAGCAACGACTACAACCCGAGCCCGCGCGCGAAGATGACGCACGAGGAGATGGTGAAGCGCTTCTCGAGCGTGGAGGTGGAGGTGGAGCTCGGCTTCACCGCGGAGCAGACGGCGCGCGAGGTGGAGCGGTGCCTGAACTGCGACATCGAGACGCACTTCTCGGCGAACCTCTGCATCGAGTGCGACGCGTGCGTGGACGTGTGCCCGGTGAACTGCCTCACGATCGCGCCGAACGGCGAGGAGGGGGAGGTGCGCGCGCGTCTCTCCGCGCCCGCGCTGAACAAGGACCAGGCGCTCTACGTGAGCGACGCGCTGCCGCAGACGCACCGCGTGATGCTCAAGGATGAGGACGTCTGCCTGCACTGCGGGCTCTGCGCCGAGCGCTGTCCCACCGCGGCGTGGGACATGCGGAAGTTCGCGCTGGAGATCCCGTACGCCTTCGACCTCGTGGACGCCGCGGTGGCCGCCCATGGCTGAGATCAACGACTTCGCCCTGCGCATCGCGACGGTGAACGGCACCGGCTCCGCCAGCGCCAACGCCCTCCTGATGCAGACCATCTTCCGGATGGGGATCCCGGTGACGGGGAAGAACATCTTCCCCTCGAACATCCAGGGGCTCCCCACCTGGTACGAGATCCGCGTGAGCAAGGACGGCTACGTGGCGCGCCCGCCGGAGATCGACCTCGTGGTGGCGCTCAACACCGGCACCTACGCGCGCGACGTGGCCAGCGTGCGCCCGGGCGGGTACCTGATCTACGATTCCAGCTGGCCGCTGGACCCCGCGCTCGTGCGCGAGGGGATCACCATCATCGGCATCCCCTTCGGCCGGATGTGCGTGGAGGCGTTCGAGCGCGACCGCGACCGCACGCTGCTCCGCAACATCGCCTACGCCGGCGCGCTCGCCGCGCTGCTCGCCATCGACATGGACGTGATCGTCGAGGCGCTGAACGAGAAGTTCAGCCGGAAGAAGGCGCTGCTCGACGCGAACGCGCGCGCGATCCGGCTGGGCTACGACTACGCGAAGGCGCACGTCGACTGCCCGCTCCCCTTCCACCTCGAGCGGATGGACCGCACGCGCGGGCACATCCTGATCGATGGCAACACCGCCTCCGCGCTCGGCGCGCTCTACGCCGGGGCGACGGTCGGCGCCTGGTACCCGATCACGCCGGCGACGTCGCTCATGGAGGCGTTCAAGGAGTTCTGCGAGCGCTACCGCACCGACCCGGTCACGAAGGAGAAGAAGTACTGCATCCTGCAGGCGGAGGACGAGCTCGCCGCGGCGGGGATGGTGATCGGCGCGAACTGGGCGGGGGCGCGGGCGTTCACCTCCACCGCGGGCCCCGGGATCTCGCTCATGGAGGAGTTCATCGGCCTCGCGTACTACACGGAGGTGCCCGCGGTCTTCTTCGACGTGCAGCGCGTGGGGCCGGCCACCGGCATGCCGACGCGCACGCAGCAGGCGGACCTGATGTCGGTGGCCTACGCTTCCCACGGCGACACGAAGCACATCGCGCTCTTCCCCGCGGACCCGCGCGAGTGCTTCACGATGGCGGTGCAGGCCTTCGACCTCGCCGAGCGCTTCCAGACGCCGGCGTTCGTGGTGAGCGACCTCGACATCGGGATGAACGACTGGATGGTGCCGCGCTTCGAGTGGGACGATGGCTTCACCCCCGACCGCGGGAAGGTGCTGCACGCCGCGGACCTCGAGCGGATCCAGAAGTACTTCCGGTATCTCGACGTGGACGGCGACGGCGTCGCCTACCGCACGCTGCCGGGGGAGAGCCCCAAGGGGGCGTACTTCACGCGCGGCAGCGGGCACGACAAGTACGGCGCGTACACCGAGGATGCCGCCGAGTACCGGGAGGTGCTCGACCGACTCGCGCGGAAGCTCGAGAACGCGGCGAAGGCGGTGCCGGCGCCGGAGATCCGCACGCGGAAGGGGGCGCGGATCGGGCTCGTGTCCATCGGCGGGTGCCACTCGGCCATGCTCGAGGCGCTCGACCGGCTGAGCGAGCGCGGGATCGCGTGCGACTACATGCGCATCAAGGCGTTCCCCTTCGGCCCGGGCGTGCTCGAGTTCCTGACGTCGCACGACCGGATCTTCGTGGTGGAGCAGAATCGCGATGCGCAGCTGCGGAGCCTGCTCACCATCGAGACCGGCTTCCCGCGCGACGCCATGACGCCCGTGCTGGACTACGCCGGCCTGCCGCTCACCGCGAAGGTGGTGATCGACGCCGTCGTGGCCGCCGTGCCGAGCGCCAAGCGCCGAGCGCCGAGTTCCGCCGTGAAGTCCAGGAAAGGAGCACGCACATGACCTCCATCACGAAACCCCCCGTCCGGCACCCGGGGCTCCGGAAGAACGGGCGCGGGCTCACGACGCGCGACTACGAGGGCGCGATGTCCACGCTCTGCGCCGGGTGCGGGCACGACTCGGTCACGGCGGCGCTCATCCAGGCGGTGTGGGAGCTCGACATCGAGCCGCACCGCGCGGCGAAGATGAGCGGCATCGGCTGCTCGTCGAAGACCACGGCGTACTTCATGCGTCAGTCGCACGGCTTCAACGCCGTGCACGGGCGGATGCCGAGCGTGGCGAGCGGCGCGAACGCGGCGAACCGGGAGCTCTGCTACATCGGCATCTCCGGCGACGGCGACTCGCTGTCGATCGGCATGGGGCAGCTGGTGCACGCCATCCGGCGGAACGTCGCGCTGCTGTACCTGATCGAGAACAACGGCGTGTACGGGCTCACGAAGGGGCAATTCTCGGCGAGCTCGGACGTCGGGTCGAAGAGCAAGAAGGGGGAGGCGAACGTGCAGCCGCCGGTGGACCCGGTGCTGCTCGGTCTCACGCTGGGCGCGACCTTCGTCGCGCGCGCCTTCAGCGGCGACAAGGCGCAGCTCGTGCCCATCCTCAAGGCGGGCCTCATGCACCGCGGGCTCGCGCTGGTGGACATCATCTCCCCGTGCGTGAGCTTCAACGACCACGAGGGCTCCACGAAGAGCTACCGCTACACGCGGGAGCACAACGTGGAGGTGAGCTGGGTGGACCTGGTGCCGCTGCAGCACGAGATCACGACGCCGCCGAGCGCGGAGGAGCAGGCCGTGGTGAGCGTGACGATGCACGGCGGCGAGGTGCTGCGCTTCCGGAAGACGCACGAGAGCTACGATCCCACCGACCGCGAGGCGGCGTACGCGCACGTGCGCGCCTGCACGAAGCGCGGCGAGATCGCCACGGGGCTGCTCTACGTGGATGAGAACGGGCAGGACATGCACACGGTGAACCACACCGTGGGGGCGCCGCTGTACTCGCTCCCCTTCGACCAGCTGTGCCCGGGCAACGCGAAGCTGCAGGAGCTGATGGAGGAGTTCCGGTAGGGCGTGGCGCGCGCCGCCCGCCGCGCGAAACCGTGAACGCGGAGCCCCCTTTCGATCCGCAGCCCCATCTCGCGGGCGAGCTGCTCGAGTTGCGCCCGCTGCGCGAGGAGGACCACGACGCGCTCTTCGCCGTGGCGCGGGACCCGCTCCTCTGGGAGCAGCACCCCGCGCACGACCGCTGGAAGCCCGAGGTCTTCGACGCACTCTTCCGGGAATCGATGGCATCCGGCGGCGCGCTCGTCGTGCGCGACCGCCGCAGCGGCGCGGTGATCGGCTCCTCGCGCTTCCACGGCCACAGCGCCGAGCGCCGCGAGGTGGAGATCGGATGGAGCTTCCTCGCGCGGGCCTATTGGGGGGGACGGTACAACGGCGAGATGAAGCGCCTCATGCTCGCGCACGCCTTCCGCTGGGTGGAGCGCGTGATCTTCCTCGTGGGGCCGGCGAACGTCCGCTCGCAGCGAGCGCTCGAGAAGATCGGCGCGCGGCGCGCGGGAACGCGCGTGGATGGGACGGGGCGCGAGAGCGTGGTGTTCGAGATCGACCGCGCCGCGTTCATGCGCGCGTAACGCGGAGCGCGGGATTCTTGGAGGGTGCCATGGCATCGATCCGCATCATCAAGGTCCCGCCGGGGGAGGCGCCCGCGCGAGTGCGGCGGGGCTGGGTGGGGCTCACCCTCCCCCTCGACACACAGTTCGGCGCGATGCCGCGGCAGGCGCGCACTTTCGGCGTGCTGACGGGGCCGCGGCGCGGGCTCGCGCGTCTTCTCGCGCTCCGCTTCGGAGGTGCGCAGCGGGTGGAAGGGTACGTCACCGACGCGCGCCGCAGCGTCGACCTGCTCGGGGCGCAGGACCCCGACGCCGCCATCTGGTGGCACGAGCATGCGCCGCACATGTTGGCGGAGGGGAAATGTTTCGTCTTCCCCGCGGACGTGTGCGAGCTGGTGCCGGACCCGCCGCGACAGGAGAATCGACCATGACGCCGATACCCGACCGCGATCGCCTCCGCCTCATCCTCCACGGCGCCGTCGTCATCCTCATCGGCCTGATGTTCGGGCTGCCGACCACGGCCGAGTCGATCGCCGGCGGCGAGCGCCATTGGCACACGGGGCACGAGGCGCTGATCATGATGGGCACGTGGATGCTCGCGGCGTCGGGCGTCCTCCCGGCGCTGGTGCTCCCGCAACGGGAGCGCTCGGCGTTCGTCTGGTCGCACCTCCTCATGGGCTACGGCTTCGGCCTCGGCCTGCTCATCGGCGGCGTGGAGGGGGTGGACATCTTCGCGCCGGGGAAGACCCCGCTCACGATGCTCGCGTTCGTCGCGGCGGTGCTCGGCATCCTGGGGGCGGTGTTCGCGGCGGCGATCACGATCCGCGGCGCGTGGGCGGCGCTGCGGCCGCAGCCCGGTCCGTAACGCCGCACGCCCCTGGAGCGCGCGGCCGGCGCACGCTAGCATCTCCCAACGTCCCCATCCCAGGATCCGCCGATGCCCCGCTACCTCGTCGAAGTCTCCCACGATGCCACGACCGCCGCGTGCAACCAGGCGATCGCGGCCTTCCTGCGCACCGGCTCGCAGTACCTGAGCCGCGCCGACTGGGGGTGCAAGGACGGCGAGCACAAGGCGTGGATGATCGTCGAGCTCCCGTCGAAGGGGGACGCGCTCCAGATCGTGCCGCCGGAGCTGCGTGCGCGCGCCCGCGTGGTCCAGCTGACGGCGTTCACGATGGACCAGGACAGGATCCGCGCCGTGGGCGGCCACGAATGACCCGCTTCCCGCGGGCCGCGCTCGCGACATGACCGCGCCGGCGCCCGCCGTGCCGCCGCCGGCCGACGATTCCCTCGTTCTCAGCTATCTCGCGCTGCGGAAGGCGATCGGCATCATCGGCATCGCGCTCCCCTTCGTGCTCGCGGCCGGGAAGTGGATCTTCGAGGGCCCGGGCATCCAGCCGTCGATCAGCGCGTACTACTACACCGACATGCGGAACGTGCTGGTCGGGAGCCTGTGCGCGATCGGCGTCTTCCTCATGGCCTACCGCGGCTACGCGCGCGCCGACGCGATCGCCGGGCGACTGGCCTGCGCGTTCGCGGTGGCGACGGCGCTCTTCCCCACGGCGCCCGAGCCCGTCGCGACGCCCCATGAGACGCTCATCGGGCGCTTCCATCTCGGCTTCGCGGCGTCACTCTTCCTCACCCTGGCCTACTTCTGCCTGTGCCTCTTCCGCCGCACCGACCCGGCGAAGAAGATGACCGACCAGAAGGTCTGGAGGAACCGGATCTACACCGTGTGCGGCTGGACGATCATCGCCGCGATCGCCGCGATCGCCGCCGTGAAGTTCCTCCTCACCGGCAACGACGCCTTCATGGCGCTCGACCCCATCTTCTGGCTCGAGGCGCTCGCCATCTTCGCGTTCGGATGGTCCTGGTTCGTGAAGGGGGAGGCGATATTGAAGGATCAGCCGTCAGGGGACAGGGGTCAGCGGTCAGGGGCCGCGGGTGCCGCCTGATGCCTCACGGCTGATGCCTGATGGCTGACGTGTTCCGGCTGATGGCCCCCGGCTGGGTTCACGGCCTCCCCTGATCCTCATTGTCCGCCACCTCCGGGTTCCCTCCCATGCGGATCATCGCGAAGGCGTAGAGCCGCTCCACCGGCGTCATCGCTTCGTAGCGCTCCACCACGTCCTTCGCCAGCGCCGGGCGATCGGTGATGATCCCATCCACGCCGAGGCCGATGTAGTAGACCATCTGCGCGGGGTCGTCCACGGTCCACACGTACACCGGCTTCCCCGCGGCGTGCGCGCGGCGGATGAAGGAGCGCGTCGCGGTCCCCTTCTGCACCGCGAGGAAGTCCCCGGGGAGCCCCGCGGGGGACCCGACGGTCTTCGCGGCGAGCAGCCCCGACGTCCACTGCGGGCGGATGGACTTCATCTTCTCGACCATCTTCGGGTTCAGCGACATGGTGACGATCTCGTTCACCATGCCCGCCGCCTCGACCAGGCCCGTCACCCGCTCCTCGAGCGCGACGTCGTGGCCGTAGTCCTTGAGTTCGATGTCCACCTTCACGCGTCCCTTCGCGAGCGAGAGTACGTCGGCGAGCGCGGGGACGTGCGTGCCGGGGAAGGGCGGGGCGTGGCTGCTCCCCATGTCCACCGCCTGGAGCTGCGCCGCCGGCGTCTGCCAGATCTTGAGGGGCGACCGCGCGAGCTTCATCAGGTCCTCGTCGTGGTTCACGAGCACCACGCCGTCGGCCGACTCCTGCACGTCGAGCTCGATGAAGTCCGCGTGCTCGTCGATCGCGCGCGAGAACGCCGGCAGGGTGTTCTCCGGCGCCTCCACGGATGCGCCGCGGTGCGCGAAGACGAGCACCGGGCGCGGGCGCACGGTCGACCGGAGCAGGAGGACCATCACCACGGTGGAGCCGGCGAAGAGCAGCACCGTCGCGCCGAGCACCGCGGGCCAGGAGAGCCGGAGCCGCCGCCCCTCGAGCTCGAGCGCGCCGCCGTACGCCCTGGGCAGCGTGGCGCCGCTCGGCACCCCCTGCTCCACGTACAGCCGCACCACGATCTCCGCGAAGAGGGCGGCGGTGAGGATCGCGCTGGCGAACGACGCGACCAGCCACACGACGCCGAAGAGCCCGAGGAAGGCCACCATCGCGGGCATCGAGCCATCGAAGGCGCCGGCGCTCGCGCGTCCGCCCTCCCGCACGAGCGCCGAGACGAGCGCCGAGAATCCGAACGCGATCGCTCCCCAGGCGAAGAGCGCGAACGCGGCCGTCACCTTCCGCCCCTGCATCCGGCGCGCGCTCTCGCCGAAGGCGCGGTACGGCAGCACCCCCTCGAAGACGATGATCGGGAGGGCGAGCACCCAGTCCGCGCATTGGCGGGCCAGGAAAGCGCCGAGGAGGAGCAGCACCACGGCGGCGACCGCCGCGAACTCCCAGAACTCCGCGGGCTTCGCCGAGAGGTAGTAGTTGATGTCGTGCGCGGTGAGCAGCAGCCAGTACGCCGCGCCGATGACGGCCAGGAAGGGCGCCGCGATCACGGCCACGCGGAGCGTGAGCAGCGCCGTGAAGCGCAGCACCGGGAAGGCGCGGGTGAACGCGTGCGCGAAGGCGTCGCGCACGCGCGCCTTCCCGCCCGTCGCCTGCACGACGCCCAGGCCGATGAGCCCCGCCTGCTCGATCCCCACCACCGCGATGAGCAGCGCGCAGAAGAGCAGGAGCGTCAGCGCGCCCCGCGGCGTCGCGAGGAGGTACGTCGCGATGTCGGCGTCCGACAGCCCCGCGTCACCGCCGCGGGCGAGCGCCCACCGTCCGAAGAGCACGATGAGCGGGACCATCACGACCGTGCCGAGCGTGCGGTAGAGGATCACGGCCCCCGCGCGCCGGGCCAGCCCGGCGCGCATCGCGGCCAGCGCCGCGGCCAGGTGCCGCGCCGCGGCGCGTGCGGCGTCCACGGGTTACTGCGCCCCGAGCACGCCCTTCTTGAACCCCTCGCCCGGCCCCGGCTTCGGGCCGATCCAGGTGCGCAACACCGCGTCCGCGAAGTCCTTGCCCGCGATCGTCCCCTTCGCGGCGCCGGCGATCTCGATGGTCGTGCCGGTGCCCGGCACGTACGTCATCGTCATCACCTGCCCGTCCTTGATGTCCGCCATGTCATCGCAGAGCGTCTTGAAGTCGGCGGTGAGCTGCGCGGAGGGGTTCGGCGTGTTGTCCTTGAGCCCATCGTTCCACGCCTCGCACAGCTTGTCCTTCCCCACGTCGTGCACGAAGTGGAGCGCCATGCGGCGCGCGGAGTCGGCGGCGAGGATGGCGTCGGGGTCCTTCGACTTCATCGTGAGATAGAGTCCCGCGACGTACACCTTCACGATGAACTTCTTGCGCACCGCCGCACCGTTCAGCACGAGCGCGTGCCCCGCCACGTCCACCGTGGCCGGGAGCGTGACGTCGGCGAGCGTGACGCCCTTCGTGGTGTCGGCGGGCGGCGCGACGAGCGTGGCGGAGAGGGCGATCGCGAGCAGATGCAGCATGCAGCGCCTCCGGTGAACGGTGGGACGGGGGCAGGTCGATGCGAATCCCCTGAACTTGCAGCGGCGCGAGAGGAGCGGGAAGGGCGCCCCGGGTGGCGCGTCCCCGGCGCGCGCCGCATGTTGGGACGGTGAACGCGATCATGGTCATCCATCCGTACCGCGAGAGCGGCACGTGGGTCTTCGACGATCCGCGCGCTGGGCTCGTGCAGGAGCCCTTCGTGTCCGGCGCGGACGAGATCATCGACCGGATGGTCGCGCACCTGCCGCACGCCGAGTTCGGCTTCACCCTCCTCTTCTCGGCGCATCCCTTCCCCGGGCACCAGCTGGTGCTCACCTGGGTGCGCGAGGAGTACGAGGGGAACTGGTATCGCGCCGAGTCGCTGGCGATGGAGGGCTGGCTCTGCCCGGCGCTCTTCCGCTACTTCGAGTCGGCGCCGCCGCGCATCTACGCGGAGTTCAGGGAGCGGAAGGGGTAGGAGTCCCGTATATTCGCGCCATGCGCCCCACCGCCTTCCTGCTCGCGGCGGCCCTGTCCGCCGCCGCGCCCGACTCCGCCGCGACGCGCACGCCGCCGCAGCCCCCGCCGGCCACCATCGCCGAGCTCACCGCGCGCATCCAGAAGGTGCTCGACTCCACCCACACGCCGGGGATGGGGCTCGCGATCGTGTCGCGCGATTCGGTGCTCTACACCGGCGGCGTCGGCCTCGCGCGCGTCGCCCCCGCGATGAAGGCCACCGACTCCACGCTCTTCCGCATCGGGTCCACGTCCAAGGCCTTCGTCGCGCTCACCGCGCTCGCCCTCGAGCGGGAAGGGAAGCTCTCCCTCCAGGACCCGGTCCGGAAGCACCTCCCCGGCTTCTACTACCGCAACCCGTGGGACGCGACCGACCCCGTGCGCATCGTCGACCTGCTCGAGCACACGAGCGGCTTCGATGACAATTCGCTCATGGGCTACGCGATCGACGACCCGGCGCTCTCCCTCGCGGACGCGCTCGCGCGCGACTCGGCGACGCGCGTCTCCCGCTGGCGCCCGGGCACGCGCTTCTCCTACTGCAACACGGGGCCGGCGATCGTCGCGCTCATCATCGAGAAGATCGAGGGGAAGCCCTTCGAGCAGGTGATCCAGGAGCGCTGGTTCACGCCGCTCGGCATGGCCACCGCCACGTACTTCCACCCCGACACGACGAAGGTGGCCGCCGCCACGCTCTACCGGCCGGATGGCCGCACCCCCGTCCCCTACTGGAACGTGTTCATCCGCCCCGCCGGCGCGATCAACGCCTCGGCGCACGACATGGCGGCCTACGTCCGCTTCCTGCTCGACCGCGGCGCCGTGCGCGGCGCGCAACTCCTCCCGCCGTCGTCCATCGAGCGCATGGAGCGCTCGGAGACGTGGATCGGCGCGCGCCACGGGCTCACGGTGGGCTACGGCCTGCACCTCTACCGCATCGCCGACAGCACGGGCTTCGTCTGGGTGTCGCACAACGGCGGCGTCGACGGCGGGATCTCCGACATGAGCTACCTCCCCGAGCAGGGCGTGGGCTACGCCTACCAGATCAACACCGGGAATCCGGCGGCGGTGCTGGAGATCACGCGCCTCGTGCGCGCCTATCTCACGCGCGGGCTCCCGCGCGGCGCGAGCCCCGCGCGCGCGGCGATCCCCGCCGGCATCCGCCGCGAGTTCAGCGGCTGGTACGAGAGCGTGTCGCCGCGCGTGCAGCATCTCTACTTCCTCGACCGGCTCACCACGCTCACGCACGTCTCGGTGGGCGACAGCACCCTCCGCATCGCCCCGCTCTTCGCGCCGGCTGCCGTCTTCCACGCGCAGGACTCGATGCGATCCTTCCGCGACGGCGCGGCCATGAGCTCGATCGTGATGCTCCACGACGCCGAGAACGGCCGCCCCGAAGGGATCGAGACGTTCGGCGCGGCCCTCGGCGGCAGTCTCGCGCGCCTGCCCACCTGGCTGGCGCTCGTCGAGATCGTGCTCGCCGGCGCGTGGGCGGTCGGCTTCCTCTTCACCTTCCTGGCCGCGCTCACGGGCGGGCTGCGCCGGCTCGTGCGCCGGCTGCGCTCGCTCCCCGCGCCCGCGATCCCCTCCGCGCCGCTCTGGCGGGTGGCGCTCCTGTCGGCGGCGCTCCTCTGCGTCAACCTCGTGGGGATCTCCATCGGATCGGACGATGTGCGCACCCTCGGCAACCTCACCGCGCTCAGCGGCACGGTGTACGCGGCGGGGCTGCTCTTCGCCATCGTGTCGGTCGGCGCGGTCGTGATCGTCTTCCGACGCCGCGCCACCGCGTCGCGGTGGCAGTGGTTCTCGCTGCTGGCCGCGCGCGAGGTGCTCTTGCTGAACGCGATCGCGGCCCTCTACATGCTCTACTGGGGGTTCATCGGATGGCGCACCTGGGTCTGATGCGGCGCGCGACGGCGGTCGCCGCGGCCGCCGCCGCCGCGTGCGCGCCGGCGCCGCACGGCGGAGCCGACGGCATCCCCGCCGCCTGGCACGAGGCGCATCGCGCCGCGCTCGTCACGGCCGACTCCGCGATGGTGGTGAGCGGCGCGCCGCTCGCCACGCGCGCGGGCGTCCAGGTGCTGCGCGCCGGCGGGAACGCGGTCGATGCCGCCGTCGCCGTCGCCTTCACCCTCGCCGTGGTCTATCCCACCGCCGGCAACCTCGGCGGCGGCGGCTTCATCGTCGCGCGGCTGGGCACCGAGTCCGTCGCGCTCGACTTCCGCGAGACGGCGCCGGGCAAGGCGTCGCGCGACATGTTCCTGGACGCGCGGGGGAACGTCACCGGCCGGAGCACGATCGGCGCGCTGGCCGCGGGCGTCCCCGGCAGCGTCGCCGGCCTCTGGGCGATGCACGAGAAGTACGGCCGGCTCCCCTGGCGCGATCTCCTCGCGCCCGCGATCGCGCTCGCCGACAGCGGCTTCGCCGCCGACTCCGCCTTCCTCGAGGATGCCGCCGACGAAGCGCCGCGCCTCTCGAAGTTCCCCTCCACCGCCGCGCTCCTCCTCCCGCACGGCGCGCCGGTGCCCTACGGCGCGCGCTGGCGGAACCCCGACCTCGCCGCGACGCTCCGGCGCATCGCCGAGCAGGGGCGCGACGGCTTCTACACCGGACGCACCGCCGAGCTCATCGTGGCCGAGATGCGGCGCGGCGGCGGCATCATCTCCCTCCAGGACCTGAAGGACTACCGGGCCGAATGGCGCGAGCCGGTGGAATTCACCTACCGCGGCCACCGCGTGATCGCGATGCCCCCCGCATCGTCCGGCGGGCTCACCGTGGCGCTCATGGCGAACGTGCTCGGGGGGATCGACCTCCGCGCGATGGGATTCCACTCGGAGCGCGCGATCGCCGCGATCGCGGGCGCCGAGCGCGCGGCCTTCCTAAGGCGCAACACGCTGCTCGGCGATCCGGCCTTCGTGCGGATCGACGCCGCCGCCTTCCTCTCCCCCGACAGCGCCGCGGCGATCCGCGCCGCGATCGTGCGTGCGGAGAGCGACCGCCGCCATACCACGCACTTCTCGATCGTGGACGCACAGGGGAACGCCGTGGCGATGACCACCACGCTCAACGACGGCTACGGTTCCGCGGAGGCGGTGGCGGGCGCCGGCTTCCTCCTCAACGATGAGATGGACGACTTCACCACGAAGCCCGGCGCGGTGAACAACATGGGGCTCCGCCAGTGGGAGGCGAACGCGATCCAGCCGGGG
>DATKOH010000113.1:0-2554 GCA_035524735.1 Gemmatimonadaceae bacterium
CCCACGGGCCGATCAGCTTGCGCGCCCCTTCCGTGAGCGTGTCCCGCAGGGTGCGGTACTTCTCACGGCGCCCCAGGCGGTAACGCTTGGTCAGCTGGTCCGCGCGGACCGCGACGTCAGACGACATCGGCGAACGTCCTCTCCATGCGGCGGAAGTAGAACGCGCCCCCCACCAGCATCGCGAGCGCCGCCCCCGCACTCACGAGGATCATCCCCCCCGGCCGCGTGTTCACCCCCAGCAACGCCCACCGGAACCCCTCCACCACCCCGACCATCGGGTTGAGCCCGAACACGGTGCGCCAGGGCTCGTGCAGCAGCGAGCTCGGGTACGCCACCGGCGTCGCGTACATCCACAGCTGCGACAGGAAGGGCACCAGGAAGCGCACGTCCCGGTACTCCACGTTGAGCGCCGAGAGCCAGAGCCCCACCGCGAGCGACGTCACCAGCGCCAGCAGCACGAAGGCCGGCAGCCAGAGCGCGTTCCACGTGGGCGCGATCCCGTAGAAGGCCATCATCCCGAAGAGCACCGCCATCGCGATCGCGAAGTCCACCAGCCCCGAGAGCACCGTCGCGATCGGGATGATCAGCCGCGGGAAGTACACCTTCTGCACCAGGTTCGCGCTCCCCACCAGCGAGTTGGAGCTCAGGTTGAGCCCCGTCGCGAAGAAGGTCCACGGCACCAGCGCCGCGAAGCTGAAGATCGGGTACGGGATCCCATCGCTCGGCACCTTCGCCAGCCGCCCGAAGAAGAGCGAGAAGACGATCATCGTGAGCAGCGGCTGGATGACGGCCCACGCGGCGCCGAGCGCGGTCTGCTTGTAGCGCACCTTCACGTCGCGCCACACCAGGAAGTACAGCAGCTCGCGGTACTCCCAGATCTCGCCGAGCTTGAGCGACACCCATCCCTTCGACGGCGCGATGATCGTCACCGCGCCGTGCGCCTGGTCGTGCGGCGTGTGGGACGTGTCGAGGAGGGCGGGCTGGGCCAAGGGGGGTCCGGGAGGGCGAACTGGGCGAAATATACGCGACGGTGCGCGGCAAGCGCCCGGCGCCGCGCTATGCGAGCCGGTGCCGCTCCACCGCCGCCGGCAGCACCAGGAAGGCGAGCCCGATCGCGGGCACCATGTAGCGCACCAGCGGCAGCGCCAGCACGCTCATCCCCCAGAAATAGAGCAGGAACGCCCCCGCGATGATCGCCAAGCGCCGCCGCTCCCCCCCCGCGCGCCAGGCCATGCGCATCGCCCACGCCAGCGCCGCGATGTAGAAGAGCTGCAGGAGGAGGATGTACCGGTCGAGCCGCTGGCTGTCGGTGCCGTACCAGGCGCGCGCGAGCTTGAGCGCCGCCAGCCCGATCATGCCGCCGGGGTGCGCGGCGAATTCCTTCGCCCCCGCCCGCGCGATCGCGCCGTAGGAATCGAGCTGGTCGTACTGCGCGAGGAAGGAGATCATCACGGTGCGCACCCCGTCGGGCACCCAGATCGGCGCGCGCCCCTTGCTCGCGTTCACGGCGAAGGTGAGCCCGTCGCGCATGGACGGCACGCCGCCGTCGCTGAGCAGCACGAAGCGCCCCGCCGCCCGGCTCACGTGCACCTCCCACGGCGCGATCACCAGCGCGCTCGCGGCCACGATCGCCGCCGCGGCGAGCGCGCGCGTGCGCGCCGGCCACTTCGCGGCGAGGAGCAGCACCAGCGCCGCGAGCACCAGCGGCATGAAGACGCCGATCGGCCGCACCAGCATCGCCGCGCCGGCGAGCGCGCCGAGCACCGCCGCCAGGGCCCAGTGCGGCCGCTCCCCGCGGGTGAGCCGCCAGGCGAGCCACGCGCACGCGAAGAGCAGTGTCGTGAAGGGCACCTCGCTGCTCGGCTGCCGGGTGAGCCAGAGCCCCAGCGGGTAGGTGGCGTAGGCGAGGGAGGGGGCCAGCGCCAGCCACCCACTAAATAGATCGCGCGCGACCAAGTATAGGAGCAGGGAACTGAGCCCGATGCAGAGGAGGGTGAGCATATCCATCGAACGGGCGTCCGACAGCCCGATCGCGCCGCCGGCCCCCACGGCCGCGGCGAGCAGGATCGGGTACCCGGGGGGATAGCGCATGGCCACCGCGCCGGACTCGGTGGTGATGCCGTCTCCCGCGAGGATGCGGTGCGCGACCGGCGAGTAGAAGGTGGCGAAGTCGGTGTTCTCCCCCGCCGCCATCGACGCGGGCAGCGCTCGCCGGAACGCCGCCGCACAGAGCACCGGCAGGAGGAGCGCCAGCGCCCATCCCCACCGCCTGCTCACCGCCCCTCCAGCCTCTGCTGCTCCCCCCCGCTCGCCCATGCCTTCAGGATGTGCCAGAACACCGCCATCCCGTCCCGCCACGTGATCTTCTTCCCCTCCGCGTACGTCCGCCCCACGTACGAGATCGGCACCTCGTACACCCGCGCCCGCATCTGCGACAGACGCGCCACCGTCTCCGGCTCCATCCCGAAACGATCGCTCGTCATCCGCATGATCCGGAAGGCCTCCGCCGTGAACGCCTTGTAGCCCGTCTCCATGTCGGTCAGGTCCAGCCCCG
>DATKOH010000114.1:0-32981 GCA_035524735.1 Gemmatimonadaceae bacterium
CGAGGTCGTGTGCGAGGCGGACATGAGCGCGATGGTGGTGGACCGGTGAGCGCGCGCATCCATCCCACGGCGATCATCGACCCCGGCGCCACGCTCGGCGCCGGGGTGGAGGTGGGCGCCTTCGCGATGATCGGCCCGCACTGCGTGGTGGGCGACGCCTGCGTGATCGCGCCGCGCGCCACGCTCGAGCGCTACGTCACGCTCGGCGCCGGCGTGAAGGTCGGCTCCGGCTCGATCCTCGGCGGCGACCCGCAGGACCTGAAGTACAAGGGGGAGCCCACCACGGTCGAGATCGGCGACGGCACCGTGATCCGCGAGTACGCGACGATCAACCGCGGCACCACCGAGTCGATGCACACCACCGTGGGGAAGCACTGCTTCATCATGACGTACGTGCACCTCGCGCACGACTGTCACGTGGGCGACCACGTCATCATCTCCAACGGCAGCCAGTTCGCGGGACACATCACGATCGAGGACCGCTGCATCATCTCCGGCCTCGTGGCGGTGCACCAGTTCGTGAAGATCGGCGCGTTCAGTTTCATCGGCGGGCACTCGCGCGTGCCGAAGGACGTGCCGCCGTACCTCAAGGCCGTGGGGAGCCCGATCAAGCTCTACGGCCTCAACACCGTGGGGCTGCAGCGGAACGGGTTCGCCCCCGAGGTCGTGCACGAGCTCAAGCGTGCGTACCGGCTCTTCTTCCGCTCGGAGCTCAACGTGTCGCAGGCGATGGAGCGGGCGGAGCACGAGCTCCAGCCCTTCCCGGAGGTGAAGCACTTCCTCGAGTTCGTGGGCGCCAGCGGCCGCGGCGTGATCACGTGAGCGGCAAGCTCAAGGTCGGGGTCATCGGGGCGGGGGGGCTGGGCTACCACCACGTCCGGCTCTTCCGCGACCTGCCCGGGGTGGAGTTCGTCGGCTTCCACGACGCGCGCGCCGAGCGCGCGGAGCAGGTGGCGAAGGAGCTCAAGGTCAGGCACTTCGACTCGCTCGACGCGCTCCTCGCCGCCGCGGACGCGGTGACGATCGTGGTGCCGACGCCGGCCCACCACGCCGTCACCATGCGGGCGCTCGCCGCGGGGAAGCACGTGCTGATCGAGAAGCCGATCGCCGCGACGCTGGAGGAGGCGGACGAGATGCTGGCCGCCGCGGCGCGCGCCGGCGTCGTGGTGCAGACGGGGCACGTGGAGCGCTTCAACCGCGCGGTGCGCGCGGCGCTCCCGTACATCGACCAGCCCGGCTTCGTCGAGATCAACCGCCTCGCGCCCTTCAATCCGCGCGGGTCGGACGTGCCGGTGGTGCTCGACCTCATGATCCACGACATCGACCTCGCGCGCACGGTGGTGCGCGGCGGCCGCGTGACCGAACTCACCGCCGCGGGGATCCCGGTGATCACCCCCGAGGTGGACATCGCGAACGCGCGGCTCACCTTCGACACCGGCGCCGTGGCGAACATCACGGCGAGCCGCGTCTCGCGCGACCGCTTCCGCAAGCTGCGCGTCTTCCAGCGCAGCGGCTACATCTCGCTCGACCTCGGCAGCGGCGACGGCGTCTTCTACCGGATCAAGAAGGGGCTCGACATGGCGGAGCTCGCCGCGTCGCCGCGGAAGCTCGAGGACTTCATGGAGCGCATCACGCTCAAGGCCCCCGACGGCGAACCGCTGAAGCTGGAATTCGAGAGCTTCGTGGCCGCGGTGCAGGGGAAGCAGCCCGTGGCGGTGAGCGGCGAGGAGGGGCGCGATGCGCTCGCCGTCGCGCTCCGCATCGTCCAGGAGATCGAGAAGGGGATGGCGCGGTGGCTCGGCCCCGACGCGGGGCGCCGTGCGTGAGGTGCTGTTCGTCGCCGGCGAGCCGTCCGGCGACCTCCACGGCGCCGGCGTCGCCGCCGAGCTCCGTCGCCGCGCGCCCGGCATCCCCATGGAGGGGATCGGCGGCGCGCGCATGGAGGCCGCCGGCGTGTCGCTCCTCGAGCACACCGACCGGCTCGCCGTCATGGGCTTCGTGGAGGTCCTGAAGCACATCCCGCTCCACTGGCGGCTGCTCGCGCAGCTGAAGCAGCGGCTCCGCTCGGGGAAGGTCGGCCTCGTGATCGTGCTCGACTACCCGGGCTTCAACATGAAGGTGGCCGCGGCCGCGCACGCGGCGGGCGTGCCGGTGCTCTACTACATCACGCCGCAGGTGTGGGCCTGGGGGGCGAAGCGGCTCACCGAGCTGGCGCGCACCGTCACGCGCGCCGCGGTGATCCTCCCCTTCGAGGAGGAGCTGCTGCGCGCGGCGGGGATCGATGCGACCTTCGTCGGCCACCCCTTGCTCGACCGCGCGGAGGCGATCCCCTCGCGCGAGGAGGCGCGCGCCGCGCTGGGGCTCCCCGCCGGCGCGCCCGTGCTCGCGCTCTTCCCGGGGAGCCGGCGGAGCGAGATCGCGCGGCACCTCGCACCCTTCGTGGCCACCGCGCGGGAATTGGAGCGCCGCATCCCGGGGCTGCGCGTCGTGGTGAGCGTCGCCCCCGGGATCACGCTCGACCCCGCCGAGTGCCCATTCCAGCAGGTGCACGCGGGCTCGTTCACCGTGTGGCGCGCCGCGGACGCGGCGCTCTCGAAGAGCGGCACCTCCACGCTCGAGGCCGCCGTGGCGGGGTGTCCGCTCATCGTCGCGTACCGCACCAGCGCGGTCACCTTCGCGATCGCCCGGCGCGTGGTCACCATCCCGCGGATCGGGCTCGTGAACGTGGTGGCGGGGAAGGAGGTGGCGCCGGAGTTCGTGCAGGACGCGGTGCGCCCCGACGCGATGGCCGACGCGCTCGCGCCGCTCCTCGACCGGGAGAGCCCGCGCCGCGCCGCGATGCTCGAGGGGCTCGCCGCGGTGCGCGCCCAGCTCGGCACCCCGGGCGCCGCCGGGCGCGTGGCCGACATCGCGCTCGCGATGGCCCTGCCGTGAGCGACCGCGCCGCGCGGCGCGCCCGCCGCGACCGCTGGCTCGCGCGCCTCGGCACCGTGCTGCTGCGCATCCTCGCCAGCACCTGGCGCCTGCGCTGGGTGAACGCCGATGCGGTGCTCGCCATGCACGCCAGGGGAGAGGCGCACGTGCACCTCCTCTGGCACGGCGAGCTCCTCCCCCTGCTCTGGGCCTACCGCAAGCGGGGTTCCGTCGTGCTCATCAGCGAGCACGGCGACGGCGAGATCATCGCGCGCGCCGGCCTCGCGCTCGGCTTCGGCACCGTGCGCGGCTCCACCACGCGCGGCGCCGACCGCGCGCTGCTGGAGCTCACGCGCGTGCTGGTGAACGGCGGCTGCGTGGCCGTCACCCCCGATGGCCCGCGCGGCCCGCGCCACTCCTTCGCCCCGGGCGCGCTGATCGTCGCCCATCGGGCCAACGCGCCGCTGGTCCCGACCCGCGCCTTCGCGAGCCGCGCCTGGAAGCTCAAGAGCTGGGACGAGTTCGAGATCCCGAAGCCCTTCGCGAAGGTGCTGATCGTGCACGGTCCGACGATGCGCGTGGAGGCGGCCACCGCGCGGGATGCCGCGGCGCAGACCGGCCGCTTCGCCGAGCTGATGGAGCGCATCGTGCCGCCGGCCGATGGCTGACGGCGGGGCGGTCTCGCGCATCTGGTACGGCGAGGGGAAGGGCGCCGCGGCCGCGCGCGCGCTCCTCGCGCCCGCGTCGGCGCTCTACGCCGGTGCGGCCGCGCTGCGCGGCGCGCTCTACGACACGGGCCTCCTCCGCGCGCAGGCCGGTGCGATCCCCGCCGTGAGCATCGGGAACATCACCGTCGGCGGCACGGGCAAGACGCCGGTCGCCGCCTGGTTCGCCGCGGAGCTCAGGGCGCGGGGGGCGATGCCCGCCATCGTGCTCCGCGGCTACGGCGATGACGAGCCCCTCGTCCACGCGCGGCTCAACCCCGGCGTGCCCGTGATCGTGGAGCCCGACCGGGTGGCCGGGATCGCGCGCGCGGCCGCGGCCGGCGCGGACGTGGCCGTGCTCGACGACGCCTTCCAGCACCGGCGCGCCGCGCGCACGGCCGACGTGGTGCTCGTGAGCGCGGACCGCTGGCCCGCGGTGGCGCGCCGGCTCCCCGCCGGCCCCTTCCGCGAGCCCCCGTCATCGCTCCGCCGGGCCACGCTCCTGCTCATCACGCGCAAGGCCGCGGGGGACGATGCCGTGGCGCGCGTGCGCGCCGATCTCGCCGCGGCGGCTCCCGGCGTCCCCGTGGCTGTCATGGCGCTGCCGCTGGACGGCCTGCGCCGCACTGGCGGGGGCGCGCCGGAGCCCATCGGTGCGCTCCAGGGGGCAGCCGTGCTCGCGATCTCCGCCGTGGGCGACCCCGGGGCCTTCGCGGCGCAGCTGGCGGCCGCCGGCGCCCGCGTGCGCGCGCGCGCCTTCCCGGACCACCATGCGTTCACCGCGGCCGAGGCCGAGGCGCTGGCCGCGTCCCTCGCCCCGGGGGAACGCCCGGTGTGCACGCTCAAGGACCACGTGAAGCTCGACACGCTCTGGCCTCGCCAAGCGCCTCCGTTGTGGTATGTTTCCCAGCAGCCGAAAGTCCAGGCGGGGGGCGATGCGCTCGACGAGGTGCTCGCGACCCTCCTTCGTGCTCGCTCAACCCAATCCTGAGATCATGACGACCAACGTCCGTCGGCCCACGAGCGCCGAATTCGTCCGCCCCGACAAAGACCGCTTCCTCGGCGAGAACAACCCGTTCGAGGAGATGATGTCCCGGCTGGAGAAGGCCGCGAAGCTGCTCGACCTCGAGCCGGGCCTCTTCAAGATCCTGAGCCACTGCGAGAAGCAGATCACCGTCTCCATCCCCGTCGTCCTCGACAACGGGGAGACGGAGGTCTTCACCGGCTACCGCGTGCTCCACAACACGTCGCGCGGCCCGGCGAAGGGGGGCATCCGCTTCGACATGCAGGTGAACCTCGACGAAGTGAAGGCGCTCGCGGCGTGGATGACCTGGAAGTGCGCCGTGGTCAACATCCCCTTCGGCGGCGCCAAGGGCGGGGTGATCTGCGACCCCGCGCAGCTGAGCATGGGCGAGCTCGAGCGGCTCACGCGCCGCTACACCGCGGGGATCATCAACACCCTTGGTCCCGACAGCGACGTCCCCGCGCCCGACGTCAACACGAACGAGCGCGTCATGGCGTGGGTGATGGACACCTACTCGATGCACGTGCGCCACACGGTGACCGCGGTCGTCACCGGCAAGCCGGTGGAGATGGGCGGCTCGCTCGGCCGCCGCGAGGCGACGGGGCGCGGCTGCATGTTCGTCACGCGTCAGGCGCTGGCGCACCTGGGCATGCCGATGAAGGGCGCGACGGTGGCCGTGCAGGGCTTCGGCAACGTCGGATCGGTCACCGCGCAGCTGCTCCACCGCGAGGGCTGCCGGATCGTCGCGATCGGCGACCGCTGGGGGGCGCTGCACGACCCGAACGGCATCGACGTGGACGCCGCCGCGGCACACTACGCGGAGCACAAGTCGCTGAAGGGCTTCGCGGACCAGAAGAAGATCGGCATGGACGACCTGCTCACCCTCAAGGTGGACGTGCTCGTCCCGGCGGCGCTCGAGAACGTGATCACCAAGGAGAACGCCGCCAAGATCCAGGCGAAGATCATCTGCGAAGGCGCGAACGGCCCCACCACCGCGCAGGCGGACGCGATCCTCGACGAGAAGAACGTCTTCGTGATCCCCGACATCCTCGCGAACGCGGGCGGCGTGACCGTCTCCTACTTCGAGTGGGTGCAGGACCGCGGCGGCTACTTCTGGGACGAGGAGACGGTGAACCGCCGGCTGGAGCTCATCATGACGAAGAGCTTCGGCGACGTGCTCGCGCTGTCGAAGAAGCACAAGGTGAACATGCGCACGGCGGCGTACATGCTGGCGGTGTCGCGCGTGGCCAACGTGCACCGGCTGCGTGGCGTGTACGCGTGAGCCGCGCGGCCTCGCCGCGTGAAAGTGATCGTCGCCGCCGTGGGTGCGCCGCGGGACCCCGCGCTCGCGGCGGCGATCCGCGAGTACGAGTCGCGCGCGGCGCGCTACTGGCCGCTGGAAGTGCGCGAGGCCAGGGGGGAGTCCGGCCGCGGCGCGTCGGCGGCGCAGGTGCGCGAGCGGGAAGGGGAGCGGCTGCTGGCGCTCCTCCCCGCCGGCGGCTCGGTGCTCGCCTGCGACGCCGGCGGCACGGAGATGACCTCGGAGCGGTTCGCCGAGTGGCTCCAGCGCGAGCGCGAGGGCGCGCGCGATGTCGCGTTCGTGATCGGCGGCGCGTTCGGGCTCTCCGCCGCCGTGAAGCAGCGCGCGCAGCGCCGTCTCGCGCTGGCGCCCTGGACGCTCCCGCACGAGCTCGCGCGCCTCGTGCTCGCCGAGCAGCTCTATCGCGCGGGCACGATCCGGCGCGGCGAGCCCTACCACAAGTGATCCACTCGTGAACGCCCCCCGCGTGCTCACGCGCCCGCTCGGCGCGTCGCGCCTGGCCGCCGGCGCGATCGCCGGGACGCTCCCCGCCGGATGGATGACGCCCGCGCCGAAGGGCGCCGCCGCGTGGAAGGCGCACGCCGAAGCGGTGCGCGCGGACTTCGCCGCGCGCGACTGGCACCGGACGCTCGCGCCGGCCTTCGCCGCCACCGGCGCGGCGGCGGCGCGCCTCGCGAGCGTGGCGGGAGGGAAGGGGATCGTCGTCACCACGGGGCAGCAGCCGGGGCTCTTCGGCGGTCCGCTCTACAATTGGAGCAAGGCGCTCTCCGCCCTCGCGCTCGCGGACGCGCTGCAGCGCGCCACCGGGGTGCCCACGGCGCCGGTCTTCTGGGCGGCGACGTACGACGCCGACTTCGCCGAAGCCGCGGTCACCTTCGTAGCGCACGATGGGGAGGTGGAGCGCCTCGCGATGCCCGCGCCGCAGGCGGAGGGGATCCGCATGCGGGACCTCCCGCTCGGCGACGTCGGTGACCTCGCGTCGGCGCTCGAACGCGCCGCGGGGGCGGCGGTGGACCGGGCGCCCCTGGAACTGCTGCGTGCGTCGTACGGGCCCGGCGAGACGGTGGGCAGCGCCTACGTGAAGTTGCTGCGCGGCATCCTCGAGCCGCTCGGCATCGCGGTGCTCGATGGCGGGCATCCGGCGGTGATGGGCGCGGGCGCGCCGTTGCTCGATCGGGCGCGCACGGAGGCCTCGGCGGTGGACGCCGCCCTCCTCGCGCGCGACGCGGAACTGGCGAAGGCGGGCTTCACCCCGAAGGTGCAGCACGTGAAGGGGCTCTCGCTCGTGTTCGCGGTGGAGGGGGGGAAGCGCCGCCGCGTGCCGATCGCCGGGGCGGTTCCCGCGGGCACGCTCGAACCGAACGTGCTCCTCCGCCCCGTGATGGAGCGCGCCATTCTTCCCACCGCGGCGTACCTCGGCGGCCCCGGCGAGCTGGCCTACTTCGCGCAGGTGAGCGCGGTGGCCGCGGCGCTCCGCGTGGCGTCGCCGGTGGCGCTGCCGCGCTGGGCGGGGATGATCGTGGAGCCGCACGTCGCGCGCATCCTCGAGCGCTACGGGATGACCGTGGAGGACCTCGAGGACCCGCACGCGGCGGACGCGCGCCTCGCGCGCCGGCAGATGCCGCCGCGCGTGGAGGCGGCCATCGCGCACTATCGTGCGGCGCTCGACACGGCCAGCCGCGATCTCGCCGCCGCGCTCGCCGCGGACCGGGCGCCGCTCGTCCCCCCGCCGGTGCCGGAGGGCGCGCGCCGGAGCATCGCGCACCGGCTCGACCGCCTCGAACGGCGCCTGGTGGCCGCGGTGAAGCACCGCGAGCGCGACCTCATGCACGACCTCGCCGTGGCGCGCGCCTCGCTCTTCCCGCTCGGCAAGCCGCAGGAGCGCCTGCTCAACGTGCTGCCGATGCTCGCGCGCCACGGCACCGCGCTCCTCGAGCTGATGCGCGAGGCGGCGGCGGCCCACGCCGCGCGCCTCGTGGACGGGTGAGCGCCGCGGGCGAGGAGCGCACCGGGCGCGGCGCCCTGCACGTGGGCGCCGGCATCCTGGGGAGCCGCATCGTCGGGCTCGTCCGCCAGCGCGCGCTGGCGCACTACCTCGGCCTCTCCTTCGCAGCCGACGCGTTCAACGCGGCCTTCCGCATCCCCAACTTCCTGCAGAACCTCTTCGGCGAGGGGGTGCTGTCGGCCTCCTTCATCCCCGTGTACGCGCGCCTCCTCGCGGAAGGGAAGGAGGAGGAAGCGGGGCGCACCGCGGGCGCCGTGCTCACCCTGCTCGCGCTCGCCACCGCCGTGCTCGTGCTGCTCGGCATGCTCGCCACGCCGCTGCTCATCGGGCTCATCGCGCCGGGCTTCCAGGGGGACAAGCGCACGCTCACGATCTACCTCGTGCGCCTCCTCTTCCCGGGCGCCGGGCTGCTGGTGATGTCGGCCTGGTGCCTCGGCGTGCTCAACAGCCACCGGCGCTTCCTGCTCTCCTACAGCGCGCCGATCGCGTGGAACGTCTCGATCATCGTCGCGCTCGTCCTGACCGGGGATCGCGCGGAACCCTCCACGCTCGCCGTCGCGGCGGCGGCGGGTTCGGTGGTGGGCAGCGCCCTCCAGCTCCTCGTGCAGCTCCCCACCGTGTGGCGCCTCGTGCCCACGCTCACGCTGTCCCTGGGACACGGATCCCAGCACGTGCGCACGGTGATCGCGAACTTCGTCCCCGTCTTCATCGGGCGCGGCGTGGTGCAGATCAGCGCGTACGTCGACACGGTGATCGCCTCCTTCCTGCCGGGGGGCGCGGTGGCCGCGCTGGCGAGCGCGCAGGTGCTCTACACCCTCCCCGTCAGCCTCTTCGGCATGTCGGTCTCCGCGGCGGAACTGCCCGCGATGTCGAGCGCCACGGGCAGCGCCGAGGACGTCGCCGCCGTGCTGCGCGCGCGTCTCGCGCTCGGGCTGCGGCGGATCGCCTACCTGGTGGTGCCGAGCGCCGTCGCCTTCGCCGCCCTGGGCGACGTCGTGGCCGCCGCGCTCTTCCAGACCGGCCGCTTCTCGCACGACGACGCGCTCTACGTCTGGGGGATCCTCGCCGGCTCCGCCGTGGGGCTCCTCGCCTCCACGCTCGGCCGCCTCTACTCGTCCGCCTTCTACGCGCTGCGCGACACGCGCACGCCGCTGCGCTACGCGATCCTCCGCGTGGCGCTCACCACCGCGCTGGGGCTCGCTTTCGCGCTCCCGCTGCCGAAGCTGCTCGGCGTGGCGCCGCGCTGGGGCGCCGCCGGACTCACCGCCAGCGCGGGCATCGCGGGGTGGGTCGAGTTCTGGCTCCTCCGGCGCGGCCTCGGCGAGCGCGTGGGGCCCGTGACGGTGGGCGCCTCCTTCCTCGCGCGCCTCTGGACGGGCGCCGCGCTCGCCGCCGCCGCCGGCTACGCGCTGAAGACCGCGATGGCGGGGATGCATCCCCTCGAGATCGCCTTCTTCGTGCTGGGCGCGTACGGCGTGCTCTACTTCGCCCTCACCGCCGCGATGGGGGTGGCCGAGAGCCGCGCCGCCATCGCGCGCGCGTTCCGCCGCTAGCGTCGCGGCCGCACCCCCGGCGGCGTCGTTAGATTCCGCTCCATGCACCTCCCCACGCACGCGGCGCTCGCGGCGAAGGTCGCGACGCTCCCGGAGTCGCCGGGCGTGTACCTGTGGAAGGGCGCCGACGGCACCGTGCTCTACGTGGGCAAGGCCAAGCGCCTGCGCGCGCGCGTGCGCAGCTACCTCGGCGCCGACGCGCACGAGGCCTCCAAGACCCGCGCGCTCATGCGCCAGGCCGTGGACGTGGAGACGATCGTGGTGCCGAGCGAGGTGCACGCGCTCGTGCTCGAGGCGAACCTCATCAAGGAGCACCACCCGCGCTACAACATCCTCCTGCGCGACGACAAGTCCTACCCGTTCATCAAGGTCACGCTGCACGAGCCCTTCCCGCGCGTGCTGGTCACCCGGCGCGTGGTGGAGGACGGCTCCCGCTACTTCGGCCCGTACACCGACGTCGGGGCCATGCGGCGCGCGCTCAACCTGGTGAACCGGATCTTCACCGTGCGCTCCTGCAGCTGGGACCTCCCGCGCGAGGCGCCGGAGCGCGCCTGCCTCGACTACCACATCGGCCGCTG
This sequence comes from Gemmatimonadaceae bacterium, assembly GCA_035524735.1. Lineage (GTDB taxonomy): Bacteria > Gemmatimonadota > Gemmatimonadetes > Gemmatimonadales > Gemmatimonadaceae > DATKOH01. Next base: position 10,099 of record DATKOH010000114.1, read on the forward strand.
CAAGGCGCCGTGCGTCGGCCTGCAGACGGAGCGGGACTACCGCGCGATGATCGACGAGGTGGTGCTCTTCCTCGATGGGCGCGCCGGCGAGGTCATGCGCCGCGTGCGCGAGCGGATGGCCGAGTCCGCCGGCGCCCTGGACTTCGAGCGCGCCGCCGAGCTGCGCGACATGCTCGCCTCGCTCGAGAAGATGGAGGAGCCCACCGTCATCGTGGAGGTGGAGGGGGGCGACCGCGACGTGCTCGGCTTCGCGCGCGACGGCGACGAGGCCTGCGTCGTGCTGCTGCGCATCCGCGCCGGCAAGCTCCTCGCGCGCGAGCACCAGTACCTCGCCAACGTGAGCGGCGAGAGCGACGGCGCGGTGCTCGAGGCGTACCTCACCGGCGGCTATCGTCCCGCCGAGGGGCGTGCCGCCGAGCTCGTCCTCCCCTTCGACGTGGAGGACCGCGAGACGATCGAGCAGGCGCTCGCCGGCACGGTGGTGAAGGTCCCGCAGCGCGGCCCCCGCCGCGCGCTGGTGGACCTCGCCGAGCAGAACGCGCGCCACCTGCTCGAGGAGCTCCGCCTCGCCGGCGCCGACACCGAGGAGCGCGCCGCCGATCCCGTCTACGAGCTGCAGCGCGAGCTCGCGCTCCCGCGCGTGCCGCGCGCCATCGCCTGCTTCGACATCTCCACCGCGCAGGGCACCGACACCGTCGCCAGCTGCGTCTGGTTCGAGAACGGCCGCCCGCGCCGCGGCGAGTACCGGAAGCTCCGCATCAAGACCGTGGAAGGCACCGACGACTTCGCCTCGATGCGCGAGGCGGTCACGCGCACGCTGCGCCGCCGCCTCGACGAGCAGCGCCCGCTCCCCGACCTCGTGCTCATCGACGGCGGCAAGGGGCAGCTCGGCGCCGCGCGCGAGGCCCTCGAATCGCTCGGCCTCGGCAGGATGGAGCTCGCCAGCCTCGCCAAGCGCGAGGAGGACGTCTACCTCTCCGGCCGCGGCGACCCCATCCACCTCTCCCGCCGCTCGCCCGCGCTCCGCCTCCTCCAGCGCGTGCGCGACGAGGCCCATCGCTTCGCCATCACCTACAATCGCAAGCGCCGCGCGATGCGCACGGTGACGTCCGAGCTGCTGAGCATCCCCGGCGTCGGCCCCACCAAGCGCCGCGCGCTCCTCCGTGCCTTCGGCAGCCTGCAGGGGGTGCGAGACGCGACCGCCGAGCAGATCGCCGCGCTCCCCGGCTTCAGCGCCGCCGGCGCGCAGCGGATCCTCGACGCCCTGCGCGAACGCGCCCCCGATCCATCCCCCGAGACCGCCCCCGCCGACGCCCCCACCCCCGCCGATGACTGAGCACGCCAGCTGGACGCTCGTCTGCCAGGCCTGCGGCCGCACCGCGCCCGGCGATGCGCTCGCCACGGTCTGCCCCGACTGCGGCCAGCCCCTCCTCGTGCGCTACGACCGCCTCCCGCGCGACCGCGCCGCGCTGCTGCCGCGCTGGGACATGTGGCGCTATGCCCCCTGGCTCCCCCTCCGCGACGGCGAGGCGCCGGTCACCCTCGGCGAAGGCGCCACTCCCCTCCTCGAAGCGCCCGCGCTCGCGCGCGCCCTCGGCGTCGCGCGCCTCTGGGTGAAGGACGAAGGGCTGAACCCCACGGCCAGCTTCAAGGCGCGCGGCATGAGCGCGGCGGTCACGCGCGCGAAGGCGCTCGGCGTCGCGGGGCTCGTCGTTCCGACCGCGGGGAACGCCGGCGCGGCGATGGCCGCGTACGCCGCGGCCGCCGGCATGCGCGCCCGCGTCTACGCCCCCGAGACCACGCCGCGGAACATCCTCGCCACCATCCGCGCCTTCGGCGCCGATCTCGTCACGCTCCCCGGCCACATCGGCGACTGCGGCAAGGCCGCGCGCGCCTACGCCGCCGAGCACGGCTTCTTCGACGTGTCCACCCTTCGCGAGCCCTACCGCATCGAGGGGAAGAAGACCCTCGGCTACGAGCTCGCGGAGCAGCTCCGCTGGACGCTCCCGGATGTGATCGTCTATCCCACCGGCGGCGGCACCGGGCTCATCGGCATGTGGAAGGCCTTCGCCGAGATGCGCGACCTCGGCTGGCTCGCGAGCGCGGAGATGCCGCGCATGATCACGGCGCAATCGACCGGATGCGCGCCGATGGTGCGCGCCTTCGAGCGCGGGGCGGAGCAGGGGGAGCCCTGGCCCGACCCGGTGACCATCGCCGCCGGGCTCCGCGTGCCCGGCCCCCTCGGCGACCGCCTGATCCTCCGCGCGCTGCGCGAGAGCCGGGGCGACGCGGCGGCGGTGGACGACGCCGAGATCGTGGCGGGAACTTCGGAACTCGCGCGCGCCACCGGCATCGACGCCGCGCCCGAGGGGGGATGCGCCCTGGCGGTCGCGCGCAAGCTCGTGCAGGAGGGGCGGATCGCGAAGGAGGCGAGCGTGGTGCTCTTCAACACCGGCAGCGGCGCCTCCTACCGCGACTAGCACCCCGGCTCGCGTCCGGGGTACATTTAGAGGCTATGTCCATCGGCATCCTCGATCCCTTCAGCGGCATTTCGGGGGACATGACGCTCGGCGCGCTCCTGGGCGCCGGCCTCGACCCGGAGTGGCTGCGCGCGCTCCCGTCCCGCCTCGCCCTCGACGGCGTGACGGTGCGCATCGATCGCGTGCAGCGCGCGGGGATCGCCTGCTGGAAGGTGGACTTCGACATCCCGCCGCAGCCGCACGGCCGTCACCTGAAGCAGATCCGCGAGATCGTGTCCCGGGCGGGGCTCCCGCCGCGCGTCCTCGAGCGCTCTCTCGCGGCCTTCGACGCCATCGCCACGGTGGAGGGGGAGGTCCACGGCGTGCCGCCCGAGAACGTGCACCTGCACGAGGCCGGCGCGGTGGACGCCATCCTCGACGTCGTGGGCGCGATGTGGGGGGTGGAGCTGCTCGGGCTGGAGACGATCCACTGCGGCCCGATCTCAGTCGGCGATGGCACCGTGCAGGCAGCCCATGGCACCCTCCCGGTGCCCGCGCCGGCCACGCTCAAGCTCCTGGAAGGGCACGTCATCCGCCCCGGCCCGGACGGGGCGGGGGAGCTCGTGACGCCCACCGGCGCCGCGATCGTGCGCGTGCTCTCGAGCGGCCCGGCGCCCGCGTCTTACGTTCCGCTGCGGAGCGGTTTCGGCGCCGGTACGAAGGACCCGCATGGCCGGCCGAACGCGCTTCGCCTCGTGGTGGCCGAACCGGCCGCGCGCGAGGCGCTGCTCGTCGAGCAGCTGGTGACGCTCGCCACCGACCTGGACGACATGGATGGCGAGTCGCTCGCCGCCGCCGCCGATGCGCTGCGCGCGGCGGGCGCGCTCGATGTGGTGCTCGTCCCGACGCTGATGAAGAAGGGGCGCCCCGGCGTGCGGGTGGAGCTGCTGGCCACCGCCGCGCGCGCGGACGCGCTGGAGAATGCGCTCTTCGCACAGACGACGGCGATCGGCGTGCGCCGCACCGCCGTCGAGCGGCACGCGCTGCCGCGCGAGGAGCGCACCGTGCAGGTGATGGGGCAGGACGTGCGGGTGAAGGTCGTCGCGGCCCCCGATGGGACGCGTCGCGCCAAGCCCGAGTTCGACGACGTGGCGCGCGTGGCCGCCGCCCTGGGGCGGCCCGTGCGCGAGGTGCACGCGCTGGCCAGGGAGGCCGCCCGCGCGGCGGCCGGCAGTGGAGGCGATCCGATCCCGGCGGGCGCCGAGCGGCGCCCCCGCCACACTTCAGGAGACCAGTCATGACCGTTCCCCGTTCCTGGGGCGCCGCGCTCGCGGCCGCCATCTCGTTCGCGGCCCCCGCCGCGCTCGCGCAGGGCAAGCCCGCGGCGCCTGCCGCACCCGCGAAGCCGCCGGCGCCGGCCTGCACCATCACCTACGACAAGCCCGACGAGATCAAGGACGCGCATTCGTCCCTCGGCAAGGCGGAGGTGTATTTCCAGCAGCACCTCGCCGAGCAGGAGAAGAAGCCGCTCTCCCAGGCGGTGGAGAAGCTCACCCTGCGCAACGACCGCTACGCGGCCAACATGAACGCGCATGACCAGCTCCTCGCCCAGGCGCTGGTCATGTGGAGCGTCATCCCCGGCGTGGGCGAGAACCCCAAGCGCGGCACCCTCGGCTTCCTCGGCGACAAGGAACAGCCGATCGACCTGCTCAAGACCGCGGACTCGCTCTTCAGCATCGTGGAGAAGAACGTCCCGGCGTGCGCCGAGGACATCTCGACGTACCGCCAGATGGCGTGGGGCCCGATCATCAACCAGGTCGGCCCGCTCCTCAACGCGGGCAAGCTCGACTCCGCCGCGGCGCTCGTCACCAAGGCGAACGGGATCTACCGCGATTCCCCCTTCAACTACTATTTCGAAGGGCAGATCGCGTACCGCCAGGACCGTGACCAGCAGGCCTCCATCGCGTACGAGAAGGCGACGCAGCTGGGCAACAAGGAGCTCGCCGCCAATCCGAACGACGCGAACATCGTGAACATCACGGAGTGGAGCGCCTTCTTCGCCGCCTATGCCGGGCAGCGCGCCGCCGCGAAGCTGCCGGCCGACTCCCAGCCGGCCGCCTACAAGCGCGTGATCGGGCTCTACCAGTCCTACCTCAAGACGTACGGCTGCCCTCAGTTCGCCGAGAACGCGCAGAGCTCGCTCTTCGACGTGATGCGCATCGTCAACGACACCGCCGGCGAGCGCGCGGAACTGAAGAAGATGTCCGAGGCCGCGAAGCCCTGCACGGACATCCAGTGGTACACCGCCGCCCGCGACGCGCGCGACCTGGGCGACGCGCAGCTGGCCATCACCCTCGCCGACAAGGCCGTGGCGTTCAGCCCCTGGAGCGCCGGGCTCGGCAACGCGGCCGCCGTCTACTTCGACCTCAAGGCCTGGGACAAGCTCCTCCCCGCGGCCACGCGGCTGACGCAGATCGCGCCGAACCTCCCCGACAACTACCAGCTCGTCGCGCAGTCGTACCTCGGCTTCGCCGAGAAGGAGAAGTCCGCCGCGAAGAAGAAGGCGCTCACCGACTCGGCGACCACCTTCTACGACGCGGGGGAGAAGCTCGACGTGAACATCCGCATCAGCGAGTTCACGTCGGACGGCAACAAGCGCGTCGTCGGCGGCTCGCTCAAGCTGGTGGATCACACGCCGGGGGCGCAGTCCAAGCCGGCGAAGGGGAAGGGGGGGAAGCCCGCCGCGGCCGCCCCCGCCGCCACCGCGCCGAAGCCCCGCACCGTGACCGTGAAGGTCTCCTTCCTCGACCGCTCCGGCGCGGTGGTCACGACGGACAGCGCCACGGTGAACGCCAGCACCGAGAACACGAAGTTCAAGATCACGGTGACCGGCGACAAGATCATCGGCTACAAGTACGCACCGGTGCAGTAGCGCCGGCTCGCACCATGTTGCGAACGGCCCGCCGGAGATCCGGCGGGCCGTTCCACATCCTCCGCAGATTCTCCGTGGACGCGTCGAAGTCGCTATCCTGTCTTGCTTTGCGGGCCCTGATCTCCTAGATTGCTTCAGGTTCCAGTCCTGGGGGAGGCGCGCCCGTCGCGGCCTTCCCCTTCGCGCATGGGAAGCCCGAATGGTCCGCGTCAGCCGCGTCCTCCCCGACTCCATCGCCGATGAACTCGGCATCACGCCCGGCACCGAGCTCCTCTCGGTGAACGGGCGGGAGCTCGCGGATTTCCTCGACTGGGAGTTCCTCTCCGCGGAGGACGAACTCGCGATCGAGGCCCGGACCCCGGCGGGCGAGGAGATCGGCTACGACATCGAGCGCCCCGACGGCGAGCCCCTTGGCGTCGAACTCGAGCCGCCGACCGTGCGGCGCTGCGCCAACCGCTGCGAATTCTGCTTCATCGAGGGGCTGCCGCAGGGGCTGCGCCGCAACCTCTACGTGCGCGACGATGACTACCGCCTCTCCTTCGCGTACGGCAATTTCGCCACCCTCTCGAACCTCAAGGAGCGCGACTTCGCGCGCATCCTCGAGTACCGCCTCTCGCCGCTCTACGTCTCCGTGCACGCCACGCCGTGGGAGGCGCGAAAGGTGCTGCTCAACAACCCCAAGGTCCCCGACGTCGTGGCGCAGCTGCGGCGTCTCGCCGCGGGCGGGATCCAGTTCCACGCGCAGATGGTGATCGTCCCTGGACTCAACGACGGCGCCGTGCTCGAGCAGTCGCTGCAGGATCTCTGGGACCTCGGCGACGCCGTGCTCTCCGTGGCCGTGGTGCCCGTGGGGCTCACCCAGTTCTCGCACCTGTACACGGGCCGCTCCATGGATGCGGCGAAGGCCGGGGAGTTGCTGGACCACGTCGACCGCTGGGCGCGGCGCGCGCTGTCGGCGCGCGAGGACCGCTGGGTGTACGGGTCCGATGAGCTCTATCTCCTCGCCGGGCGCCCGCTCCCCGACGCCCCCTTCTACGGCGACTTCCCGCAGATCGAGAACGGCGTGGGCGCCGTGGCGCATCTGCGCCGCACCCTGGCGGCCGGGATGGCCGAGCTCCCGCGCCTCGACGGCCGGCGCATCGGCGTCGTCACCGGCGTCGCGATGGGAGCGGCGATCATGCCGGCGCTCCTCGCCGAGCTCGCCGCCGCCACCGGCGCCCATTTCGAGCTCATCGTCGCCGAGAACTCGCTCTTCGGCCCCACCACCACCACCGCCGGCCTCCTCGTGGGCGCCGACATCCGCCGCGCGCTCACGGGGCGCGCGGACCTCGACCTCGCGCTCATCCCGGCCGAGACGATCAACGACGACGGCCTCTTCCTCGACGACGTCCCCTTCGCCGCGGTGCGCGCCGAGATGCCCGTGCCCATCCTCCCCAGCTACGACTTCCTCGACGCCCTCACCACGAACGACCTCCTACCCACTACCGCCACCACCTCCGAGCGCCGAGCGCCGAGCGCCGAGCGCCGCGCCCCGAGCGCCGAGCGCCGAGCCCCGAGCCCCGAGCGCCTCAGTTAAATGCCCATCCCCGTCGTCGCGCTCGTCGGCCGCCCCAACGTCGGCAAGTCCGCGCTCTTCAACCGCATCGTCGGCGACCAGTCGGCGATCGTGGCCGACGAGCCCGGCACCACGCGCGACCGCCACTTCGCGCGCGCCACGTGGAACGGCCGCGCCTTCTGGCTCGTGGACACCGGCGGCATCACCGACGATCCGCACGTCCCGATGGACGTCGAGATCCGCAAGCAGGTGATGCAGGCGATCGCCGAGGCGGACCTCCTCCTGCTCGTGGTCGACGCGAAGACCGGCGTGCACCCGCAGGACCACCGGATCGTCGAGATGCTCCGCGATGCGCGGAAGCCCTGGGTGCTCGTGGCGAACAAGGTGGATGACCCGCGCTCGCAGGACTACTTCGAGTTCTACAACATGGGTGCGGGCGAACCGGTGCCCGTCTCCGCGCAGAACGGCAAGGCCTCGGGCGACCTGCTCGACGTGGTCGTCGAGCGGATGCCCGCCGGCGACCCCGAGGTGCCCGAGGCCGTGCGCGTGGCCGTCGTCGGCCGCCCCAACGTGGGGAAGAGCTCGCTCGTGAACCGGCTGCTGGGGGAGGACCGGCTCGTCGTGTCCGAGATCGCCGGCACCACGCGCGACGCGATCGACACGCCGGTCCGCTACCACGGCCGCGAGTTCATCTTCGTGGACACCGCCGGGCTCCGCCGGCAATCCAAAGTGGAGGACGGCGTCGAGTTCTATTCGTCCCTCCGCTCGCGCCGCGCCATCGAGCGCGCCGACATCTGCATCCTCGTCATCGACGCCACCACCGGCATCGAGAACCAGGACCTCAAGATCGCCGCGATGGCCTGGGAGAACGGCTGCGGACTCATCCTCGCCGTCAACAAGTGGGACATCAAGGAAGAGAAGTCGGACAAGACCGCGGCCCACTTCCAGAAGGAGGCGGTGGAGAAGGCGCCCTACCTCGCCTTCGTCCCCTTCCTCTTCATCTCCGCGAAGACCGGGCAGCGCGTGTCGAAGGTGCTCGACCTGGTGCTGCAGGTGGACGCGGAGCGGCAGAAGCGCATCACCACGTCGCAGGTGAACGACACGCTCGAGCAGCTCGTCGCGCGCCGCCAGCCGCCGCAGGCGGCCGGGCGCGAGGTGAAGCTCCTCTACGCCACGCAGGTGGACGTCGCGCCGCCCACCTTCGCCGTCTTCGGCAACCAGCCGGACCTCGTGGCCGAGCATTACGTGCGCTACCTGCACAACGGCTTCCGCGAGGCGTGGGGCTTCACCGGCTCGCCGCTGCGCATCGTGCTCCGGAGCCGCGCCGCCTGATGCCCGCGCCCGCCTGGCTCGTGGTCGCGTATCTGCTGGGCTCCACGCCCACCGCGCTCCTCGCGGGGCGGTGGATGCGCGGGATCGATCTCCGGCAGTACGGCTCGGGCAACCTCGGCGCGACGAACGTCTATCGCGTGCTCGGACTGCCCGCCGCGCTCGCCGTCTTCGCGGTGGACGTGGCGAAGGGGGTCGTGCCCGTGCTCTGCTTCCCGCGATGGGCGGGCACGACGTCGCCGCTCTGGCCGGTGGCCTTCGGCGTGGCGGCGATCCTCGGCCACATCCGCCCCGTGTACCTCGGCGGGAAGGGAGGAGGGAAGGGGGTCGCGACCGCGTCGGGCGTCTTCTTCGCGCTCGCGCCGGTGCCGATGCTCGTGGCGCTGCTCGACTGGATCATCGTGATGCTCCTCACGCGCATCGTGTCGCTCTCCTCGGTGTTCGCCGCGGCGACGCTCCCCTTCGCCGTGGCCATCTGGTACGGACCGCGCTCGCCGCTCTTCCCCGGCGCCGCGGCCGTGGCCGCCTTCGTCGTGTGGACGCACCGCGCGAACCTCGAACGCCTGCGCGCGGGACGCGAGCCGCGCATCGGGCGGGTGACGGCCGCGTGACGCGCTGCGCGGTGATCGGCGCCGGCGCCTGGGGGACGGCGATCGCGGACCTGCTCGCGCGCAACGGGCACGAGGTCGTGCTGTGGGCGCACGAGCCCGACGTCGTGGCCGCCGTCAACGCGCGCCACGAGAACGAGCGCTTCCTGCGCGGCGTGGCGCTGCATCCCGCGCTCCGCGCGTCCGGCGATCCCGCCGAGGCGGCGCGCGGCGCCGCGCTGGTGTGCTTCGTCGCCCCGTCGCACGTGCTGCGCGCCGTCGCGAAGCGCGTCGCCCCCGGCGTCGGCGCCTCGGCGGACTGCGTGGTGGCCACCAAGGGGATCGAGCGCGAAACGCTCGCCCTGATGACCGACGTCGTGGCCGCCGAGCTCCCCGGCCGGCCGGTGATCGCGCTCTCCGGTCCCACCTTCGCGGCGGAAGTGGCGGCGCGCCAGCCGACGGCGGTCGTCGCCGCTTCGCGCGATCACGAGGCGGCGCGCCGCGCGCAGCGCGCGCTCAGCTCCGACAGCTTCCGCGCGTACACGAGCGACGACGTCGTGGGCGTGGAGATGGGGGGCGCACTCAAGAACGTGATCGCCGTGGCCACGGGCATCGCCGAGGGACTCGGCCTGGGCTACAACCCGCGCGCGGCGCTCATCACGCGCGGGCTCGCCGAGATCACCCGGCTCGGCGTCGCCTGCGGCGCCAAGCCGCTCACCTTCATGGGGCTCGCCGGCATGGGCGACCTCGTGCTCACCTGCACGGGCGCGCTGAGCCGCAACCGCGCCGTGGGGCTCGAGATCGGGAAGGGCGTGCCCCTCGAGCAGGCCCTCGCCGGCCGCGACACCGTGGCCGAGGGGGTCGTCACGACGCAGAGCGCGCACGCGCTCGCCCGGCGGGAAGGGATCGAGATGCCGATCATCGCCGCGGTGCACGGCATCCTCTTCGAACGGCAGGCGCCGCGCGCGGCGATCACGGCGCTGATGACGCGCGAGCTGCGCGCGGAGCGAGACGCATGAACGGCGAACCCGTGCAGGAGTTCTTCTCGATCGGCGAGGTCTGCGAGCTCACGGGCCTCAAACCCCACGTGCTGCGCTACTGGGAGAGCCAGTTCCGCTTCCTCAGTCCCGCCAAGAACCGCTCCGGCAACCGCGTGTACCAGCGGCGGGAGATCGAGCTCATCACGCTGGTGAAGCACCTGCTCTACAGCGAGAAGTTCACGATCGACGGCGCGCGGCAGAAGGTGGACGAGCACCGGAAGCAGGGGAAGCTCCGCCCCGCCGCGCGCGTGGCGCTCGACCGCCAGACGATCGAGGCGCTCGAGCACGAGCTCGCCGAGGTGCTGCGCCTCCTCGGCGGCGACGCCGGCGAGCGGTGAGCGCGCCCCCCGTCGCCTGCATCATCCCCGCGCTCGATGCGGCGTCCACCGTGGCCGGCGTCGCGCACGGCGTGCGCGCGCACGTCCCCGGGGCGCTCATCATCGGCGTGGACGACGGCTCGCGCGACGGCACGCGCGGCGCGATGCTCGCCGCCTGCGACCGCGTGATCGCCTTCGAGGGCAATGCGGGGAAGGGGGCCGCGCTGCGCGCCGGGATCGGCGCCGCGCTCGCGCACGGCGCGTGGGCCGTGCTCACCATCGATGCCGACGGGCAGCACGATCCCGCCGCGGCGCCCGCGCTCCTCGCCGCGCTCGCCGGCGCCGACCTGGCCATCGGCACGCGCGCCCGGCGCGGCACCGCGATGCCTTTCGGCCGCCGCATGACCAACGCCCTCGCCTCCGCCGCCGTGGGGCGCATCCTCCGCGCGCCGGTGCCCGACCCCCAGTCCGGCTTCCGCGCGATGCGCCGCGCCGTCTGCGAGGCCGTGCAGGTTGCCGGCGACCGCTTCGAGTACGAGACCGAATTCCTCATCGCCGCCGGGCGCGCCGGCTTCCGCATCGCCGCCGTGCCGGTGCCCACGCGCTACGGCGCGCCGAGCCATTTCCGTCCGCTGCGCGATTCCGCGCGCGTGGTCGGCGCGATCTGGCGCCAGCGCACCGCCGGGAGGCGATAGTGCACCTCCTCTGCACCAACGACGACGGCATCCTCGCCTACGGGCTCGACGCGCTCGTCAAGGCCGCCTCGAGGCTCGGCGAGGTGACGGTCGTCGCCCCCGACCGCGAGCAGAGCGCCACCAGCCACTCGCTCACGCTCCATCACCCCGTGCGCGCCGTGCCGCGCGGGGAGCGCCGCTGGCAGGTGGACGGCACCCCCACCGACTGCGTGATGCTCGCCGTGGAAGCCCTCATGCCCACGCGCCCCGACTTCGTCCTGAGCGGCGTGAACCACGGCCACAACATGGGCGAGGATGTGCTCTACTCCGGCACCGTGGCCGCCGCCACCGAGGGCGTGATGCTCGGCATCCCGGCGATGGCGATCTCCTTCGCGGGCGGCGACCTGCAGGCCGACCCCGACCTGCTCGCCGACCAGGTGCAGGCGCTCACCCGCCTCCTCGCGCACCTCACCAGCCTGCACGCGATCCCGCGCGACACGCTGCTCAACATCAACATGCCGCCGCTGCGCGGCCACGAGATCCGCGGCGTGCGCCTCACGCGCCTCGGCCGCCGCGTCTACTCCGACTCGCTCATGCGCATGAAGGACCCGCGCGGCCGCGACATCTACTGGATCGGCGGCGGCAGCGCGAGCTGGAGCGGCCCCGAGGACTCGGACTTCCGCGCCGTGCGCGACGGCTACATCTCCGTCACGCCGCTCACCCTCGACCTCACGCACGTCAAGATGCTCGACGACCCCTCCACCTGGTGGCGCGAGCCGTGACCGTGCCGCAGTTCGGCGGCGCGCGCCGCCGCCTCGTGGAGACGCTGCAGCAGGGAGGGGTGAGGGACCTGAACGTGCTCCGCGCGTTCGACCTCACGCCGCGCCATCTCTTCGTGCCCACCGGCATGCGCCACCGCGCCTACGAGGACAGCGCGCTCCCGATCGGCAACGGGCAGACGATCTCGCAGCCGAGCACCCACGCCCGCTACCTCGAGCTCCTCGCCCTCACCGGGAAGGAGCGCGTGCTCGAGATCGGCACCGGTTCCGGCTATCAGACCGTGCTCCTGGCCCATCTCGCGGCGCAGGTCTTCTCCATCGAGCGCGTCGGCGCGCTCGCGGAGGCGGCCCGCCTCGCCATCCGCGACGCCGGAGTGCGAAACGTTTCCCTCCTCGCCGGCGACGGCACCCTCGGCTGGCGCGACTACGGCCCGTTCGACGCCATCCTCGTCACCGCCGCCGCTCCGCGCATCCCCGGCCCACTGGGCGAGCAGCTCGCCGAAGGGGGGCGCATGCTCATCCCCCTGGGAAGCCGGGAGGAGCAGGTCCTGACCGTCGTCACGAAGCGGGGGGGCGCCTTCGAACGGCGTGACATCGGCAAGGCGCGATTCGTCCCGCTAGTGGGGGCGCACGGCTGGCCGCCGGAGTAGGCGACCGCCGACGCGCTGCCGCGTCTGCCGCACGGAGAATCGATGGATCGATCCTCGGACGACATCCCGCCCGACCAGCCGCCCCGACGCAGCGGCAAGCCCTTCGCGCCGCCCTTCAGCGCCCCGCGCACGGGGGAGGGGAAGGCCGAGCCCTCCGCGCCCGGCAAGCGGCGCAGCACGCCGCTCTTCGTGCCGCCGGGGTCGATCCCCGCCGAGCCGCCCGCGGCCGCTCCGCGGGAACGGGCGATGCCGGAGTTCGACGACGCGCCGTCGCCGCCCCCCGCCGCCGCGAAGCTGGCGGACCCTCCGGCCTCCCCGCCGCGCGATTCGCGTCCCATGCAGATCGAGAACCTCGAGCCCGAGGAGATCTCGCTGCGCATCACCGGCGAGCGCCCGGCGATCGGCGATTCGACCATCGACGTGATCGCGTACGATGACGCCAACGGCGCGCTGCGCGCCGACACGCCGGAAGGGAAGCGCCCCAGGGTGGATGGACTGGAGCTCGAGTCCACCGAGCTCACCCTCGAGCCCCCGAGCCGGCCGACGGGCCCGCCGGCCGGCCTCGAGATCGAGAGCTTCTGGGCGGCGGAGGCCTTTTCACCGTCGCAGACGCCTCTCTCGACGCCGCCGGAATCATCCGCTCCGATCTCCTCGAAGCTGACCGAGCCCCCCGCGGACGCTCCGCCGCGGCGCAGCACGATGGATGCGCTGCGCGTGGAGGAAGTGATGCCGCCGCGGATGCCGACGCCGCCGAAGGTCCGCGCCGTGTCGCCGCCGGTCGCGCGTCCCTCGACGCCCGTGAGCGCCGCGCGCGGCATGCCGGCGCCCGACATCCGCACGCCGCGCCAGCTCGAAGCGCTCAAGGAAGCGGAGCCGTGGGCGCCCGTCCCGGACGGTCCGCCCGCGGATCCGCGCCGCTACGTCGCCGAGGCGCTCGAACGCGTGGCGCAGCGGATCCGCGCGGGCGAGCTGCGACTCGCCGACGACGCCAACTCCCAGACCGACGAGAACGCCCTCTCCTCGGCGCTGCAAGCGCTGGTGCGCGCACCGCGCCGGTAGCGCGCGGTGATCGTGCGGGTGGAGGTGCGCGGGCTGGTGCAGGGGGTCGGCTTCCGCTGGTTCGCCCGCGAGCGCGCCCGGCGGCTCGGCGTCGCGGGATGGGTCCGCAACCGGAGCGACGGGTCCGTGGAGGTCGCGGCGCAGGGCCCCGACGATGCCGTGAACGCGTTCCTCGCGAACCTCGCCGAAGGGCCGGCGGGCGCGCGCGTGGATGCGGTGATCCGCCTCCCGCTCGGCGACGTGGGCGCCCTGGACGATCCCTTCACCGTGCAGCGATGAGCGCCTCCGCCACCAACCTCGCCGCCGACCTCCGGCGCGCGATCCGCGACGTGCCCGACTTCCCGAAGCCCGGGATCCTCTTCAAGGACATCACCGGCGTGCTCGCCGACCACGCCCTCTTCGCGCGCGCCGTGCACGCGATGGCCGCGCCGTTCGCCGGCGATCACGTGACGTACGTGGCGGGGATCGAGAGCCGCGGCTTCATCCTCGGCGCCCCGGTGGCGCTGGCGATGGGGGCGGGGTTCATCCCGCTCCGGAAGCCGGGAAAGCTGCCGAGCGCCGTGGAGCGCGTGGAGTACGCGCTGGAGTACGGGACCGACGCGCTCGAAGTGCTGCACGGGGCGCTGCGAGCGGGGCACCGGGTGCTGATCGTGGATGACGTGCTCGCCACGGGCGGCACCGCGCGCGCGGCCTGCGACCTCGTGAACGCCACCGGAGCGCACGTCGTGGGGTGCAGCTTCCTGCTTGAACTCACCGCGCTGGCGGGGCTCGCCAAGCTCACAGGCGTTCGGTCGCACGCGCTGCTCGCGGTGTAGGGCGCGCCGTCGCGCCTTGCGCGCGACGGCGTTATCTTTCGCGCCGGCAGCCCCGGACGCCCCTGTAGCTCAGGTGGATAGAGCAGCGGTTTCCTAAACCGTTGGCCGGGTGTTCGAGTCACCCCAGGGGCATGGGCGGGCGGCGGCAGGGGCCCGCGGATCGCGCACCATATAACCCGGAATGGCATGACTGGATCGAAGGGATACCGGCCCAAGGGCCCGGACGGGCTCGAGGGCGTGATGGCCTGGATCGAGACCCACACCCGCGAGGTGATGTGGCTGGCGCTGGCCGTGGTCGCGGCCGCCGGCGGCGTGTGGTTCTACTTCAAGAGCCAGGCGGCGCAGGCCCGGAACGCGGCCAACGCGCTGGTGGAGGCGGAGCAGGCGGTGGCGTCGCAGAACATGCCGCTCGCCCAGGCGAACCTGGAGCGCCTCGTGAAGCGCTACCCGGACATGGAGCCCGGCAAGGTGGGGATGGTCCTCCTTGCTCAAGTACATTATCAGAAGGGGGAGTTCCAGGCCGGGATCGAGGCGATCAAGCCGCTGACCAAGGCCGACGACCCGTTCTTCACGGCCCAGGCCCTCGGACTGACGGGCGCCGGCTACGAGCAGCTGCACAAGTACGCCGAGGCGGCCGCCAGCTACCGTTCGGCGGCCGATAAGGCCCGCTTCGAGTCGGACAAGGCGATCTACCTGTCGTCCGCGGCGCGGAATCTGGTGGCGGCGGGGCAGGTGAACGACGCGAAGGGGATCTACGCGTCGCTGGCGAGCGATCCGAACGGTCCCGCGGCGGCCGAGGCTCGGGTACGGCTGGGGGAGCTGAACGCCAGGAACTAGGGGTTCCGCGGCGTTCCGGCAGCGCTGGCGAAGGGAACGGGGGCCTGATCGATCGGCCCCCGTTCTTCTGTCCCCGACATATACTTCGTATAAGATGTATTATGTAAACTACGACAGGTGGAGAACTGTGGATAGCTGGTTCCCCACGCGCCCTCCACACGGCTAAACCATTGTATGGAATGCGTTTCCACGGCAACCCACACTCGCGTGGAAACGATATCTACTTCGCCAACATTCCCTCGAAGACGAGCCGCCCCTCTCCCCTCAAGGTCGGCTTCCAGCCCTCGGCGGACCTTCCCAGGCGGACCGTCAGACGGCGCCCTGACCGAGTCTCGAGCGGCGTCTCCGGCCCCTGGCTCTCCCCCCATTCCGTGAGCAGCACGGCCGTGGCGATCGCGCCGGTGCCGCAGGCCAAGGTCTCCCCCTCCACCCCCCGCTCGTAGGTCCGGACCGTCCAGCCGTCCCGGCGGCGGCTCACGAAGTTGACGTTCGCCCCTTGGGGGTTGGACGGGTGCATCCGCAGCGGCCGGCCGCGCGCCACCACATCCACCACCGTGGCGTCGTCGCACAGGACCACCAGGTGCGGCACGCCGGCCAGGGCGAAGCCGATCCGCCGCTCGCCGGGCGCCAGGGCGATCCCCGCGTCCGGCCGCACCTCACGTACTGCTTGAAGGTCGACCTCGGGGAGCCCGTCCACGATCCGGGAGCTCAAGGTGCCGTCGTCCGAGGCGAAGGTCATTCCCGCCGGCGCCCCCGCCCCGATCCGGGCGGCGAGCGCCGTCACGCAGAGGGCGGCGTTGCCGCACATGGCCGCCGGCGAACCGTCGCTGTTGAAGTACCGCATCCGGAAGTCGGCGCCGGCCACCGGCGGACCGATGAACACCACGCCGTCGGCCCCTACCCCCGTGCCGCGGGCGCAGAGTTCGCGCATGGCTTCCGGGGTCTCGAGCGCTCCCGCGGGTTCCGTCCGGACATCGAAGACGACGAAGTCGTTCCCCGACCCCGACATCTTGTAGAAGGCGCGTCCGGCGGGGCTCACACCCGTCCCGTGAGGGCCCACCAGCGCAGCCGCCAGACCATGAACACCGCCTCGCGCACGATGTGGCCGCTCATCTTGCTCGTCCCTTCCGTCCGGTCGGTGAAGACGATCGGGATCTCGACGATGCGGTAGCCCTTCTTCCAGGCGCGGAAGCTCATCTCGATCTGGAAGGCGTAGCCGTTCGAGCGCACGTCGTCCAGGTCGATCGCGGCGAGCACCTCGCGGCGGAAGCACTTGAAGCCGCCCGTGGAGTCGTCCAGCGGCAGCCCGGTGACGATCCGCGCGTAGATGTTCGCGAAGTAGCTGAGCAGCAGGCGGCTCATCGGCCAGTTGACCACGGTCACCTTCCCGCCCCGGTAGCGGGAGCCGAGCACGAGATCGGCGTCCTGGATCGCGGCGAGGAACTGCGGCAGATGGTCGGGATCGTGCGAGAAGTCGGCGTCCATCTCGAAGATGTACGCGTAGTCCCGCTCGAGCGCCCACTTGAAGCCGGCGCGGTAGGCGGTGCCGAGCCCCATCTTCCGCTCGCGGTGCAGCGCGTGCACGCGCGGCTCGCGCGCCGCGATGCCATCCACGATGTCGCCGGTGCCATCGGGGCTGCCGTCATCGACGATCAGCATCTCGAGCCGGGCGTCCTCCTGCAGCACCGTCTTGATGAGCCGCTCGATGTTCTCCTTCTCGTTGTAGGTCGGGACGACCACCAGCGCGCGCTCAGCCATCCGCGTGCCTCCGGTCCATCGCGACGCCGCCCAGGGCGAGCAGCACGCCCAGCGCGAGCGCGGCGAGGGTGATCGCCTTCCCCCTGTCGTAGGCGGGGCTCGTGAAGGTCAGCTCCACGTTCTTCGCCCCCGCCGGCAGGGCGACGCCGATGAGCGCGATGTCGGCGCGGCCGATCGGGGCGGGACTCCCGTCCACGGTGGCGATCCAGCCAGGATAGTAGTTCTCGCTCGCGACGAGGGCCGCTCCGGCCGGGGCGGGCCGGTCGAGCGCGAGCGTCACCTTACCCGGCTCGTAGTGCGTCACGCGCACCTTGATGCCCGTGGAGTCCGGGAGCTTGGTGAGCTGCACGGCATCCACGGGCGCGCTCTGGTCGAAGAGCGCCGCCATGTAGGGCTGGAAGCCGGGGTTCTGCAGCGTGGCCATTACGGCGTCGTCCGTCCCCTTCACGACGGTGGTCGTGACCCAGGCGTACGGATTGTCCCCCGGCATCTGATAGAGGTCGGTCGTGGAGCCTGCGGCGTTCTTCACCGGACCCAGGAGCTGCGTGCCGCCGGGGATCGGGCTCGGCGTGATGTTCGAGAGGACGTAGCGGAGGTTGAGAAGTCGCCAGAGCTGAGGGCTCCCAAGTCCGCGGTAGCCATCGGCTTTGCCTGTCAGCAGGTCGTAGGTCCTCAACTCGTTCCCGTGATAGCCGAGCACCGAACGGATGCGGTGCGGCATCAGGCCGTCCCCCTCGAGCGCGGGGTCGTGGTAGGCCACCCCCGGGCCATCGCCGAAGGCCAGCACGCGCGCCGGCTGGTCGAGCCGGGAGAGCGAGTCCAGGATCGCGTCGCTGGCGTAGAGCACCGACGCGGGCTCGCTGAAGCGCCAGTACATCCGCTCGATGCTCCAGAGGTCCGTACCCACGAGGGCGGCGAGCAGCCCGCCCGCCACCATGGGGGCCAGCCGCCCCTTCCCCAGTGCGAAGAGCGTGCCGAGCAGGAGCGCCGCGAAGAGCGCGCCGCGCACCGCGCCGCGGATGATGGCCGGCCCGTTGTCCATCGCCAGCTCGCTGCGCCCGCCGAGGGCGAAGGTGGCCGACATGCTGGTGAGCGCGCCCGTGAGCCCGAGCAGCAGCACGACCCACGCAGCGATCCCCCACCCCACGATGAACTGGCGCGTGAACTGCTTCGCCATGGCGCGCTCGGCGCCGAGCGCGGCGAGCACCGCCGTGGAGAAGGCCATCACGAACATCATCGTGCTCGGCGCGCGGAAGAACTTCGTGCCCGGCACGAGGGCGTAGACGAGCTGGTAGAAGGGGGTGAAGCCGCCGAGCGACCAGAGGAGGGACACGATCCACGTGCCGATCCAGAACCAGGTGAAGGAGCGCTTCTTCTCCCCCTTCCCCGCCGACGCGAGGCCGAGCGTGGCGAGGATGAGCACCGTCACGCCGAGGTACTCGGAATGGAAGTGGATGCCGTTCCGGCCGGTGTACGCGTCGAGGATGCCGGAGAACTGCGGCAGGTAGGTGTTGACCAGCTCCTCCGGCGGGAAGGAGTAGGAGGTGGCGACGTCGTAGCCGCGCAGGCCGCCGGCGCGCGGCGACCAGGGGACGTACTGGATGACCGGCAGGTACTGCACGGCGCCCATGAGGAAGCCGAGGGCGACGGAGCCCCCCGCGGCGCCGAGGCGCGTGAGCTTCGCGCGGCGATCGCCGGGGATCGCGGGGGAGAAGGCGAGGTAGATCGCGAAGGCGCCCGACGCGAGCAGCATGTACTGCAGCAACTGCGGGTGCGGGCTGAGCACGGCGAGGCCGACCACGATGGCGAGCGCTCCCCAGCTCCAGCGGCGGCCGTCGCGGATGCCCTTGAGGAGGAGGAAGAGCGCGAGCGGCAGCAGCGCGCTCACGTAGAGCTTGCCGTCGTGCCCCGGGGAGACGTAGGCGGCGATCGGGCCGCCCATCATGTAGGCGAGCCCGCCGACGAGCGCGCCGAAGAAGCCCAGCCCCCACGCGCGCAGGAAGAGATAGGTGAAGAACCCGGCGAGGAAGACGTGGATCATGAACGACCACGTCATCGCGGCGTCGGTGGGGAGGACGAGGCGGAGGAGGAAGGTCGGATAGAACATGTCGCCGTTCATCGACGCGACGTACGGCATGCCGCCGAAGATGTACGGGTTCCACATCGGGAAGTGCCCCGTGGTGCGCAGCGCGTGCGCCGCGAACTCGCGCACGCCGTAGCCGCCGATGTACTGGTCGCTCACCGGCGTGAGGAGGAACTTCCCCGCGAGCGCGGGATAGCCGAGCGCGAGCGTGGCGGCGGCGTACGTGAGGGCCGCCCAGAGCGCGGCGAAGCGCGGGGCAGCGGCGGGCGCTTGGGGCTTGCTCGACATGGTCTCCGGCGAATTGGGATCCGCGTGCGGGGATCAGCGACGATCGGCCGCCGCCGCCCTGAAAGTTGCCCGGCGCGCGCGGGGCGCGCCAGTCGGCGGCGTCAGCCCGTGGGCCGGGCGGCGAGGATCTCGCGGTAGAGTGCGGCGTAGCGCCGGGCGACCGCCTGCGGGGCGAAGGTGGCGAGCGCGTGGCGGCGCCCTTCCTCGCCGAGCGCGGCGCCCTGGTCGGGCATCGCGAGAAGGCGGTCGAGGGCGGCGGCGAGCGCACCCGGGTCGCCCGCGGGGGTGAGGAGGCCGGTGCGGCCGTCCACGACGATGTCGAGCAGGCCGCCGGACGCGAAGGCGACCACCGGTTGCGCGCAGAGCGCGGCCTCGATGGCCACGAGGCCGAGCCCCTCCTCCGTGAAGGGGGCGACGAGTGCGGTGCACCGGCGGTAGAGCTCGGCGAGCTGCGCCTGCGTGAGCAAGGGGTGGAAGCGCAACTGGGCATCGACGCCGAGCGAGGCGGCGAGGGCGCGCACGCCGCCCGCGTCGCTGCCGACGCCGACGACGACGTCGAGCGCGGGCTTCGCGCGCATCGCGGCGAGCGCGCGCAGGAGGTGCTCGATCCCCTTCTGCGGGTTGAGCTTGCCGATGAAGAGGAGCCGGTCGCGGTCGCGCGGGCCGCCGGGGTGGAAGAGCGTGGGGGCGACGGGCATCGGCGCGACGACGGGGGCCACGTCGGGGACGAGCGCGCGGGCCTCGTCGGCGAGCCAGTGGGAGACGGTGGTGACGCGCGCGGAGCGGCGGAGCACGCGGCGGAAGAGGGCGGTGGCCACCTTCCCCGAGCGGGCGGCGCGCACATCGGAGCCGTGCAGCGTGGTGACGAGCGGGAGTCCGGCGAGGGGGCCGGCGATCGTGCCGGCGAGTCCCGCGGGGAACCACCAGTGCGCGTGGATCAGCTGCGCCCCGCTCCGTCGCGCCTCGCGGAGCGCGGCGATCGCGTCGGCGGTGACGAGGCTCGTGACCACCGCCGCGCCGGCGAGGGAGCCGCGCGCCTGCGAGAGCATGGTGCCGGAATAGGCGAGCGTCTCGCGCGACGCGGGGGCGTAGCGGAAGCGGCGCACGGGGATCCCCTCGAAGGAATCCTCCGCGGGCACGCCCGGGGCGGCGGGGGCGAGGGCGTGCACCTCGATCCCCTCGTCGCGCAGCGCGACGGCGAGACGGAGGATGAAGGAGCCGACGGGGTCGTCGGCGGTGCGCGGGAAGGAGTGCGCGAGGAAGAGGACGCGCGTCACTTCGCGAGCTCGCAGGGGCGGCGCGCGGCGTCCTCGAGAGCGATCGGTTCGTCCCAGGCGCCGGGGGACGCGTGGTACGCCTCCACCGCCCCGCCGGCGGCCACGGAGCGCACGCGCACGCCGCGGCGCGCGGTGCGCCATCGCACGATCGTGTCGAGCGTGGCGACGTACGGGCGTTCGGCGATCATCGCGTCCACCGTGGCGGCGAACGCGGCGGCGGCGCCGGGGTAGCCGAGCGCGGCGAGGGTGACGTTGGGATGCCAGATGCCGCACCAGAGCCCTTCCACTTCGCGCGCGGCGGCGGCGAGGCGGAGGGCCTCGTCGCGCCAGGTGCCGGGCTCCTCATCGCCGCGATACTTGCTGAGCGCGCGGTCCATGAAGCAGAAGGGGACCTCGGCGAAGGCGCCGCTCCGGCCCGATCCGGGATCGGGGAGCGGGAGCACGTCGGCGACGCCGGCGCGGAAGCCGTTGCGGTCGGCGAAGCCGCAGGTGGAATCGTAGCGGAAGCCGGCGTCGCGCATCGCGTCCTCGGTGTCGCCGTGGCGGATGCGGAGAAAGTGCTGCCGCACGCCGGCCACCTGGCGGCCGGTGAGCTTCGCGAGGCGCTCGCGCTGCTCGGCGAAGGCGGCGTCGCGATCGAGGGTCTCGAAGCTGCCGTGGAGGGCGAGCTCGTGTCCCGCGCCGGCGACGGCGTCGAGGATCGCGCGCGCGGCGGCGGATTCGGGACGGTAGGTGAGGTCGCCGCGGCGGAAGGTGCCGGCGGTGGGCGTGCCGCAGAGGATGAACCAGGTGGAGGCGAGCCCCCGCTCCGCGTCGAGGATGGCCTGCACCCCCTCGCGCACGGGGGCGCGGAAGGCGGACCCGATGGCCGCGGCGGCGGTGCGCGCGGCGCGGCGGAGATCGCGCTTGCCCGCGAGCTCGGCGATGCGGAGCGCGGTGAAGGCGGGCCAGAGCGCGACGACGTCGAGATCGTGCGTGAAGGCCGCGGCCCAGCGGCGCCCGAGGGGCCAGGGGACGACGAAGCGCACGGGGCGCGTGCCCGCGGCGATGGCCACGGCGCGGCGGAACACCGTCGCCGCCTGCGAGACGACGGGACGATGCTCGAGTCCCGCGCCCACCAGCGCGTTCTCCCAGGAAGGGACGCGGCCGAAGCGGTCGCGCACGGCGGACTTCTTCTCGCGCTCGAGGCCGGCGATGCCGGCGATGACGGCGAGGGCGCGGTGCGAGATGCGGAGCACGCCGTCGTGCGGCGCGAGGTCCCAGCCGCGGGCGATGAGCGTCGGGATGTCGGCGGCGGGGCCGTCGCCCACCTCCAGGCGGACGACGGGCGCGTCGGGGTCGTCCACCGGCACCACGCGCGAGAGGTCGACCAGGAGCTCGAGCGCGGAGCGCTCGGCGCCGGGGAGCCCGGCGAGTGCGCGCGTGAGGAGGATCACGGCGCGAAGATTACGCGCGGCCGAACGGGGGGCGCAAGGCGCGCCACCGTATGCGGCGCAGCGCGCGGCCGCGCGCACTTGACGCCCTCCGCCGCGGGGCGCTGATTTCGCTCGGCGCGCACGCGGCGCGCCGATCCCCTTCCCCGCCCCGGGCATGGCCAAGCCGCTCGTTCCCAAGTCGCGCATCCCCTTCACGCATCTCGCGCTCTTCGGCTGGATGCCGAGCCCGCTGAAGAAGTGGGCGTACCGGCTGCTGCTCGGCTACCGGATCGGGAAGCACGTGTCGCTCGGCATCGGCTCGGTGGTGGTGGGCGAGGAGGTGGAGCTCGCCGACCACGTGGAGATCGGGATGCTGGCGGTGGTCCAGGGGCGGCGGATCACGATCGGGCGGCACTCGAGCGTGGGCACGTTCTCGTACGTGAGCTGCGAGACGATCGAGATCGGCGAGGATGCGCGGATCCGCGAGCAGGTGTTCGTGGGCGGGCCGCAGCTGCCGGAGTCGCGCTTCACGCTGGGGAGCCGCACGATCGTGCTGCAGATGGCGTACATCAACCCGACGAAGCCGGTGACGATCGGCGACGACACGGGGATCGGCGGGCACTGCCTCATCTTCACGCACGGGGCGTGGCTCAACCAGCTGGACGGCTATCCGGTGAACTACGAGCCGGTGACGCTCGGGAAGAGCGTGTGGCTCCCCTGGCGCGTGTTCATCATGCCCGGATCGACGATCGGCGACGGCAGCGTGATCGGCGCGAACTCGCTCGTGTCGGGGGCGATCCCGCCGTCGAGCCTCGCGATGGGGACGCCGGCGAAGGTGATCCGCACGGCGCCCGATTTCCCGAAGCGGCTCTCCGCGGAGCAGCGCGCGGCACTCGTCACGGACATGATGCGGGAGTTCGACCGCTACGTGTCGCACTTCGGCGTGACGCTCGGCGAGGCGGGGGCGTGGCGCACGTACGCGCGCGCCGGCATCGCCGACCGGCTGCACTGGCGCCGCGATGCACAGGC
>DATKOH010000115.1:0-11825 GCA_035524735.1 Gemmatimonadaceae bacterium
TGTGTGGGCGCGGGGGCGGGGCGCGGGAACGCCGAGTCCACCGCGATGTTCAGCAGCAGCACGTTCACGCGCGGCTCGCCGAAGAAGCCGAATTGGCGCCCCTCGAAGTGCCGTTCCACGAGCGCGCGCACGGCGGCATCGCTCACGCCGCGCGCCTTCGCGACGCGCGGCACCTGCAGCAGCGCGTTCGCCGGCGAGATGTGCGGATCGACGCCGGAGGCCGACGACGTCACCATGTCCGACGGGATCTTCCCCTTCACGGCGCCGTCGTTCTTCACGGCGCTGTCCACCGCGCCGGCGACGAGCGTGTCGGCGAGCTTCGCGCTCGTGGGGCCGAGGTTCGTGCCGCCGGAGAGCGTGTCGTCGTACCCGTTGCCCGCGGCGGACGGCCGCGGATGGAAATAGTACGGCTGCGTGAACGGCTGCCCGATGAGCGCGCTCCCCACCACGCGCCCGTTCACGGTCACGAGCGAGCCGTTGGCCTGCCGGGGAAAGAGCAGCTGGGCGAGGCCCGTGACGACGCCGGGATAGATGAGCCCCGTGATCACGCAGAGCACGAGCGTCATCAGGATGGCGGGGCGGAGCTGGTTGCGGAGCATGGGCGGCCCTTACGAGACGAGATGGACGGCGACGAGGAGCATGTCGATCGCCTTGATGCCGGCGAAGGGGATGAGCACCCCGCCCACCCCGTAGATCAGGAGGTTGCGGCGCAGGATCACGCCGGCCGGCGCCGGGCGGTAGCGCACGCCGCGCAGCGCGAGCGGGATGAGCGCGATGATGATGAGCGCGTTGAAGATCACGCTCGCCAGGATCGCGCTCGCCGGCGAATGCAGCTTCATCACGTTCAGCGCGGCGAGCGCCGGGTACGCGCCCACGAACATCGCCGGGATGATCGCGAAGTACTTGGCCACGTCGTTGGCGATCGAGAAGGTGGTGAGCGCACCGCGCGTCATGAGCAGCTGCTTCCCGATCTCCACGACCTCGATGAGCTTCGTGGGGTTGGAGTCGAGGTCGATCATGTTCCCCGCCTCCTTCGCCGCCTGCGTGCCGCTGTTCATGGCGACGCCCACGTCCGCCTGCGCGAGCGCGGGCGCGTCGTTGGTGCCGTCGCCGGTCATCGCGACGAGCTTGCCCCCCGCCTGCTCGCGGCGGATGAGCGTCATCTTGTCCTCCGGCGTCGCCTCGGCCAGGAAGTCATCCACGCCGGCCTCCCGCGCGATCGCGGCGGCGGTGAGCGGGTTGTCGCCGGTGATCATCACTGTGCGGATGCCCATCGCGCGCAGGCGGTCGAAGCGTTCGCGGATGCCCCCCTTCACGACGTCCTTGAGGTAGATGACGCCGAGCACGTGCGCCGAGCCGTTCTCCCGCTCGGCGACCACCAGCGGCGTGCCCCCTTCCTTGGCGATCCGGTCGACGGCGGCCTTGAGGTCGGCGGGCGCCGTGCCGCCGTTCTCCCCCACCCAGCGCACGACGGCGTCGCTCGCGCCCTTGCGCACGTGCAAGTTGCCCAGGTTCACGCCGCTCATGCGCGTGGTGGCGGAGAAGGGGACGAACTCCGCTTCGTCGGCGGCGCCCGATCCTTCGCGGCGCGACTCGCCGAGCGTACGGCCGCGGAGGTTGAAGCGCTCCTTGGCGAGCACGACGATGCTGCGTCCCTCCGGCGTCTCGTCGGGCATGGAGGCGAGCTGCGCGCGGTCGGCGAGCTTCTCGAGCGTGACGCCGGCCACCGGCAGGAACTCCACCGCCTGCCGGTTGCCGAGGGTGATCGTCCCCGTCTTGTCCAGGAGCAGCGTGTTGACGTCGCCGGCGGCCTCCACCGAGCGGCCGCTCATCGCGATCACGTTCTGCTGGATCATCCGGTCCATGCCGGCGATGCCGATGGCGGAGAGCAGTCCGCCGATGGTCGTGGGGATGAGGCAGACGAGCAGCGCGATCAGCACCGGCACCGACACCGTGGTGCCGCTGTAGACGGCGAAGGGCTCGAGCGTGGCCACGGCGAAGAGGAAGATCACCGTGAGGCCCGAGAGCAGGATCGTGAGCGCGATCTCGTTCGGCGTCTTCTGCCGCGATGCGCCCTCGACGAGCGCGATCATCCGGTCGAGGAAGGTCTCGCCCGGGTTCGCGGTGATCCGGATGACGAGGTGGTCCGACAGCACCTTCGTGCCGCCGGTGACCGCCGAGCGGTCGCCGCCGGATTCGCGGATGACGGGGGCGGACTCGCCGGTGATCGCGGATTCGTCCACCGACGCGACGCCCTCGATCACCTCGCCGTCGCCGGGGATGACGTCCCCGGGCTCGCAGAGCACGCAGTCGCCGCGGCGGAGCTGCGACGCGGGGGCGGGCGCGGCCGACGTGCGCTGCTTGGGATCGGCGAGCCGCTTGGCCATCGTCTGCGTGCGCGTGGCGCGCAGGCTGTCGGCCTGCGCCTTGCCGCGCCCCTCGGCCATGGCCTCCGCGAAGTTCGCGAAGATCACGGTGAACCAGAGCCAGAGCGCGAGCTGGAGGGTGAAGCCCCAGTCGCCGCGCCCCTGCGCGAGGTCGCGCGCGAGCACGAGCGTGGTGAGCACGCTCCCCACGAGCACCACGAACATCACCGGGTTCCGGAACTGATGCCGCGGGCCGAGCTTGCGGAAGGCGTCGGCCGCCGCGCGGCGGACGATCGGGCCGTCGAAGAGCGAGCGCTTGGTGACGGTCATGTCAGAAGAGGCTCCCGGCCCGCATGAGGAAGTGTTCGACGATCGGGCCGAGCGAGAGGGCGGGGAAGAAGGTGAGCGCGCTCACGATGATGATCACCGAGACGAGCAGCACCACGAAGAGCGGCGTGGTCACCGGGAAGGTGCCCGCGGAGGCGGGCACCGCCTTCTTCTCGGCGAGGAAGCCGGCGAGCGCGAGCATCGGCACGATCATGGCGAACCGGCCGATGAGCATCGTGAGCGCGAGCGTGGTGTTGTAGAAGTAGGTGGAGCCCGTGAGGCCGGCGAAGGCGCTGCCGTTGTTGCCGGCGGCGGAGCTGTACGCGTAGAGGATCTCCGAGAGTCCGTGCGGGCCCGCGTTGTTGAGTCCCTTGAGCCCGGCCGGCAGCACCACCGCCGCGCCCGCGCCCACGAGGATCACCCCCGCGAAGACGAGCACGTAGAGCATCGCCATCTGCACTTCGCGCGCCTGGATCTTCTTCCCGAGGTACTCGGGGGTGCGCCCCACCATGAGGCCGGCGATGAACACGGTGAGCACGACCATCACCAGCATGCCGTAGAGCCCCGCCCCCACGCCGCCGAAGATCACCTCGCCGAGCTGGATGTTCACCAGCGGCACGAGCCCGCCGATCGGCGTGAAGGAGTCGTGCATCGAGTTCACCGCGCCGCAGCTCGCATCGGTGGTGACCGTGGCGAAGAGCGCGGAGTTCGCGATGCCGAAGCGCACCTCCTTCCCTTCCATGTTGCCGCCGGGGTTCACCGCGGTGGTGGCGACGTCGACGCCGCGCGCCGCGTGGATGGGGTTGCCGCGCGCCTCGGCCCAGTACGCGGTCGTGACGCCGGCCGCGAACAGGATGAACATCGCCGTCCAGACCGCCCAGCCGTGGCGCGTGCTGCCCACCATGCGGCCGAGCAGGTAGGTGAGCGCCGACGGGATCGCGAAGATCGCGAAGAGCTGCCAGAAGTTGCTCCACGGCGTGGGGTTCTCGAACGGATGCGCGGAGTTCGCGTTGAAGAAGCCGCCGCCGTTCGTCCCCAGCTGCTTGATCGCTTCCTGCCCCGCCACCGGCCCCATCGCGAGCGTCTGCGACCCGCCCTCGAGCGTGGTCACGGTCTGGTAGGGGTGGAAGTTCTGGATCGCCCCCTGCTGCACGAAGAGCAGCGCGAGGACCAGCGAGAGCGGCAGCAGCACGTAGAGCGTGCCGCGCGTGAGGTCCACCCAGAAGTTGCCGAGCTTCCCCGCGGAGCGGCGCGCGATGCCGCGCACGAACGCCACCGCGCACGCGATGCCCACCGCCGCCGACGCGAAGTTGTGGAAGGCGAGCTGCGTCATCTGCGAGAAGTACGACATCGTCGTCTCGCCGGAGTACGACTGCCAGTTCGTGTTCGTGGTGAAGGACGCCGATGTCTCGAAGGCCTGCCGGTCGGGCACCGCGGGGAGGTGCTGCGGGTTGAGCGGCAGCAGGTGCTGCACGCGGAGCACCAGGTAGGTGAGCAGCATCGATGCCACGCTGAAGAGGAGCATCGACGCGGCGTACCGCGTCCAGTGCTGGTCCTCGGCGGGGTCCACGCCGCAGGCGCGGTAGATGATGCGCTCCAGGGGCGCGAGCCACTTGGCGGTGCCGTCGAAGACGCGCACGAGGTACACGCCGAGCGGCTTCGCGACGAGGAGCACCGCGAGGGAGAAGAAGGCGATCTGGAGCCAGCCGTTGAGCGTCATCAGAACTTCTCGGGGCGCAGCAGGGTGTACAGCAGATAGATGGTGAGCGCGATGGCGACGAGCCCGCCGACGATCATCTCGACGGTCATGGGCGGTCTCCGTCGTCCTTGGAGACGTCGCGGCCCAGCGCCTCGCAGCCGCGCACGTACGCGGCCATGAGGGCGAAGAACGCGATCGTCGCGGCGACGTACACGAGGTCGATCATCGAGTGCCTCCCAGGTGCTTCGATGCGCGCGCGCGTTCCCGGCGCCATCGCAGCGCGAGGATCTCGTGCGGCGCGATGCCCATGAACAGCGACACCGCTTCGTAGGTCACGATGGCGCCGAATGCGATCCCGACCAGCCACCTATCCATGCCAGGCATCCTCGCGAACTCCCGGTCTTCGCCGAGAACCCCGGGTGCGCGGCGCCACGTGCGCCGCGGCCGGGTCCCGTGTTCCGGGGAGGAACGTACGCGTGACGCCATGAATACCGCGTGAAAATCCACGTGGGGGCGCATAAAAAGTGCGTGAAGAACGAGCGCCGTCGTGCGGGGGTGACTCGGCGCCACACTCCAGCATGGGGAGCGCCGCGGGGCGCGGAGTGAGCGAAGGGCGCCGCCCGCGTGAGGGATTGTCCGACGTCCGCGTGACGCGGGCGCGCCGCTACGCCGGCCGGCGCTCCGCGGCCGGCAGCCGCAGCTCGAAGATGCTTCCGCCGCCCGCGCGCGGGCGGCAGGTCACGGTGCCGCCCTGCGCCTCGGCGAGGCCGCGCGCGATGGTGAGGCCGAGGCCCGTGCCCCCGACGTCGGGCGGCACGTTCGGCGGGCGGTAGAACGGATCGAAGATCCGCTCGCGCTCCCGTTCCGGCACGCCGGGTCCACGGTCGGCGACGGTGAAGGCGAGCGTGTCCCCGTCCTGCCGCGCGGAGAGGTCGATCGCGCTCGAGGGCGGCGAGTACTTGATCGCATTCTCGACGAGGTTGCCGAGGGCGCGCAGGGCGTGCACGAGGTCGAAGCGGCCCACGAGCAGCGCGCCGGCCGGTTCCGTAGACACGCGCAGCTCGCGGCCGGCGGCGATCCCGGCGACGCGCTGGAGCACCGCGCCGAGCAGATCGTCGGCGGTGTTGAGCTCGAGGCGGAACTGCAGTGCGCCGCCGGCGAGCTTGGAGAGCTCGAGCAGGTCGCCGACGACGCGCGCGAGACGGTCGGCTTCCTCCTCGATCGATGCGGCGCGCGCGTCGCCGGGCGCGGCGCCGTCCGCGCCGATGCCGTGCGCGAGCGCCTTGATGGTGGTGAGCGGCGTGCGCAGGTCGTGCGAGACCGCGGCCAGCAGCGCGCCCTTGAGCCGGTCCGCCTCGCGCAGCGCCGCCGAGTGCTCGGCCTCCGCCGCGAGGCGCAGCCGCTCGACGCCGAGGGCGGCGTAGTACTCGAGCGCGCTCAGGAACTCGCGCTGCCCGGGCGCGAGCGCGATCCCGCGCGGGCTCTCCACGCGGAGCACGCCCACCGTGCGATCGCGCACGCGGAGGGGCGCGACGAGCACCCGCACGCCGGCCAGATCGGGCCACGCCGGCGCGCCCGCGCCGGCGCTCACGCGCGCGGTGCCATCCATCGATTCGGTCGCCGGCGCGCCGTGCTCCGCCACCCAGGCGACGAGGCTCGTGGCGCCCACCGTACCGTCGCCGCCGTCGGTGCCGTCGCCCCCGGCGCGCGCCACCGGCCGCAGTCCCGCCGCGGCGCCCTCCCGCGCGTACACCTCGCAGCGCTCCACGCCCAGCGTCGCGCGGATCACGGAAGCGATCGCGGCCAGCGAGTCCTCGGCGCTCCCGGCGTTGAGCGTCTCGGCGCCGAGGGCCGCGAGCCGCTCCACCTCCTCGGTGCGGCGCCGCGCCTCGGCGGCGCGTTCCTGCGCGCGGGTGAGCAGCTGCGCGGCGATCACGCTCGACACGAGGAAGGTCACGAGCACGAACCAGTCGAGCGGGTTCGCGATGATCAGCGTGTAGTAGGGCGGGAGGAAGAGATAGTCGAAGGCGAGGAAGGCGAGCCCGGCGATCGTGAGTCCGAGCGCGCGGCCGCCCGCGGCGCTGCCGCCGAGCACGATCAGCAGATACACCAGCGCGAAGTGCGCCTTGTCGAGGTCGGCGCGGAAGGCGAGCATGAGCGCGGTCGCCGCCGCGAGCGCGGCGAGCGAGGCGCCCCACACGAGCGCCCGCGAGCGCCGCTCAGCCCGCGGCATCGGGCGCCGCGGCCGGCTCGAGGAGGAGCCGGTAGCCAACGCCGGGCTCGGTGAGGATCAGGCGCGGGCGGTAGGGGTCGCGCTCCAGCTTCCGCCGCAGGTGGCCGACGTACACGCGCAGGTACTGCTGCGCGTCGCCGGAGACGTTGCCCCACACGTCGCGGAAGAGCCGCGCGTGGGTCACGGGGCGCCCCGCCTGCGCGAGCAGCGCCTGCAGCAGATTCCACTCGGTGGGGGTGAGATGCACCGGCTCTCCGTCGCGCGTGACGGTGCGCATGGCGGTGTCCACCACGAGATGGCCGATCGCGACGGGTGCATCGGCGCCGGGCAGCGGCGTCATGCGCGCGCGGCGGAGCTGCGCCTGCACGCGCGCGCGGAGCTCCGCGGTGCCGAAGGGCTTGGTGACGTAGTCGTCCGCGCCCGCCTCCAGCAGCGAGGTCTTGTCCTCCTCCGCCGCGCGCGCGGACAGCACGACGATCGGCGCGCTGCTCCACGCGCGGAGGCGGCGGCAGACCTCGAGGCCATCCATGTCCGGCAGTCCGAGGTCGAGCACGATGAGCTGCGGCCGCTCGCGCTCCGCCACGGCGAGGGCTTCGCGGCCGGTGCTCGCTTCGATCACGCGGCGGGCCTCGCCGCGGAGCGCTTCGGCGAGGATGGCGCGGATCTTGGGCTCGTCATCGACCACGAGCACGGTGTCGATCGTGCCGTCGGTGCGCGGCATGGCTCCAGTATAGGGCGCGCGCGACGGCGTATCGAGTCCCCATCGCTCCGCTCGGCGGACCGTGATAACTTCGGGCATGGCCAGTGCCGCCGATCCGCCGCCCGGCCCCGACACCGGAGCGGACTTCCTGCAGCTCGTGCGCCGCAAGGAGCGCGGCAAGCTGAAGGTGTACGTGGGGTCCGCCGCCGGCGTCGGCAAGACGTACCGGATGCTCACCGAGGCGCAGGACATGCGGCGCCGCGGGGTGGACGTCGTGATCGGCTTCATCGAGACGCACGGTCGCGCGGAGACCGAGGCGCTGGTCGGCGACCTCGAGATCGTGCCCCGCCGCCGCATCGAGTACCGCGGCGCCACGCTCGAGGAGATGGACGTGGAGGCCGTGATCGCCCGGCATCCCACCGTGGTGCTCGTGGACGAGCTCGCGCACACCAACGTGCCCGGCTCGCGCAACCGCAAGCGCTGGGAGGACGTGATGGAGATCCTCACCGCGGGGATCAACGCGATCTGCGCGGTGAACGTGCAGCACCTCGAGTCGCTGAACGACGTGATCCGCGAGACGCTCGGCGTCACGGTGCGCGAGACGGTCCCCGACTGGGTGCTCGCGCAGGCGGACCAGGTGGTGAACATCGACCTCTCCGCGGAGGACCTGCGCCAGCGGCTGGCCGAGGGGAAGATCTACGGGCGCGAGCGCGTGCCGGCGGCGCTGGAGAACTTCTTCACCCCCGAGAACCTCACGACGCTGCGCGAGCTCGCGCTGCGCGAGGTGGCGAGCTCGGTGGACCGCACGCGCGAGGAGATCGTGCGCCGGGAGGAGGGGCGCCCCGCGCCGCCGCGCAGCGCGGACCGCATCATGGTCGCGATGTCGAGCGACCCGCCGCGCACGGCCACCCTGCTGCGCCGCGCGAGCCGCATCGCCGGCCGGCTCAACACCGACTGGTACTGCGTGTACGTGCAGACGCCGGCGGAACGCGCCGACCGCATCGACGCCGCGGTGCAGCGCCGCCTCGTGGACAACATCCAGAAGGCGCAGTCGATGGGCGCGATGGTGGTGAAGCTCGAGGACGCCGACGCGGCGCGCGCGCTGCGCGCCTTCGCGCGCGAGCAGGGGGTGGCGCTGGTGATCCTCGGCAGCACGCGGCGCTCGCGCTGGCACCGGCTGCTCCACGGGTCGGTGGTGGACGAGCTGCTGCACGACCCCGGGGGGCTGGACGTGCTCGTGGTGGACAGCGAGCGCGAGGACACGGAGGGCACGCTCGCATGAGGGTGGGCACGCGGCTCCTGCTGGCCGTCACGCCGGCGGTGGTGGGGCTCGCCGCCGTGGCGGCGCTCGCGTACTGGGGGCAGTACCAGCGCCAGGCGCCGGAGATCGTGGTGGCCGTCGCGGCGCTCGGGGCGGTGGCGTCGCTCGCGCTCGCCTGGCGGAACACGCGCTACGTGGCGCGCCGCGTGGAGCGGATCGCGCAGCGCACGGCGGACGGCGGCCGGCGGGGGCACGACGAGCTGGACGCGATCGAGCACTCCGTGGCGGGGCTCGCGGACGCGGTGCGCGCGGAGCGGGCCGGCGGCGCCGAGCGCGAGGCCGCGGCGGCGCGCGAGGCGCGGGAATCCGCCGCGCGGCTCGACGAGACCATCGCGTCGCTCACCGAGGGGGTGCAGGCGGTGCAGCTGCCGCTGCACATCCTCCTCGACTCCCCCTTCGGCTCGCTGAACGAGAACCAGGAGGAGATGCTCGAAGCGGCGCGCGGCGCGGCGGAGGCGCTCGAGGTGCGGCTGCGCCAGGCGCGGAAGCTCGTGGAGCTGGAGCGGGGCGCGGTGCCGGTGATGGCGAAGCCGGTGGGGCTCGGCGAGCTGATGCGCCCCGCGCTCGCCATCGCGGAGGCGCGGGCGGCGAAGCGCGGCCTCACCCTGCGCGCGCAGCTCGCGCCGGGCGCGCCCCGCGTGGTGGTGGATCCCGCGCAGGCGCAGGAGGCGATCACGATCGTGCTGGGGGAAGCGGTGGAGCGCGCGGAGGCGGGCGCCGAGCTGCAGGTGGAGGCCGGCGAGGGAGAGCAGGGGGCCGTGCAGGTGACGGTCGCGCCGCTCGCGTCGGCGGGGGAGCGGTCGCTCCCGCTGCGGCTCGCGGAGGCGCTGATCCGCGCGCAGGGGGGGAGCATGACGGCCGGCGGCGCGGGGGTGGGCATCGCCCTCCCCGCCGAGCAGGTGCGCCGCGTGCAGCGCTAGACCTCCCGGCGCCGATTAGATTCCGCCGTCCACCGCGTCACCGGCCACCCTTCGCCCCGCACGCTCATGCGATCCATCCGCGTCCTCGCCCTTCTCGCCGCCGCCCTCTCCTTCGCGCCGCGCGCGCGCGCGCAGGACAAGCCCGCCGACTCCGTGAAGGCGGTGACCGTCACCGCGAACCTCGGGCTCGCCATCGCCTCCGGCAACACGAGCGTCACCACGCTCACCGCGGGCGACCAGCTCACCTGGAAGACGGGCGCGTGGAAGTTCACGCAGCTCTTCGGCTACATCTA
Source organism: Gemmatimonadaceae bacterium (assembly GCA_035524735.1). Lineage (GTDB taxonomy): Bacteria > Gemmatimonadota > Gemmatimonadetes > Gemmatimonadales > Gemmatimonadaceae > DATKOH01. The sequence continues at coordinate 9,860 of DATKOH010000115.1, forward strand.
CGGCAAGAACGACAGCGTGGAGACCGCGAACCAGCTGCTCTTCGGCGTGCGCGCCGACTACGCGCTCTCCTCGCGCTGGGCGCTGTACGGCGGCGTGCGCTACGACCGGAATCCCTTCGCGGGCTTCGACGCGCGGTGGGGGGAGAACGTGGGCGCGATCTGGAACGCGCTCACGGCGCCGCACGACAAGCTCGACCTCGAGGCGGGCCTCGGCTACACCCAGCAGAAGAACACCGACGGCTCGAACGACGACTTCCCGAACGGCCGCGGCGCGATCGTGTACCGGCACAGCTGGCAGGAGAAGACGTACTTCCAGGAATCGGCGGAGGCGCTGCCCGACCTCAAGCACTCGGACAACCTGCGGGTGAACTCGCTGGCCGAGATCGTCGCGCCGGTCTCGGCGGCCATCGGCATGCGGCTCGCGTGGCTGGTGCAGTACGACGAGACGCCGCAGCCGGGCTTCAAGACCACCGACCAGACGCTCACCGCGGGACTGCAGTTCTCGTTCTAGCATGCGCTACGTCGTGACCGGCGGCGCCGGCTTCATCGGCTCGCACCTCGTGGAGCACCTCACCGCGGCCGGCCACGCGGTGACGGTGCTCGACGACTTCTCCACCGGGAAGCGCGCGAACCTCGCGCCCTTCCTCCCGCGGATCACGCTCGTGGAAGGGAGCGTGGCGGACCCGGCGGCCTGCGCGCGCGCGATCGCGGGCGCCGATTACGTGCTCCACGAGGCGGCGCTCCCCTCCGTGCCGCGCTCGGTGGACGATCCGGCGGCCACCCACGCGGTGTGCGCCACGGGCACGCTCAACGTGCTCATCGCCGCGCGCGACGCGAAGGTGAAGCGCGTGGTGTACGCGGCGTCCTCCTCCGCGTACGGCGACACCCCCGAGCTGCCCAAGCACGAGGGGATGCCCGCGCGTCCGCGCTCCCCCTACGCCGCGGCGAAGCTCGCCGGCGAGGACTACTGCCGCGCCTTCACGGCGTCGTACGGGCTGGCCACGGTGTCGCTCCGCTACTTCAACGTGTTCGGGCCGCGGCAGGACCCGGCGTCGCAGTACGCGGCGGTGGTGCCCAAGTTCCTCGAGGCCGCGCTCGCCGGCCGCGCGCCGGTGATCTACGGCGACGGCGAGCAGACGCGCGACTTCACCTACGTGGAGAACGTCGTGCGCGCGAACCTCGCGGCGTGCGTCGCGGGCCCGGACGCGCTGGGCGAAGTGTTCAACGTGGGCTGCGGCGAGCGGCTCTCGATCAACGCGCTCTGGGCGCGCGTGCGCGCCCTCGCCGGCGCCGCGGTGGACGCGCGCCACGAGCCCGCGCGCGCCGGCGACGTGCGCGACTCGCTCGCCTCCCTCGACCGCGCGCGCTCTCTCCTCGGCTGGTCGCCGAGCGTGGGCCTCGACGAGGGGCTCGCGCGCACCCTCGCCGCGATGCGGGCGCGCTAGTGCGCGCGCTGCTGCAGCGCGTCTCGCGCGCCGAGGTGCGCGTGGCGGGCACGGCCGTCGGCCGGATCGGCCGGGGATTCGTCGTGCTCCTCGGCGTCACGCACGCCGACGGCGAGGAGCAGGCGGCGTGGATGGCGGACAAGATCGCCGGGCTGCGCGTCTTCGGCGACGCGGAGGGGAAGATGAACCTCGCGCTCGCCGACGTCGGCGGCGAGGTGCTCGTGGTGTCGCAGTTCACCCTCTACGGCGACGCGGCGAAGGGACGGCGGCCGAGCTTCATCGACGCCGCGCGCCCGGAGGCGGCGCAGCCGCTCTACGAGCGCGTGGTGGCGCTGCTGCGCGCCGCGGGGCTCACGGTGGCCACCGGCGAGTTCGGCGCCATGATGGAGGTGGAGCTCGTGAACGACGGCCCCGTCACCCTCTGGCTGGAGCGCTGAGCGCGGTGCGGGTCATCCTCGCCTCCTCCTCGCCGCGGCGGCGCGACCTGCTCGACATGATCGGCATCGCGCACGAGGTGATCC
>DATKOH010000116.1:0-4498 GCA_035524735.1 Gemmatimonadaceae bacterium
GCGTCAGGAAAGCGAGGTAGCCGATCTCGCCGGAATAGATGCCGCGCGCGTGCGCGAGCACCTGGCCGAAGATCACGAGCCAGAGCACGGGCTGCACGGCGCGCGAGAACATCTCGGTGGGATCGCGGACGAGCTTGATCAGCTCCCCCTGCGCCACGGCGGCGCTCTCTCGGAAGAATCGCTCCATGGCGGCCCCTCAGCCGAGCCGCTGGGCCGTGCGCCGCGTGCGTGCCGCCTCCCGGAACTCGCCCCCCTCCCGGATGGCGCCGCCGGCGTAATGCACGAACACGTCGTCCATGCTCGCCTCGGCGCCGAGGCCGGCGCGCAGCGCCTCCGGCCGCCCGACCACCGCCACGCGCCCCGAGTGCAGGATCGCGAGCTCGTCGCACAGCGCCTCCGCCTCCTCCATGTCGTGCGTCGTGATGAGCACGGTCATGCCGTACTCGCGCCGCAGCTCGAGCAGCCGGTCCCAGACGGAGCGGCGCGCCACCGGGTCGAGTCCGATGGTCGGCTCGTCGAGGAAGAGGATCGCGGGGCGGTGGAGCATCGACTGGGCGAGCTCGAGCCGGCGGATCATCCCGCCCGAGTAGGTCTTGACGAGCTGGTCCTTCGCCTCGCGGAGCCCCATGAAGCCGAGCGCCTCGCCGATGCGCGCGTCCCGCTCGGCGCGCCCCAGGCCGTAGAGCTTCGCCGACAGGCGGAGGTTCTCGTAGCCCGTGAGCGCGCCGTCGGCGGAGAGCAGCTGCGGGACGTAGCCGATCCGGCCGCGCACCGACGCCGGCGCGCGCACGATGTCGAAGCCGCCCACCTGTGCGCTCCCCGCGGACGGGGGCAGGAGCGTGGTGAGCATCTTGATGAGCGTCGTCTTCCCGGCGCCGTTGGCGCCGAGCAGCCCGAAGATCTCGCCGCGCGGGACGGCGAGATCGATGTGGTCGACCGCCGTGAGGCCGCCGAAGCGGCGGGTGAGGCCGGCGGCGGCGATCGCGAGGGGTTCCGGGGTGGCGGTCGCGCTCATCTCCTGGTGCGCATGGGGCGCGGTGCGAACGTACCGGGCATCTCAGGCTACGCGCGGGACGCGCCGCGCGATGCGATCCCCGGCCGCTATCTCCCCGCCGCGGCCTCGAACATCCCCACCGCGCCCTTGGTGGCGTCCGCGAACGCGTGCGTCACGAACGGGTAGGTCCCCGCCTCGCGCAGGCGCACCTCGAAGATGCCGCTCCCGCCCACGGGCACGTTCACCGTCTGCACCCCTTCGAGCGGATGCGAGGTGCCGCCGTCGAGATAGACGCGCTCGAAGATCGCGCCCACGACGTGGAAGGAGGAGATGCGGTTCGGCCCCGCGTTCACCACGTAGAGGCGCAGCAGCGCGCCGACCGGCACGGTGATCGGGTGCTTCGCGTACTGTGCCACGCGCCCGTTGAACACCACGTAGTCCGGCGCCTGGTTCAGCAGCTTCGACCAGTCGAGCGAGAGCGGACCCGCGCTTCCCGGCGGCGCGGTGGAGTAGAACTCGCTCTGCACGAGGACGAACTCCCTTGCCGGGGGGCGTCCGCCGGCGGGATCCACGATCAGCGCGCCGAACATCCCGTTCGCGATGTGCGCCGCCACGGGCGCCGTGCCGCAATGATAGAGGAACGCCCCGGGCACGCGCGCCACGAAGCGGTAGTGGATGGAGTCGTTCGGCATCACGTTCGTGTAGTACCGGCTCGGCGCGATCTCGGCGGCGTGGAAGTCCATGCTGTGCGGCATCGGGCCCTTGTTCACCAGCGTGAAGTCGACCGTGTCGCCCTGCGCGACGCGGATCACGGGACCGGGCGCCCGTCCGTCGAACGTCCACCCCTCGTAGACGACCCCCGAGTCGATCGTGAGCCGCACGTGACGCACCTCGAAGCGCACGCGCACGAGGTGCGCGCGCCCGGGCACGGGGGCGGCCGCGTCCACCGCCGGCGGCGTCGCCGCGGAGCCGACGGGCGCTTCGCCGTGCGAGACGTTGGCGGGCACGTTCGCGGGCGCGGCCACGGGAGGCGGCGCCCGCTCCGGCGCCGGCGCGGGCTTCTCGGCGACCTTGCACGCGGCCACGCCGCCGATGAGGATCGCCGCCGCGAGCGCGGAACGGGCGTGCGTGCCATGGGGTGCGGGCATTGGAGCTCCTTCGGGGCGAGGCGCGAGAGGATGGCGGACCCCTGCACCCTGCACGCGGTGCACGTCGGCGTCAATGCCCGGGAGCGAGGACGCTCCCGGAGAAGCCGCCGTGGCGCGCCGTCGCGGCCGAGGCGCGCGCCCCCTGCCCCACGGGGTCACGGAAAAGTGAACGGCCCGCGGAAGATCCGCGGGCCGTTCGATCCTCTGGCCACTCGCCAGAAGCGTGTTACGTCCTTCTTCCTACTCCTCGTCGTCCGGCAGCACCGCCGCGCCGGGCACGCCGCCGCCCGAGAGCAGCTGCGCGAAGCTCGGCTCGCCCGGCAGTTCCGCCGGCACTTCCGGCGGCGCGGGGATGTCGATCCCCTCGATCTCCACCGTGTCGTAGCGGTACATGCCCGTGCCGGCCGGGATGAGGTGGCCGATGATGATGTTCTCCTTGAGCCCGAGCAGGTCGTCCCGCGCGCCGCGGATCGCGGCGTCGGTGAGCACCCGCGTGGTCTCCTGGAAGCTCGCGGCCGAGATGAACGACTGCGTGGTGAGGCTGGCCTTGGTGATCCCGAGCAGCAGCGGCTCCGAGGTGGCGGGCTTCAGGTCCTTCCGCCCCGCGGCGTCGTTGGCGTCGCGGAAGATCGCCTTGTCGACGTTCTCCCCCTCGAGCATCTCGGTCTCCCCCGGATCCATGATGCGCACCTTCTGCAGCATCTGGCGCACGATCACGCCGATGTGCTTGTCGTTGATCTTCACGCCCTGCAGGCGGTAGACCTCCTGCACCTCGTTGAGCAGGTACTCCTGCACGGCGCGCGGTCCCTTGATGCGCAGGATGTCGTGCGGGTTGACCGGGCCCTCGGAGAGGCGGTCGCCGGCGCGCACGCGGTCGCCCTCGTGCACGCGGAGGTGCTTGCCGGCGGGCACCTCGTACAGCTGCGGCGGCGCCTGCTCGTCGACGACGAGCGTGCCATCGCTGGCCGGGCGCAGCGGCTGGACGAAGATCTCGCGCTTGCCGCGCTTGATCTCGCCGAAGCGCACGACGCCGTCGACCTCGGAGATGGTGGCGGGATCCTTCGGCCGGCGGGCCTCGAAGAGCTCGGCCACGCGCGGCAGGCCGCCCGTGATGTCGCGGGTCTTGTAGGCCTCGCGGCTGATCTTCGCGAGGATGGTGCCGGCGGCGACCTTGGTGCCGTCCTCGACGATGAGCTGCGCGCCCACCGGGATGACGAAGTCGCGGAGCCGCTTCTCCTTCCCGCTCTTCTCCTGCACGATCTCGATGTGCGGGTGGAGCTTCTTCTCGCGGTCCTCGATGATCACGCGCTGGCGGAGGCCGGTGAGCTCGTCGAGCTCCTCGCTGACCGATTCCTCCTCCACGATGTCGACGAAGCGCACGGTGCCGTCCACGTCGGCGATGATCGGCGTGGTGTACGGGTCCCAGGTGAAGACGACGCCGTCCTTCTTGATCTCGTCGCCGTCGGACACCATGAGGTAGGCGCCGAGCGGCACCTGGAAGCGCGACACGACGGGGGCGTTCTTCTCGGGCCCGCCGCGGATGATGATGTCGCCCTCGTACGAGGTGACGATCTTCTGCCCCTCGGCGTTGACGACGTAGATGAGACGGTCGCCGTACTCCATGACGCCGGCCACCTTGGACTTGCGGGCGGTCTGCTCGGCGATGCGCGCCGCGGTGCCGCCGATGTGGAAGGTGCGCAGGGTGAGCTGCGTGCCGGGCTCGCCGATCGACTGCGCGGCGAGGATGCCGACGGCCTCCCCGATGTCCACCATGTCCATGGTGGCGAGGTTGCGGCCGTAGCACATGCGGCAGAGCCCGCGCTTGGCCTCGCAGGTGAGCACGGAGCGGATGCGCACCGTCTCGATCCCGGAGTCCTCGATGGCGACCGCGGTCTCCTCGTCGATCATGTGGCCGGCCTCGACGAGCAGGGTGCGGCGGCCGGACTCATCGGTCTCGTGCGGGTCCTCGACGTCCTCCGCCGCCACGGTGCCGACGATGCGCTCGGAGAGGGGCTCGATCACGTCCTCCCCTTCCTTGAGCGCGCCCACCTCGAGGCCGAGGATCGTGCCGCAATCCTCTTCCGTGATGGTGACGTCCTGGGCGACGTCCACGAGGCGGCGCGTGAGGTAGCCGGCGTCCGCGGTCTTGAGCGCGGTGTCGGCGAGCCCCTTGCGGGCGCCGTGCGTGGAGATGAAGTACTCGAGCACCGAGAGCCCTTCGCGGAAGTTCGACTTGATCGGGCTCTCGATGATCTCGCCGATGCCGCCGGTGAGCTTCTTCTGCGGCTTGGCCATGAGGCCGCGCATCCCCGCCAGCTGGCGGATCTGGTCGCGGCTGCCGCGCGAGCCCGAGTCG
>DATKOH010000117.1:0-10163 GCA_035524735.1 Gemmatimonadaceae bacterium
GGTGGGACGGGCGGGGGGCGCGACTGGCGACTCGCGTCGTCGCGAGTCGCGAGTGGGCCGTGGGCGAGGCGCGAGTACTCGCTCCGCCCGACTCCCGCCCCGCCTAGCCGCGACTCGCGAGTCGCCACGACGCCAGTCGCCAGTCGCGCCTCCCGCCCCTCCCACTTCCCACCAACCACTGTCGCCGTCAACGGCGACCGCTCACTGCAGCGTGAACTCCGCCCGCGCGCCATCCGTCCGCATCGCGCCGCCGGTGAGCAGCACCCGCTCCGGCTCGATCCGGTTCGCCGGCACCGTCAGGAGGTAGTCGAGGCAGCGCTTCGCCCGCGCGGCGGCCAGGAGCTGCAGGTCCTCCGGTGAGAGCGCGATCGTCGCGGCGAGCCGCTGTTCCATCGCGGCGGCGGGATACGGCAGCGGGCTCTTCGACTTCCGCGACGCGATCACCGCGCTGTCCCCCGGGAAGGCCTCGGCGTATGCCGCGCCGAGGAGGGCCGCGCGCTCGTCGGGGGTGAGGCGGATGCTGTCGGGGGGCGGCGCGTTCGCGTCGCGCGCCTTGAGCGCGGTCCAGCGTCGCGTGCGCAGCCGTGCGTCGAGCTTCGCGAGGCGGAGCGCCGCCGGGTCGGCCGCCGTGTCCACCGCGCCGGCGATCTGCATCGTGAGCGCGGGGCGCTGGTAGAGCGACGTCGCGAGCACGTCGAGCTTCTTCCGCTCCGCGGCGGCGAGCGTGTCGCTCCCCGGCGCGAACTGCACGTAGCTCAGGTCGGCCGCGCCGCCGCCGAACATCCCGCCGAGCAGCTTGAACGGGGAGGTGACCAGCTTGGTGAGCACGTTCATGATCGCGCGGCCGATCACGCGCCCCAGGCGGAAGCTCGGGTCGTCCAGGTCGCCCTCTACCGGCACGTCGAAGACGATCTGGCCGCTCCGGTCGCGCATCACGGAGAAGGCGAGCTTCACCGGCATCGACGTCGCGTCCTTGCTGTCCGTCTTGTCGCCGAATTCGAAGCCGTCGAGCGTGAGCTTGTTCTCCGACTGGAGCTTCCGTCCCACGACGCGGTACTGCATCGCGATCTTCAGCTTGCCGGTGGCGATGAGGTAGCCGAGGTACTTCCCCGAGTACGGTCCGACGGGGACCATCTCCATCCCCTGCAGGTCGACCACGAGGTCGCTCCCCTCGCGCTCGCTGAGGGGATTGAATCGCCCGGTGATCCTGAGCGGCGCGACGTCATCGATCATCGCGCTGAGGTCGAGGGTGCCGACGCCGATCGAGTCGGTGGAGAGGCGGCCCGTCTTGGCATCGAGCGCGGTGATGGTCAGCGCGACCGGGGGCTGGATCGAGCGGTCGGTGACGCGGATGGCGCCGCCGGTGACGGCGATTCCGCCGATCGAGGCGCGGAAGGGGATGGGCGCGGCGCCAGGGCGCGCCGCCGGGGCGGGCGGCGGCGCGGCGGCCGGGCGAGCGATGTCGCCGGCGTGCGCGACGCTGTCGGCGTGCGCGACGGTGTCACCGCGCGCGGCGCGTGCGGCGGCGGAGTCGGCGGAATCGGCCGCCGCGTTCGGGAAGACGATGCGCGTGACCGGGGTCCCGTCGGCGGCGACGCCGATGTCGAGCGCGGGGCGGTCGAGCGCGATGGCGCGGATCGCGAGCTTGCGCGCGCGCATCCCGTAGTCGATGCCGTCCATGCGGAAGCGCTGGAAGCCGAAGAACGGCTCGTGCCGCGCGCCGTCGACGGTGGCGAAGCGGTCCACGGACACGCTCCCGGTGACGCCGACGTCGGGGCGGAGCGTGTCGGCCGCGTCGAAGCGGACGCGCAGGTCGGCGCCGAGCCGGCCGTCGGAGATCTGCAGGTTCATGCGCGGCGCGAGATAGGCGTCGAGCGGGCGCAGCGAGAGGTCGCGCGCCGAGAAGGCCAGGTCGCCGCGGCGCCGCCAGATCGCGATGGTGCCCTGCGCGGTGAAGGTGCCGCGTCCCTCCCACACGAGCGACGCGCGCACGCGCGAGCGCGTGGCGGAGTCGCTCCCCACCGAGTCGACGGCGGCGGAGACGCCGGTGAGCGCGAGGCGCGCCGGACGACCGGCCGCGGAGTCGAGGATGCCGACGTCGGTGCTGTCCACCGCCACGTGTGCGAGGAGCCAGTGCCAGGGCTCGGTCGGCGATGACGGCGCCGCGGCCGGCGCGGCCGGCGCGGCCGGCGCGGCCGCGGGCTGGGGGGCGGGCGGCGCGTTCCCCGCGCGCGCCGCCACGCCGGCCGCCGCCATCCGGACGAGATTGATCGTGCCGTCCTTCGCGCGCCGCACCGAGATCCGGCCGCCGGTGGCGGCGATCGAGCCCACCGTCGCGCGGTGCGCCACCGCGTCGGCCTCTACGCCGCCGATCTCGAGGCGGCGCAGCACGACGGCGGTGTCGGCGAGGCCGCGCACGAGGAAGGCGAGGCCATCGACGCGCATCCCTCCCTCCAGCAGCCGCATCACGCGTGCGCGCGGCGTGAGGTCGAGCGCGTACTTGGCCTTCACGCCGGCGATGCCGTCCACGACGTCGAAGCCGACCGTGCGCTCGTAGAAGGGGCCGTACTTCGCGAGCCGCACGCTGTCGAGGGTGATCTCCCCGGTGGACCGGATCGGGTCGATCGCGAAGGTCCCCGCCCACGCGAAGCTCTCGCCGCTTTCCGTGCGGCCGGAGAACGAGTAGCGGCTGCTGTTGTCGCGGCGCGTGGCGAAGGCCCGCAGGTCGATGCGCCACGGGCCCACGGTGGTCGCGAAGGGGCGCGCGGCGGCGCTGTCGAGGAAGTCGACGCGCGCGCCGTCGATGTGGAGATCGCCGATGGCCAGCACGGGGAGAGGCGCGGGGTTCGCCGGCTTCGGCGCCGCCTGCATCGAGTCGATGATGTCCGAGACGTTCATCGTGCCGTCGGCGCGGATGACGACGCGCGCGTACGGGCGCACGAGGCTCACCTCCGCGAAGTCCAGCTCGCGCCGGAGGAGGGAGATGATCTGGAAGTCGATCAGGAACTCGTCCCACGAGAGCAGCGTCGCGCCGTCGCGGTCGGCGACGCGCACGCTGTCCACGCGCACGGTGAGCGAGAAGGGATTCACGCGCACGCGGCCGACGGCGGCGGGGCGGTGGAGCGTGGCGGCGAGCTGCGACTGCAGCCGTCCGCGGATCACGCGCGGCGCGATGAGGAAGCCCGCGACCGCGTACGCGGCGAGGAGCGCGGCGGCGATCGCGAGGAGGAGTCTCGCGCGGCGGGGAAGGGGCATGATCCGATTCTGGATGTGGGAAGTAGGGGGAAGGTAGGTGGGACGGGCGGGGGGCGCGACTGGCGACTTGCGTCGGCGCGACTCGCGAGTCGCCTCGGGGCGGGGCGGGAGTCGCCCACTCGCGCCCCGCCCATCGCCCACTCGCGCCCCGCCCATCGCCTACTCGCGACTCGCCGCGACGCCAGTCGCGAGTCGCGCCCGCCGCCCCTCCCACCACCCACCTCCTGCCCACATCCTACGATCCAGCCGTTCACCGTCGCGCCCCTCCCCCCGCCCGGGTACCTTGCCCCTCATGCCTCCCGCCGTCGTCCTCCTCTCCGGTGGCCTCGACTCCGCCACCACGCTCGCCATCGCGCGCGAGGACGGATTCGACCCCATCGCCCTCTCCTTCCGCTACGGGCAGCGTCACGCCACGGAACTCGAGTTCGCCGCGCGCGTGGCGCGGGCGGCGGGCGTCCAACGCCACGTCGTGGTCGACATCGACCTCCGCCCCTTCGGCGGCTCCGCGCTCACCACCGACGCGCCGGTGCCGAAGCACGACCGCGCCGAGGAGATCGGCGGCGGCATCCCCATCACCTACGTCCCGGCGCGCAATACGATCTTCCTCTCCTTCGCGCTCGCGCTCGCCGAGACCGCCGGGGCGCGCGACATCTACATCGGCGTCAACGCGCTCGACTATTCGGGCTATCCCGACTGCCGCGCCGACTACCTCGAGGCGTTCGAGCGCATGGCGAACCTCGCCACGCGCGCCGGCGTGGAGGGGGCGCGCCTCCGCATCCGCGCGCCGCTCCTCCACCTCACCAAGAAGGCGATCATCGAGCGCGGCCTCGCGCTCGGCGTCGACTACGCGCTCACGCGCAGCTGCTACGATCCGCTCCCCACGGGGGAGAGCTGCGGCCGCTGCGATGCCTGCCTGCTCCGCCGCCGCGGTTTCGCGCAGGCGGGCACGACGGACCCCATCCCGTACGCGGCGCCGTGACGTACGCGGTGAAGGAGGTCTACTACACGCTGCAGGGGGAGGGCGCGCAGGCGGGGCACGCCGCCGTCTTCCTCCGCTTCGCGGGGTGCAACCTCTGGAGCGGCCGCGAAGAGGACCGCGCGAGCGCCACGTGCACCTTCTGCGACACCGACTTCGTGGGCACCGACGGCCCCTGCGGCGGGAAGTTCGCGGAGGCGGACGCGCTCGCGCGCGCCGTCGAGGCGCGATGGCCCGCCGGCGAGGGGGGTGAGCGCCTCGTGGTGTGCACCGGCGGCGAGCCGGCGCTCCAGCTCGACGCGCCGCTCGTCGCTGCGCTGCACGCGCGCGGCTTCCGCGTGGCGATCGAGACGAACGGCACCGTGCCGCTCGCGGCGCCCGTGGACTGGCTCTGCGTGAGCCCCAAGGCCGGCACGACGCTCGCCGTCACCCGCGGCGACGAGCTGAAGCTCGTCTATCCGCAGCCCGAGGCGCCCCCCGAGCGCTTCGAGGGGCTCGCCTTCGCGCGCTTCTCCCTGCAGCCCATGGACGGCCCCGAGCGCGAGCGGAACACCGCGCTCGCGGCGCGCTACTGCCTGGAGCATCCGCGCTGGCGTCTCAGCCTGCAGATGCATAAGGTCATCGGACTCCCCTAGCCCGGCCCATGGAGATCTTCCGCGAATTCACCTTCGAGGCGGCGCACCGGCTGCCCAACGTCCCCGAGGGGCACAAGTGCGCGCGCCTGCACGGGCACTCCTTCGCCATGACGGTGCACGTCACCGGCCCCGTCGACGCGCGCAGCGGCTGGGTGATGGACTTCGCCGACGTCGCGGAGCAGGTGCGCCCCCTCGTGGAACGCCTCGACCACCGGTATCTGAACGACATCGAAGGGCTGGAGAACCCCACCAGCGAGGTGCTCGCGCGCTGGGTCTGGGAGCGGCTGGCGCCCCGCCTGCCGGGACTGTCCGCCGTCACCATCCGCGAGACCTGCACCACCGGCTGCACCTACCGCGGATCCTGAGCGCGCCGCGTCCGACGCGGGCGCTTCTGGCGCTCCGGCCCGGATTGGAGCAATCTTAGAGAAGCGGGGGCGTCACCGGCGCTCCCGTCCCGATCCCACGGCATTCCGGTCCGCATCCCAACCGTACGAGGAGTCCGCATGACGCTCGCCTTTCCCCGCCGTTCCCTGGCGCTGCTCGCCGCCGCCGCCGTCCTGGGCGCCTGCAGCACGCTCACCGTGAATTCGGACTGGAACACCACCATCGACTTCACGCAGTACAAGACCTGGAACTTCAAGAACGACACGCTCCCCTATTCGACCTTCACGCAGGAGCGCATCCGCCAGGAGATCGCCACCACGCTCGCGTCGAAGGGGCTCACCCGCGACACGCTCAACCCGCAGCTCATCGTGATCTACCGCGTGAACCTCAGCAGCCAGACGCAGTACCAGACGGTGAGCACGGGCGGCTACGGCTACGGCCCGGCGTGGGGCGGCTGGGGCTACGGCGGCGTGGGCTACTCCACCACCACGCAGACGCAGATCCCGATCGGCGCCCTCACCATCGCGATCGTCGATCCGAAGCTCAACCAGCTGGTGTGGCGCGGCGAGGCCGACTCGCAGCTGAGCGACAACCAGTCGAACGCGCAGCTCGTGCAGCAGGCGATCCAGCAGATGTTCCAGCAATTCCCGCCGAAGAAGGGGGAGATGCCGAGCAACAGCAACTTCTAGCACGGGCGCGGGGCGGACTCCCGGTCCGCACCGCACACGGATAGCTTTCGACGGGCGGGGGGACGGAACTTCGTTCCCCCGCCCGCGTATTGTCAGGACGACGTTCTTCCGGGCGCGCGCCCGGCCACCCGCACCAGGATCCCACCGTGTCCCTCTTCCCGCGCAGGGCTCTCGTCTCGCTCGCCGTGGCCGCCGTCCTCGGCGCCTGCAGCTCCGTGACCGTGAACACGGACTGGAACACCTCGCTCGACTTCACGACGTACAAGACCTACGCCTGGCTGCCGGACACGGTGGACAAGGACCTCTCCCCCTTCGCGCAGCAGAACATCAAGGCCGCGCTCGACAAGCAGCTCCAGAAGAAGGGGCTGAAGGAAGTGACGGCCGACCCGCAGCTCTACGTCACCTTCCGCGCCAGCGTGCACTCCACCACGCAGTACACCACCGTCTCGACGGGCTACGGCTACGGCTACGGGTACGGGTGGGGCGGCTGGGGCTGCTACGGCTGCGGCGGCGGCGTGGGCTACTCGACCACCACCGCGCAGCAGGTCCCGAACGGGAACCTGATCGTCGTGCTCGTGGACCCGAAGCTGAACGAGATGGTCTGGCGCTCGAACGCGAAGGCGGAGCTCGCCGACGACTTCAGCGGCCGCGCGCAGCAGCTGCAGGAGGCGATGAGCCAGATGTTCTCGCAGTTCCCGCCGAAGAAGGGGGAACAGCCGGGCTCGTCGTTCTAGCGGCCCGGCCGTTCCGCGCGGGACGCACGACGCCCCGCCGGCCGATCGCCGGCGGGGCGTCGTGCATCAGCGCGCGAGGAGCGCGCGCACCTCGGCGTCCGTGGTCTGCGTGAAGTCCGCGTACCAGGCGCCCACGGCGTAGAACGGCTCCGGCGTCGCCACCGCCACCACTTCATCGGCGGCGTCGCGCAGGAGTTCGCACGCGTCCTCGCTCGCCACCGGCACCGCGACGATGATCCGCGCCGGCTCCGCCCGGCGCACGGCCAGAGCGGCCGCGTGCATCGTGGAGCCGGTCGCGAGACCGTCGTCCACCAGGATCACCGTGCGCCCCCGCAACTCGGGCGCGGGGCGCGCGCCGCGGTACTCCCGCTCCCGCCGGGCGAGCTCCGCGCGCTCCGCCGCCACCACCCGCGCGACCTGCTCGGGGGTGATCCCCAGCGCGCGCACGGTCTCCTCGTTCAGCAACGGCTCCCCGCCGCTCGCGATCGCCCCCATCGCGAGTTCCTCGTGTCCCGGCACGCCGAGCTTCCGCACGAGGAACACGTCCAGCGGTGCGCCCAGGGCCTGCGCCACTTCCGCGGCCACGGGCACGCCGCCGCGGGGGAGGGCGAGCACGATCACGTCATCGCGTCCCGCCCACCCCGCGAGCTCGGCCGCGAGCGCGCGCCCCGCCTCCACTCGGTCGGCGAAGGGGCGCGCGCTCACGCGCGCAGCGGCGCCCCACTCACCGGGCGGCCTTCGTACGCTTCCGACCACGGGCCGTCCGATCCGGGGCGGCGTGCTTCACCGCCTTGCGCGCCGGCTTGCGTGCCGCGCCGGCGGGCGCCGAGATCGCCTCCATCATCTCCTCGAGCTGCTGCGCGTGCCGCGGGCCGCAGTGGCGCGCGACATCCGCGGTCGAGATCATGCCGACCAGTTTCCCTCCCTCCATCACCGGGATGCGGCGCACCTGGTCGCGCTCCATCAGCGCGAGCACGTGCTCCACCCCCGACTCCGGCGTCACGGTGTCGATCGGCGCCGCCGTCATGTGGTGGCGCACGAGGCACTCCGACGCGGGATGCCCCTCCGCCACGCAACGCAGCGTGATGTCCCGGTCCGTGATCACGCCGAGCAACCTGCTCCGGTCGAGCTCGCTGACCACGGGCACGAGACCCACGTCCATCTCCGCCATCAGCGCCGCCGCGCGCGGGATGGAATCGTCCGGCGTCACCACGGTGGGGTTCACGGTCATGATGTCTCGGGCGAGCATGGGACCCTCCTGTTGAGCCCACTCTACGGTGGGATGACGCGGGCCCCGGCGGTAGCTGTCCCGAGGGCGTGCCGGGTAGGGATTCCCCTTCGCCCGTGCTGACCCGGACGCCACCCTGTTCGTCCCATTTCAAGGACCTGGAGCTGCCCCTAACCCTCTACCCTGTCCCGACATGGAATCCCCCACCGGCAGGGCGCGCCGCATCCTCACGGCGCGCGAGACGTGGTGGGCGGTCGGCCTCACGCGCACGCTGCAGCGCTGGGGGGTCCGCCCGCTCGTGATGGCGCTGCTCGCCGCGCTCTTCGCGATGCTCGCCGGGATCGCGTTCTACAACGTCCCGTATTCGGGGCGGCCGGAGGTCTGGTGGGCGGCCGGCGCGCTCGGCATCCAGATCCGCCTCCTCTTCGAGCTGCTGGGCGGGATGCTGATGGTGACGGGGATGGCGCGCTCGCGCCTCGATGCCTTCTTCGCCGAGGGGCTCGCGACCTTCTCCGACGCGGTGGTGCTGGTGGGGGTCGGCTATTCCGTGGACATCTTCCTTCCCGGCGGTGCGGACCTCGGATGGTGCGCCGCGCTGCTCGCGGTGTTCTGCGAGTACGTGCGCGTGATCGGCGGCTCGCTCGGGCTCCCGCAGCTGTTCACGGGCCCCTTCGGCCGGCAGCCGCGGATGTACGTGATCACCTTCGGCGCGATCGCGGCGGGGGTGCAGAACGCGATCTTCCGCCCGGGGTGGGCGATGGTCCCCGCGCTGCTCATCGTGGTGATCGGGACGGCGTGGACGATCTCGCGGCGCGCCGAGGGGATCGTGCGCCAGCTGAAGGCCTAGAAGGTCAGCGCCAGTCCGAGCTGCACGACGGAGCTCTGGATGGGCACCGGCAGGGTGCCGCCGGCGCTCGTCGTCTGGCGGTCGATCCGGTCGAAGGCATAGCCCACGGTGAAGCGCAGCGCGCCGGCGCCGGGGGCGTAGTAGGCCTGCAGCCCCACCTCCATCGCGAAGGGGGCGCTCCCCCCGCCCGAGAAGCGCGCGGCGGCGAGGTAGTCGACGTTCGCCGAGATCCGTGCGCCCGGTGCGAGGGTGAAGCCCACGCGGCCGCCCACCGGGATCACGCGCACCTGCTGCGCCGCGTCGCTCGGCGCCACGTTCTGCTGCTGGTAGCCGATCTCCGCGGACCAGGTGGAGTCGAAGGCATAGCGCACGCGGCCGTCGAACAGCGTGAGGTCGAAGGGCTCCGCGCCGGCGGATCCGCTGGTCGGCTTGTAGGAGATGCGCAGCAGGTTCATCCAGAGCTGCCAGCGGGCGGCGGCGGCGGTGGCGGTGATCTCGGGGCCCCAGCCGGTGAACGCGAGCGCGTCGCCCTGTTCCTGGTACGTGCCGTTCGCGGCGCCGACGCCCACGCTGAACCGCTGCGCGGCGGCGGGAGCGGCGAGCGGCGTGGCGAGGAGGAGAGCCGTGGCGGCCGCGGCGGCGAGTCGCGTCCTCATCGGGCGCCTCCCGCGGCGGTGTCGGGTGCGATCGTGATCTGCACCTCCGTGCGGCGGCGCACGTTCTCCTGCGCAATCTCCGCGTTCCGCTTCGCGAGCTGCTCCTTCACGAGGTTGTTGTAGCGGATGTTCGCGGTGTTCGGAACGGGCGCCGGCTTCTGCGCCACCGCAAGGCCGCCGAACAGGAGCGCCACGCCCCCGGCGACGACGACCGGCGTCTGCGGCGCGCTGCCCAGCTTGGAGTTCTGCAGCGCGATCGCGGTGCCGGCGACGCCCGCGGTGACGAGCGCCGCGATGCCGAACGGCTTCCACGTGCGCGGCGGTTCGGTCATCTCCGGCAGGAGCGCGTAGCCGGGGAGGGACGTGAGGTGCGCGAGCGTGTCCACCGGCGCGGCGGTGATGCGGAGGGGGAGCGCGCGCTCGTAGACATCGGCGCCGGTGCCGGCGCTCACGATCAGGCGGTACGCGCCGCTCGCCGGCGGCCGGCCATCGCCCATGAGCCCCTTCCAGTCCACGGTCACGGTGCCGGTGATCACGGAGGAATCGACGGTGACCTCGCGCCCCATGCCCGCGATGCGCGTGCGCACGCGCGCCGGGCGGGTGACGGTGAAACGGATCGGCAACTCCCCCGCTCCCACGACGAACCGCGCGCTGTCCACGCTCACCTTGCGCACCACGAGCACCTGGCCGAGGGAGAGCGAGAACACCGACGTGATCTTTGGCGAGATGCGCCCCGGGTCGAGGTCGCGGTCGGGATCG
>DATKOH010000118.1:0-16164 GCA_035524735.1 Gemmatimonadaceae bacterium
CGATCACCGCGGGGCGGTGCAGGAATGCGCTCGCGATGATGAGCTTCTGCCGCATCCCGTGGCTGTAGCTCTCCACGAGCTCGTCCTTCCATTCGAGGAGGTCGAAGAGCGTGAGCAGCTCGGTCATCCGGTGCTCCACCACCGGCCCCGACTGCCCGTAGAGCCCCGCCACGAACCGCAGGAACTCGCCGCCCGTGAGCTTCTCGTAGATGAACGGCCGGTCGGGGATGAACCCCATCACCGCCTTCGCCGCCGCGGGATCCTGCGCGATGTCGATCCCGTCGATGCGCACCGTGCCCGCGGTGGGGCGCAGGATCCCCGCGATCATGCGCAGCGTCGTGGTCTTCCCGGCGCCGTTCGGGCCGAGGAAGCCGAAGAGCTGCCCGCGCGGCACCTCGAGGTCGATGGCGTCCACCGCGGTGAAGGTGCCGTACTTCTTCGTGAGGGCCTTGATCTGGATCATCGCTTCCATCGGCGATCCGGGGCGGAGGTCGTGGTCAGGGACGCGCGGCGGCCACCGCCCCGGGGGGCGGGAGGATCGTGCGCGGATGCTCCTTCGTGTCCAAGCTCCAGTTCTGGAACGCGATCTCGTACGCGGTGCGGCGCAGCAGGAAGCGGCCGAGGGGCGCCGCCTGCACCAGGCGCCCCTTCTCGTCCACCCATCCCGAGGCGAGCCCGCTCCCGCCGCTCGTCTCCAGCCGCCACGCCCGCACGGTGTCCTGGTGCGCCGCGGACCAGCGGCCGCTCGCGGCGTCGAGCGCCGCGCTGTCGGTGACGACGAACAGCGACTCGGCGCGCACGCGCACCGTGTCCACGTCCACCGTGCCCGAGAGCGGGTCGTACACCGTGAACACGTGCCGCCGCCCCACCTTCGGGCGCTGCTCCAGCACCATCAGGAGCGGCATCGTGGTCGGCAGCATCAGCGGCGCGTGCAGCGGCACCTGCGTCGTGTCCGGGCGCGCGCTCCCGGCCGTCACGATCACCACCAGCGTCGAGTCGCGCTCCACCCGGCCGAACACCTTGTACGGCTGGTAGCTCTCGCCGATCTCGAACTGGAAGTTCACCAGCCGCATCGCGCGCGTGAGGTTCACGAGCGAGCGCGCCGCGAGGCGCCGCACCCCGGCCGACTCGGCGCTCTCCGTGAGCAGGAACTCCGTGAGGTGGATCCCCGTCGTGGAGGTGTCGAGCGTGGACGACGCATAGCCCACGCGCGCGGTGTCCTTCGTGACCGTGTAGTACTCGGCGCCCGGCGCGATCAGCAGCCCGGCCTGGGCCATCCGCTCCGCCTCGCCGCGGAAGAACTGGCGCCGCACGAGCATCGCCATCCCCGCGAGCCACGCGACGACGATCGCCACCGCGACCCACGCGCGGCGGCTCACCGCCCCCTCCCGGCGCCGCGCGCCGGCCCCCGCGCGTCAACCAAGGGCGACCGAGGTCTCGGCGGCGATCCAGTCCAGGTATCGCGCGAGCCCCGCGCCCACTCGCAGCGCGAGCAGCTCCGGCACCTTGTACGGGTGCAGCTCGCCGAACGCCACCTCCAGCGCGTCCAGTCGAGCGCTCTGCGTCTTGAGGAGCACGACCACTTCCTGCTCGTCGGCCACCTTCCCCTCCCAGCGGTACAGCGAGCGGGCGCCGGGGACGATGGTGCCGCAGGCGATCAGCCGGCGGTCGAGGAGCGCGCGCACGAGGCGCGCCGCTTCCTCATCGTTCGCGACCGTGGTCATGACGACCAGGGCTTCGGGCTGGGGCATCGGCGGCTCCAGTGGGGATGTGACAATCTATGCACGCCGGACGCCGCGCGCCTCGCCCGCGGCGTCCCGCTCCAGGACGACCGAGCGCCGCCCCGGCAAGCCGGGCGCCCGGCGCCCCGAGGCTTGTCCGCGCCCGCCCCCCGAGGCACTTTTCCATGCTATGCCAGAAGAGCGGCTGATCGTCCGCGGCGCGCGGGAGCACAACCTCCGCAACATCGACGTCGAGATCCCCCGCGACCGCCTCACGGTCATCACGGGGCTCTCCGGCTCGGGCAAGAGCTCGCTCGCCTTCGACACCATCTACGCCGAAGGGCAGCGCCGCTACGTCGAGTCCCTCTCGGCGTACGCGCGCCAGTTCCTCGGCCTCATGGAGAAGCCCGACGTCGACGCGATCGAGGGGCTCTCCCCCGCGATCTCGATCGAGCAGAAGAGCGCCGCGCACAACCCGCGCTCCACCGTCGGCACCGTCACCGAGGTCTACGACTACCTGCGCCTCCTCTTCGCGCGCGCCGGCACCCCGCACTGCCCCAAGTGCGGCCGCGCGATCGAGCGCCAGAGCGCCACGCAGATCGCCGACCAGGTGCTCGCCTGGCCCGACGGGACGCGCATCGAGGTCCTCGCGCCGCTCGTGCGCGGACGCAAGGGGGAGTTCCGCGACCTCCTCGCCGACGCCCGCCGCCAGGGATTCGTGCGCGCCCGCATCGACGGCGAGGTGGTCGAGCTCGCGAAGGCCCCCAAGCTCAACCGGCAGCAGAACCACAGCATCGCCGTCGTGGTCGACCGCCTCGTCGTGCGCGCCGCCGACCGCGGGCGTCTCACCGATTCCATCGAGACCGCGCTCAAGCTCGCCGACGGCCTCGCCGAGGTGCAGCGCGCCGACGGCGGCGCCGCGCAACTCTTCTCGGAACGCTACGGCTGCCCCGACTGCGGCATCTCCCTCGCCGAGCTCGAGCCGCGGCAGTTCTCCTTCAACTCCCCCTTCGGCGCCTGCCCGCGATGCGGCGGCCTCGGCACCGAGCGCACGGTGAGCGAGGAGCTCATCCTCGGCGATCCGAGCATCTCCATCCTCGAAGGGGTGATCCTCCCCTGGGGCGAGCCCGCCGGGCACCTGCGCAAGACGATCCTCCCCGCGCTCGCCAAGCAGTTCAAGTTCGACCTCAACGCCCCGTGGGGCGCGCTCCACGCGAAGGTGCGCGAGGTGCTGCTCCACGGCACGGGCGGCCGGAAGACCACCTTCCACGTGGAATCGCCGGCGTTCAAGGGCGACTACGTGGGCGCGTGGGAGGGCGTGCTCGCGAACGTCCAGCGGCGCTACCAGGAGACCGCCTCCGACGCCGTGCGCGACGAGCTCAGCGAGTACATGATCCAGCAGTCGTGCGCCGCGTGCGGCGGCCGCCGCCTGAAGCCGGAATCGCTCGCCGTCACCGTGCACGGCCGCAACATCGGCGAGCTCGTCGAGCTCTCCGTCGCCGACGCCTGCGCCTTCTTCGACGCGGTGCCGCTGCGCGCGAACGGGCGCCCCGGGCTCGATCCCGAGGTCGCCGGCCCCATCCTCAAGGAAGTGCGCGACCGCCTCCGCTTCCTCGTCGACGTCGGCCTCGACTACCTCACGCTCGGCCGCAGCGCCGAGTCGCTCTCCGGCGGCGAGGCGCAGCGCATCCGCCTCGCCACGCAGATCGGCTCGCGGCTCGTGGGCGTGCTCTACATCCTCGACGAGCCGAGCATCGGCCTCCACCAGCGCGACAACGCGCGGCTCCTCGCCACCCTCTGCCGCCTGCGCGACCTCGGCAACACGGTGATCGTGGTGGAGCACGACGAGGAGACGATGCGCGCCGCCGACCACGTCATCGACCTCGGCCCGGGCGCCGGACGGCACGGCGGCCTCGTCGTCGCCGAGGGCACCGTGCCGCAGATCGAGGCCAACCCCGCCTCCCTCACCGGCCGCTACCTGAGCGGCGCGATGCGCATCGACGTGCCCGCGGCGCGCCGCGCGCCGCGCGAGGGATTCGCGCTCGGCATCGCGAACGCCCGCGAACACAACCTGCGCGGGCTCGATGTCGCCATCCCCCTCGGCCTCTTCGTCGCCGTCACCGGCGTGTCGGGCTCGGGGAAGTCCACCCTCGTGGAGGACATCCTCCAGCGCGCCCTCGCGCGCCACTTCTATCGCGCGCGCGTCATCCCGGGCGCGCACGACCGGATCACCGGCCTCGAGCACATCGACAAGGTGATCGACATCGACCAGAGCCCCATCGGCCGCACCCCGCGCTCCAACCCCGCCACCTACACCGGGCTCTTCACCCCCATCCGCGAGCTCTTCGCCGAGCTCCCCGACGCGAAGATCCGCGGCTACGGCCCCGGCCGTTTCTCCTTCAACGTGAAGGGCGGGCGCTGCGAGGCCTGCCAGGGCGACGGCCTCGTCAAGATCGAGATGCACTTCCTCCCCGACGTCTACGTGCCGTGCGAGGTCTGCAAGGGGAAGCGCTACAACCGCGAGACGCTCGAGGTGCGCTTCCGCGGCGCCAACATCGCGGAGGTGCTCGATCTCACCGTGGAGGATGCCGCGCAGTTCTTCGAGCACCAGCCGCGCATCCGGCAGAAGCTCGACACGCTCGTGGACGTCGGCCTCGGCTACGTGCACCTCGGCCAGAGCGCCACCACCCTCTCGGGCGGCGAGGCGCAGCGCGTGAAGCTCGCCACCGAACTGTCCAAGCGCGACACCGGGCGCACCCTCTACATTCTGGATGAGCCCACCACCGGCCTCCACTTCGAGGACGTGCGCATGCTCCTGCAGGTGCTCCACCGGCTCGTCGACCGCGGCAACTCGGTGCTCGTGATCGAGCACAACCTGGACGTGATCAAGACCGCCGACTGGATCGTGGATCTCGGCCCCGAGGGGGGCGCGCGCGGCGGCGCGCTCGTCGCGCAGGGGACGCCGGAGACCGTCGCGCGCGTGGAGGCCTCGCACACCGGACGCTCGCTGCGCGCCGTGCTCGGCGCGCCGGCGCGCCGCGCGGGCTGAGCGATGGTCTCCCTCCTCGACATCATCGGCCCCGTGATGGTCGGGCCGTCCAGCTCGCACACCGCGGGCGCCTGCCGCATCGGCCTCCTCGCGCGCGGCCTCGTGGGCGGCACCCCGGAATCGGCGCGCGTCGAGCTGCACGGCTCCTTCGCGCGTACCGGCGAGGGGCACGGCACCGACAAGGCGATCGCCGGCGGCCTCCTCGGCTTCCGCCCCGACGACGAGCGCCTGCGCGACGCCCTCGACATCATGGCGCGCGAGGGGCTCGACTGGCGCTTCGAGAAGACCACCATCGACGACGACGCGCACCCCAACACCGTGCGCCTCACCCTCTCCCGCGGCGGCGTGACGCGCACCGTCACCGGCAGTTCGCTCGGCGCCGGGCGCATCTCCCTCACCCGCATCGAGGACTACCCGGTGGAGGTGAGCGGCAATCTGCACACCATCGTGCTCGTGGCCGAGGACCGCACGGGCTCGGTGGCGCGCATCGCCGGCATCCTCGCCGAGGAGAAGGTGAACCTCGCCACCATGCGCCTCACGCGGCGGGCGCGCGGCGGCGACGCGTTCATGGTCATCGAGTGCGACGAGGCGCCGAGCGAGGCGGCGATCGCCGCCATCGAGCGCCTCGACTGGGTGCGCTGGGCGCGCCGCCTCGACAAGGTGAGCGCCTAGCATGTACCGCGCGCTCGCCGATGCCATCCGCGATGCGGAAGCGCGCGCGGTCACGCTCTCGCGCGTCGCGCTCGACGCCGAGGCGAAGGACCAGGGGCGCCCCGTCTCCGAGATCCGCGACGCCCTCGCGCGCGCCCTCGCCGTGATGCGCGGCGCCACGGGGCGCGGGCTCGAGGGGGACCTCCGCTCGGCCTCCGGGCTCGTCGGCGGCGACGCCGCGAAGCTCCGCGCCGGGCCGCCGGGCCCGCTCGCCGGCACGATCTTCCGCGACGTCCTCGCGCGCGCGCTCGCCGTGCAGGAAGTGAACGCCGCCATGGGGGTGATCGTCGCCGCGCCCACCGCTGGGGGCGCGGGCGTGCTGCCCGCCGTGCTCACCGCCCTCGCCGACGCGCGCTCGCTCCCCGACGAGCGGCTCATCGACGCGCTCGCCGCCGCCGGGCTCATCGGCGCCGTGATCGCCGAGCGCGCGTCGCTCTCCGGCGCGGAGGGCGGGTGCCAGGCGGAGACCGGCGCCGGCGCCGCGATGGCCGCCGGCGCCGCCGTGGAGATGCTCGGCGGCACGCCGTCGCAGAGCGGGCACGCCATCGCGCTCACCATGCAGGGGATGCTCGGCCTCATCTGCGATCCGCTCGGCGGGCTCGTGGAACTCCCCTGCGTCTACCGGAACGCGACGGGCGCCGCGATCGCGCTCGCCGGCATCGAGATGGCGATGGCCGGCGTCACCTTCGCCATCCCCGTCGACGAGGTGATCGACGTGATGGGCGAGGTCGGCCGCACCATGGATGTGCGCTACCGCGAGACCGCGGGGGGCGGACTCGCCGCCACCCCCACCGGACGCCGCCTCGCGCGCGAGCGGCTCGTGCAGATCCGCCGCTCCGAGGGCTGACCCGCTAGAAGCGGAAGGCGAGCACGAGCGCCGGGTCGCCGCGCGGGGTGAGGCGCGTCGCCACCTCCGGCGGCGGGATGATCGGCACGTACTGCCAGGGCGTGATCCTGATGAGTGCGCCGACCCCCGCGCCCACGAGGAGCCCGATCCCCAGCCCGATCGCGCCGTCCTTGTACTGATCGCTCGTGCAGTCGAGGATCGTGGCCCCCTCGGCGACGCAGCCGCTGTTGTCCCCGTGCGTCCCGACGAGCACGCCGATGCCGGCGCCCGCGAGCCCGCCGATCACCGCACCCATCCCCGCCTGTCCCTGGGGCGGCCGGTTCCCGTGGTTCACCAGGAACTCATTGATCTGCCAGAGCGGGATGCGGCGCTCCGCGCCATCCGCGCCGCGCACCACCACCGAGTCCGGGAGCGCCGCCACGTAGTGCCCGTGCCAGTCCTTCAGGCCGAGCGAGTCCGCCGTGATGCGCACGGCGTCGCCGGGGGCGATCCAGCTCGTGTCGGGGGTGACCGCGGCGGATGGCTCCTGCGCGGCGAGCGAGGCCGCGCCGGCGAGCATCGTGAGGGCCAGCAGCCTGCGCATGGGACGCCCCGGGAACTGCGATGCGCCAACGTATCCCGCCCCCGCGGCCCCCGCCAGCGCCGCGCGGCTGTCGCCCGCCGCCGGAGGACGCTAGATTCCGCCCCGAGGGCCGCGCGCGAAACAGGCGCGCGCGCCCGGCCGTAGAGGGAGCAGGAGCGGCGCACGGCGCGCCGCGAGTCGCCCCACCGCCGCCACGGTGCCCGTCATGGTGTCCAAGGAAGAGCTCGAAGGGTTCCTCGACCGCCTCAGCATCGACGGCGCGAGCCACACCGAGATCAATCCCGGCATGTGGCTCGTCAAGCCGGGGGG
The DNA here is from genome assembly GCA_035524735.1 of Gemmatimonadaceae bacterium. Classification (GTDB taxonomy): domain Bacteria; phylum Gemmatimonadota; class Gemmatimonadetes; order Gemmatimonadales; family Gemmatimonadaceae; genus DATKOH01. The sequence goes on from DATKOH010000118.1 coordinate 7,221, forward strand.
CGCGCTCGACGCCGACGTCGTCGTGCACTACTCGCCGCCGGTCGTCCTCCTGCGCGTGAAGGTGATGGACCTCCCGAAGGACGAAGGCCGCTTCGGCACCCTCGCGCGCCGTCTGCTCGAATACAACGCCGGCGAGCTCGTGCACGGCTCCTACGGCATCGAGGGGGACGCCGTCGTCCTCACCGAGGCCCTCGAGCTCGGGCACCTCGACTACGAGGAGTTCCTCGCCGCGTTCGAATCCATGACGCTCGCGCTCGCGTCGCACCTGCGCGAGCTCGCCCCGTTCCGCGAGGCTCGCTGACCATGGGCATACTCGACCGGATCTCGACCGTCCTCAAGTCGAACATCAACGACCTCATCTCCCGGGCCGAGAACCCGGAGAAGATGCTGAACCAGATCCTCATCGACATGCGCTCCCAGCTGGGGAAGGCCAAGCAGCAGGTGGCCGGCGCGATCGCCGATGAGAAGCGGCTCAAGGACCAGGCCGACGGCGAGCAGCGCACCGCCGACGAGTGGGAGCAGCGCGCGATGCTCGCCGTGCGCGAGGGGCGGGACGACCTCGCGAAGCAGGCGCTCGTCCGCAACGCCGAGCACGCGGCGCACGCGGCCGCGCTCCTCGCCACCTGGCAGCAGCACCAGGCCGAGACCGAGAAGCTCAAGAACTCGCTCCGCGACCTGAACGACAAGATCGAGGAGGCGAAGCGCAAGAAGAACCTGCTCATCGCGCGGCAGAAGCGCGCCGAGGCGCAGAAGCGCATCGCCGAGACGATGTCGTCGATGTCCGAGAAGTCCGCCTTCGAGGCCTTCTCGCGCATGGAGGCGCGGATCGAGGACAACGAACGCCGCGTGATCGCCAACACCGAGATCGACGAGGAGTTCTCGGGCGACCGGCTCGCCAAGGACTTCAAGGTGCTCGAGAAGGGCGCCGGCGCCGCGAGCGCCGACGCGCAGCTCCTCGCGCTCAAGCAGAAGATGGGCCTCCTCGGCCCCGGCGCCTCCGCCCCCGCCAAGCAGATCGGCGCCGGCGGCAAGCTCGAGGAGACCGTGCACGCCGAGATCGAGGACGCCCCCGGGGAGAAGAAGAAGGCATGACCGCTCCCCCCGCCGAGCGGCCCCGCCTCGGCGGGCTGCTCGCGGCCATCGTTTTCACCGCCCTCGCGCTCTTCGTCCTCGGGCGCACCGCCGAGCTCTGGCTGCTCGCCTTCTTCGCCGTGCTGATGGCCGTCTACCTCGACGCCATCGCCGACTTCGCCGTCCGCCGCGCGCACATCCGCCGATGGGTCGCCCTCACCGGCGCCGTGCTCTTCACCATCGGGCTCTCGGCGCTCACCATCATTCTCATCTGGCCCCCCGTCGCGCGCCAGTTCGGCGCCCTCGGCGCCTCGCTCCCCGACACCATCGCGCACCTCGAGAGCGCGCTCGATGATCTCGCCGCGCGCGTCCCCGGCCTTGCCGCCGTCTATCCGCCGGGACAGCACCGCGCCGTGCAGGCGGTCGCCGCGCAGATGGACGCCATCGTCTCCGGGATGGCGCTCCGCCTCTACGGCTACGCCCCGCGCGCCCTCGCCGCCGCCTCCGCCGCCGTGATGGCCATCTACATGGCCGCCGACCCCGCGCGCTACGTCGACGCCGCCGTCGCCTACGTGCCGCCCCGCGAGCGTACCTTCGTGCGCGGCATCCTCCACGACCTCGGCGGCACCATGCGCGCCTGGATCGTCGGCCAGCTCATCAACATGCTCATCCTCGGCGCCATGATGGCCGTCGGCCTCAAGCTCCTCGGCGTCCAGTACTGGCTCGCCTTCGGCGTCCTCACCTTCGCCGCGGCGCTCGTCCCCTTCTTCGGCTCCATCTTCGCCACCATCGTCCCCGCCCTCATCGTGCTCGGCGGCGACGGCGACGTGCCCCGCGCGCTCGGCGTGCTCGCGCTCGGCCTCTTCGTGCATCTCTTCGAGGGGAACGTCCTCTCGCCCCTCGTGATGTCCGTGCAGGTCGATCTGCCTCCCGCCATCACCATGTTCGGCATCCTCGTCATGGGATGGCTGCTCGGGCCGCTCGGCGTGCTCCTCGCGGTGCCGATCATGGCGGCGATGCACGTGCTGATGCAGCGCGTCGTCGTCGAACGCCTCTATCGCACCGAACGCTTCCGCGTTCCCGCCCCCCCGCCGGAGGCCGCGCCGCCGGCCCCTCCCACCTCCTGACCGCAGAGCGAACGTGTCGCGCGATCTCCGCTTCCTGATCCTCGTCGAGGGGCAGTTCGGCCCCCTCACCTCGAAGACCGCCAACTCCTGCATCCGCTACACGCCCGAGCGCGTGGCCGCGGTGATCGACTCCCGCCGTGCGGGGAAGACCTCGCAGCAGATCCTCGGCTTCGGCGGCGACATCCCCGTCGTCGACTCCGTGGCGGCCGGCCTCGCGCGGCGCCCCGCCCCCAACGCGCTCCTCATCGGCGTCGCGCCGATGGGCGGGCGGCTCCCGCAGGAGTGGCGCGCGATGGTGCTCGCCGCGATCGACGCGGGGCTCGAGATCTGGAGCGGCCTCCACACCTTCATCGGCGACGATCCCGAGTTCGCCGCGCGCGCGGAGGCGAAGGGCGTCGCCATCCACGACCTGCGCAAGCCGCCCAAGGACCTCCCCGTCGCGGGCGGCCGCGTCCGCGGCGCCGGCGCCACGGTGGTGCTCACCGTCGGCACCGACTGCAACATCGGCAAGATGACCGCGGCGCTGCAGGTGCGCGACGCGCTCAAGGCGGCCGGCCGCAAGGTCCGCTTCGTCGGCACCGGCCAGACCGGCATCCTCATCGAGGGCTGGGGCACCGCCGTCGATGCCGTGATCGCCGACTTCATCGCCGGGGCGGCCGAACGTCTCGTGCTCGAGGCCGCGCCGGGCGCCGACATCGTGCTCGTGGAGGGGCAGGGCTCCATCATCCACCCCGGCTATTCCGGCGTGACGATGGGACTCATGCACGGCTCGCTCCCCGACGCCATGGTCATGTGCCACCAGCCGTCGCGGAAGCACATCGGCAACAACACCTGGGTGCCGATCCCGCCGCTCCCCGGCTTCATCGCGCTCCACGAGGCCATCCTCGCGCCACTCCGCAAGTCGCCCGTGATCGCCGTGTCGCTCAACACGTACGACCTGTCGCTGCGCGCCGCGAAGACGGCGATCGCGCGCATCGCGAAGCAGACGGGACTCCCCACCACCGACCCGGTGCGCTTCGATCCGGGGCCGGTGGCCGAGGCGATCGACCGCTTCCACCGGAAGCGCGCGAAGCAGAGGATCGCGAAGAAGCAGTAGCCCCGCTCTTCGGCCGCCGGGTCCCACGCGCGCGCGGGCACCGCAATGCGGTGCGCGCGCGCGCGTCGCATCGGTGATGGACCGCGGCGCCCCGCGCGCTACCGTGCGCGCACCCGGGAACGGCGCGCCCGCCGAGCGCGCCGCACCCGGGGCCCTCCGCCGCCGGCGGTGGCGATCGTGGCGCGAGCGAACGCGCCGATCCCCGCCGGCGCGGCGTGACGCACCGCGCGCCGCGCCATGGATGGGCCGCGATCGACATCGCCGTGCGCGCGCCCCCCCGGTCGGCGGCCGGGATCCCCGGCACCGCGGGAACGCGAGGCACGGTCCGGTCCCTGGAGCATCCGATGCGACTCCTTCACACCGGCGGCGCGGCCGCCATCCTCTGCGCGGCGGTCCTCGCCGCCTGCAGCGACCAGCCGTCGGCCCCCGGCGGCGCCCCGTCGCTCGCCGAGGGGGCGCGGCTCCGCCTCCACGGCTCCGCCTCCCTCGCCATCCACACCCCGCGCGGCATCGAGACGCGCGCGCTGCCGTCCTGGACGGCGAGCGGCGCCGTGCTCGGCGGCGTCGCCCGCGACGAGAGCGCCGCCTCGCCGCTGGGCGTCCTCGGCGTCGCCTCCGCCATGCGCGGCGAGCTCGGCCCGCGCGGCGGCTCGCGCGCCGCCACCTTCTCCGACGACGCGGGGAAGCGCCACGTCGTCGTCTGGGTCTTCGCCGCGGACGGCGGGCCCGTGCGCGCCGTCGGGCACTTCATCGACGGCATGATCGCCGACGCGCGCGAATACGAGTGGCGGCACGCCGGGAACGGCTTCACCCTCGCGGCGTCGCGCCACAGCACCTTCCGCGATGGGCGCATCCTCATGCAGGTCGATGGTGCCGCCGCCGGCGCGCCCGAGATCGCGGCGCGCGGCATCTCGCGCGAGGCCTTCGACGCACTCGCCCGGGCGGCGGTGCGCACGCTCGCGCCGCGCGAGGCGCACGCGCAGATCCTCTCCGGCAAGTGCCGCAGGGAGTGGCTCGAGTACGTCGCGGCCACCGCCGCGCTCGCGGCGGCCGACATCGCGCTCGTGACGAACCCCGAGAATCCCGCGCTCTACTTCCTCTGGCTCGCGGCGGCCACGAAGGCCACCAACGCCGAGATGGCGCTCTACACGTGCCAGCTCCGGAACGGCCTCCTCATCGATCCGCCGATCACGCAGGGCGGATTCGGCGGCTCGTCGGGCGGCGGGACGGGCATCGATCCCGTCGTCTGCCAGCTGATCCCCACCATGCCGGGGTGCCCGCAGGACCCGGCCCGCACGCAGTGAACCACCGCGCCCGCGCCGCCGGCCCGACGGGCCGGCGGCCGCGCGCGCCCACCCGCTCTCGCAGGAGGCCACCCGTGAAGCGCTCCTGGATCACTCCGCTCGGCGCCGCGATCGTCGGCGCCATCGCCCTCATCATCGCGTCGCCCGTGCGCGGCCGCCTCGCCGCCGAGTGGCTGCCCGATGTGAGCTTCGCGCTCGGCGTCTCGCTCAACCTGCTGGCCTTCGTCTACGCCGGGCGCGCCGTCGCGGCGTGGCTCGCCCGCTCGGCCACCCTCGGCTGGATCGCCGGAGGGATGCTGCTCGGCATCGGCCTCTTCGTGGCCGGCGCGTCGAGCATCGTGAACGCCTTCAGCCGCTCGCTCGACTGGGGCGCGATCGCGGGCATCCTCGTGGGGATCGCCGGGGCGCAGCTCCAGCAGCGTGCCGGCGGCGCGCGCGCCGCGTGAACGGCGCCGGCGGGATGCTGCGCGTCGACGATTTGCGGCGCGCGATCGCGGCCGGCGTGCCGGGGTGCACCGCGCGCGTGCGCGTGCTCGACGGCGTCTCGCTGGGCGTCGGCGCCGGTGAACTGGTCTGCGTCACCGGGGCGCCGGGGGCGGGGAAGACGGTGCTGCTGCTGTGCGCCGCCGGCCTCGCCCGCGCGGACGCCGGTGCCGTCCGGTGGCGGGGGCGCGCGGCCGCCGCCGGGGGGCGTGTGTACCTGCGCGCCGCAGAACTCGCGTCGCGCCGCGGCCGCACGCTCGCCGCCGGCGCGCGGCTCCTCCTGCTCGACGACGCCGATGGCCCCGAAGCGGCGCTGCTGGCCGCCGCGTGGCGGTCGTCGGGGGCCGCGGTGCTCGCCGCCGCGCGCGACCCGCGGGCGCTCGCCGCCGCCGGCGCCCGCGTGCTCGTCTTGCGCGCGGGACGGCTCGAGCGCGCGCACGCGCGCGTGATGCCCGTGCGCACCGCGCGCGTCGCCGAGCCCGAGGACGCGCTCCGTTGACCCCCCTCCCGGCCGGGCCTAGCTTCCGCGCAGGCCCCGATGACCGACTTCCGACTCTACAATACGCTCGCGCGGCGCGTCGAACCCTTCGCGCCCGCCGATGGCCGCACCGTGCGCATGTACACGTGCGGGCCCACGGTCTACAACCCCGCGCACCTGGGCAACTTCCGCACCTTCCTCTTCGAGGACCTGCTGCGGCGCGTCATCCGCCTGCGCGGCTGGGACGTGATGCAGGTGATGAACCTCACCGACGTCGACGACAAGATCATCAAGCGCGCGACGGAGCGGGGGATCGGCATCACGGAGCTCACGGCGCCCGTCACCGAGCAGTTCCACCAGGACCGCGAGTTCCTCCGCATCGAGCGCGCGGAGGTCTACCCGCGCGCCACCGAGCACATCCCCGAGATGATCGCGCTCGTGCGCCGCCTCGAGGAGAAGGGCCTCGCCTACCTGGCGGAGGATGGCTCGGTGTACTTCGCGATCGCGCGCTTCCCGGGGTACGGCAAGCTCTCGCGCCTCGACACGCGCGAGATCCGCGCCGGCGCGCGCGTGGCCGCCGACGACTACAACAAGGAAGACGTTCGCGACTTCGCGCTCTGGAAGGCCGCCAAGCCCGAGGACGAGCGCTGCGGTGCGGCGTGGGACTCCCCGTGGGGGCGCGGCCGCCCCGGCTGGCACCTCGAGTGCTCGGCGATGGCCAAGCGCTACCTCGGCGACACCCTCGACCTGCACGCCGGTGGGGTGGACCTCATCTTCCCGCACCACGAGGATGAGATCGCGCAGTCCGAGGGGGCGAACGGCGTCCCCTTCGCGCGCTGCTGGTGCCATGGCGAGTTCCTGCTCACCGACGGCGCGAAGATGGCGAAGCGGGTGGGCAACGTGGCCACCGTGGCGGACCTGCGCGAGAAGGAGATCCCGGCGGCGGCGGTGCGCCACTTCGTCTTCAACGTGCACTACCGCAAGCAGCTCAACCTCACCGATGAGGCGCTGGAGGCGAGCATCGCCGCGTCGCGCCGCGTGGGGGAGTTCGCCGAGCGGCTCGCGCGCGCCGCGGGGGGGACGCCCGCGATGGCGAAGGCGGCGGCGGAGCTGGAGTCGGAGGCGAAGGCGGCCTTCTTCGACGACCTGAACGCCCCGGAGGCGATGGGGGCGCTGTTCACGTTCATCAACCGGGTGAACGCGGAGCTGGACGCCGGGGGGAACGACCGCGGCGCGCTCGAGACCGCGCGGGGGGCCTTCGCGCTGGTGAACGGGGTGCTCGACATCGTGCCCGAGGCGCCGGGGGTGGCGGCGGAGCTGGCGGCGTGGGTGGAGGAGCGTCTGGGGGCGCGGCGGGCGGCGCGGGCGACGCGCGATTTCGGGGCGGCGGACGCGATCCGGAAGGAGCTGGAAGGGCGGGGGATCGCGATCGAGGATACACCTCAAGGGACGCGGTGGAAGAAGCTGCGGTAGCGAGAGATAGCTCCCCTCGCGGCCTTGACGCTTGCGGGCTCCTCCGTTACTGTTCAAGTCTCGCGAAAAACGGCCGTCTGCTGACGTAGCTCAATTGGCAGAGCACCTGATTTGTAATCAGGCGGTTGCGAGTTCGATTCTCGCCGTCAGCTCTGTGGTGGATGCTCGCGTCGCGCGGGAGTCCGCGTCCGGCAGCCGGTCCTTTTCGGGAATGCGGTGGGGTACCCAAGCGGCCAACGGGAGCAGACTGTAAATCTGCCGGCTCACGCCTTCGAAGGTTCGAATCCTTCCCCCACCATTCGTTCGTGGTCTCGGGGCGCAAGACGTGTCCCGGCAGTGGAAGCGGATCGCGGTGCGGCACCTGTGCGGGAGTAGCTCAGTTGGTAGAGCGCACGCCTTCCAAGCTTGATGTCGCGGGTTCGAGCCCCGTCTCCCGCTTGCACGATCGGGTCGAGCAGCAGCAGCGCGCAGGACGAGGCAGTCGAAGGGCGGGTGAGGCATGGATCGGTCGGCCGCCGCGGCCACCCGCGGCGGCCTTTGGCGTCACCACGTCGCACCGGGTTCGCTCGCGTAGCTCAGTTGGTAGAGCACACCCTTGGTAAGGGTGAGGTCATCGGTTCAATCCCGATCGCGAGCTTGCGGGCTGAGGGAGCACGAGGCAGCAGGGGTCCGGCAGCACGTCACCACACATCCAACAGCAACGACGGCGATCATGGCAAAGGCGAAATTCGAGCGGACGAAGCCGCACGTGAACGTGGGTACGATCGGGCACGTGGACCACGGGAAGACGACGCTGACGGCGGCGATCACGGCGATCCAGGCGAAGAAGGGGCTGGCGGACGTCGTGCGCTTCGACCAGATCGACAAGGCGCCGGAAGAGCGGGAGCGCGGGATCACGATCGCGACGGCGCACGTGGAGTACTCCACGGAGAAGCGCCACTACGCGCACGTGGACTGCCCGGGGCACGCCGACTACGTGAAGAACATGATCACCGGCGCGGCGCAGATGGACGGCGCCATCCTCGTGGTCTCGGCGGCCGATGGGCCGATGCCGCAGACGCGGGAGCACATCCTGCTGGCGCGCCAGGTGAACGTGCCGTTCATCGTCGTGTTCATGAACAAGGTGGACATGGTGGACGATCCGGAGCTGCTGGACCTGGTGGAGCTGGAGGTGCGGGAGCTGCTGAGCGCGTACGAGTTCCCGGGGGACGCGATCCCGGTGATCAAGGGCTCGGCGCTGAAGGCGCTGGAGAGCGGCGACCCGACCAGCGAGTGGGGGAAGAAGATCACGGAGCTGATGGATGCGCTGGACAGCTACATCCCGCAGCCGAAGCGGGAAGTGGACAAGCCGTTCCTGATGCCGGTGGAGGATGTGTTCTCGATCACGGGGCGGGGGACGGTGGCGACGGGGCGCATCGAGCGCGGGATCGTGAAGGTGGGCGATGAGGTGGCGCTGGTGGGCTTCGGGTCGGACAAGAAGACGGTGGTGACGGGCGTCGAGATGTTCCGGAAGCTGCTGGACGAGGGGCAGGCCGGGGACAACGTGGGGTTGCTGCTGCGCGGGGTGGGGAAGGAGGACGTGGAGCGGGGGATGGTGCTCTCGAAGCCGGGGGCGATCACGCCGCACACGCACTACATGGCGGAGGTGTACGTGCTCACCAAGGAAGAGGGTGGGCGGCACACGCCGTTCTTCAACGGGTACCGGCCGCAGTTCTACTTCCGGACGACGGACGTGACGGGGAGCGTGAAGCTGCCGGCGGGGACGGAGATGGTGATGCCGGGGGACAACATCCAGATGGAGATCGAGCTGATCACGCCGATCGCGATGGATGAGGGGCTCCGGTTCGCGATTCGGGAAGGCGGCCGCACGGTGGGTGCGGGCGTCGTGACGAAGATCATCAAGTAACCAACA